>DASWRZ010000187.1:0-80129 GCA_036402935.1 Actinoplanes sp.
CGAGCGTTGTCCACAGTCGAGCGCGGCGGGTTTCCCTCCCGCCCTGGGTTCATCCACAGCGTGAAGGGCCGAGCTTGGGCTCGGCCCTTCACGGTGGGGGAACCAGTGGTGACTAGGTGGGTGACTAGGTGACGGTGCGGCGGCGACGGCGGCCGGCCAGGAGGGCGGCTCCGCCGGCGACCAGGAGGCCGAGGCCGCCGGCGGCGATCAGGCCGGCCTGCGGACCCGTGATCGGCAGGGCGGCCGAGGCGCCGGCGCCGGCGTTGTGGTGAGCGGCCTCGGGAGCGACCACGGCGGCTTCGAGCAGGCCGAGGCTCATCTGAGCGACGACCGTCGAGCTGAGGTCGCCGTACCCGTCGTTGCCGCGTCGGTCCGACTTGTGGTCGTCCTTGCTGTCGCCCGACTTGTCGGCGGTGCAACCCTCGCTGATGGCGATCTTGATCGCGGAGGCCTTGGCCGCGATGGCGTGGGCCTTGGTGGCCCGCCGCACGTCGCCCAGCGAGATCCGGACCGTGACGCCGCTGGTGACGGCCGGGGCCGACTCGGTGTCCGGCGTGGCCAGTGAGGGCAAGCCGGGAATGCTCGGCAACGGCAGCGCCGAGGTCGGCAGCAGGCCGTCGAGCTTCGGCAACGCGCTGAGTGAGGCCGACTCGGAGGAGTGCTCGCCGGCGCCGAGCGAGATGTCGACCGAGTCGCCGGCGGCCGTCAGGGTCTTGGACTTGCCGCCCGGCCAGGTGACCTTGACCTTGGGCGGCTGGTAGGCGACCTCGCCGCCGGTGGTGGTGCCGATGCTCGCGGTCAGGGCCGGCTGCTCGAGCACCTGGAGCTTGATCTTGCCGTCGGCCAGGGTCAGCTTGCCGGCGTCGATGGTGGCTGCGGCCACCGAGCGCGGCTCGCTGCCGTCACGCGACATGGAGGTCGAGCTGAGGCTCGAGATGTTGTTCGAAGCGTGGAGCAGATGGAACAGGTCGACGTACTTCAGCGACGCCGACGAGTGCGCAACCTCCCCGGCGGCGTTCCCGCAGGCCATCGCCGCGTCCCACTTGGCGTGCGCGCCCAGGTCGCCGGCGCCGAAGCCGAGCGGCCCGACCGAACCGGAGGGCGTGTGCCGCGAGGCGTCGGCCGAGTTGGGCGGCGCCGACTGGATCAGCGGCTTGCTCAGGGAGCCCTCGCCGTCGACGATCCGGCCGATCGCCACCGCATTGGTGCGGGCGTCGGCGATCATCGCGGTCTTGGTCTCCCCGAGGCCGACACCGGCGACCGAGGACGACGACGGACCGCCCGACTTCCCCTCGACCGGTCCGCCTCCGCCCTGGCCGCCTCTGCCCTGGCCGCCTCTGCCCTGGCCGCCCCCGCCGACCGCGCCGAGCGGCGCCGTGACCCCGCCGTTGGTGATCGACTTCAGGAGATCGCCGGTCCCGCTCAGGAACCCGGTCACTCCCTGTCCGCTGTTCCCGAAGTCGCCCCCGGTGAGGTTGGCATCCGATCCCAGCAGTCCGTTGGCGGTGTCCGTCGCCGACTCGCTCTCCCCGCGCGAGCGGCCCGAAGGCGAGGGCGACGGATCGGAGGAATGCGACGACTTGATCGAAGGCCGCTCCGGATCCGAGCTCGTGTGCCACGCGAGCCGGTCGATCCGAAGCATCTCCGCACCCGACTGGGCGGCATAGTTTTGGGCCCGTTCGCAGGGACCGGGCGCCGCGAAGGCGGGCGTTGGTGCGGTGAGCGAGCTCGCGAATCCGAGCGCGATGACACTGGCGGCCAGTGATCTGGCGGGCGTCATGGCAGTTCCCTCCGGAGGTGGGCCGTGTGAGCGGCGTCTACGGGTCTGCCAACGACGGTCAATCTGGGCGGTTGCGTCGTATCTATACGACAACCCCGGCGGGTACCCCAAAACAGGCATTTGGTGCAGCCGGAGGGGAGTCGTAGGGTGGGTGCATGGGAATGCTGTGCGCGGTCAGCTTCAACCGGTACGGCCGCCTTTACTACCTTGATCCGGGCAACTTCGCCCCGCAGGTAGGGGACCGGGTGCTCGTGCCGACCGACGACGGGCCCGAGGTGGCCGAGTGTGTCTGGGCCGCACAGTGGGTCGATGAGGACACGAGCGGCTTTCCGAAGGTCGCCGGCCTCGCCGATGACAGCGATCTGCGCCGCGACGAGTTGCTGCGCAAGCGCAAGGCCGAGGCCAAGGTCGCCGCCAAAAAGCTGATCAAGGCGCACGAGCTGCCGATGAAGGTCGTCGCCGTCGACCATGTCCTCGAGCAGGGCGGTTCGGGTGGCGCGCGCACGACGATCTATTTCACCGCGCCCCATCGGGTCGACTTCCGCTCCCTCGTACGGGATCTGGGCGCGACCCTGCACTGCCGGGTCGAGCTCCGGCAGCTCTCGGCCCGTGACTCGGCCCGGGTGCAGGGCGGCATCGGCTCGTGCGGCCGCGACCTGTGCTGCGCCACCTTCCTGACCGACTTCGAGCCGGTCACCATCCGCATGGCCAAGGACCAGGACCTGCCGCTCAACCCGCTCCGCATCTCGGGCGCCTGCGGCCGGCTCATGTGTTGCCTGAAGTACGAACATCCCCTATATACGAAATTTCAGGAGTCGGCTCCGGCGGTCGGCTCCCGGGTCACCACACCCGAGGGTGATGGCCGGGTGGTCGCACACAGCGTGCCGAAGGACGCGGTCGTCGTTCGCCTCGACACCGACGGCTCCCGCTGCTCGTGCAGCCGAGCCTCGGTGTGCGGTCCCCGCCAGAGCCACGAGGAGCGCTACAGCTGACGGCCTCTGTGCCGGCGCCTCCCGAAGCAGCGGGTGCTACGGCTGCGCGTTTGGGGCGCGGTCTCCCGGCGTACCGCCGGAAGCGGAAGCGCCGGCCGGCGAAGAACCACCGAGGGTTGCGCCGGCGGGCGGAGCCGCCGGCGGCGGGGGTACGACGACGGGCGGCTCGATGCGCCTCACCGTGTAGGGTTTTCGGGGTCTTAGCCAGGGCATATGCGCTTCGGCGTCGGGGTCGGCCACCCAGTCGCGGCAGATCTTGTCGATGCCGAGCGGGTGGATCGTGAGCGTGCCGTCGGTTGCCACGTGCATCCGCAGGAAGCTCTTGGCGTCTTCGATGCCCTGCCCGGCGAACAACTCGTTGACGTTGACGTCGAACCACAGGCCGGCGATCAGTAGGTAGAGCGCCATCAGCTGGGTGGACAGGAAGCCGATGATCGGTCCGTAGACCACCACCGCCACGACCAACGGCCCGGGCCAGGCCCAGTTGTGTGGCGGCAGGTTGGTCCAGGCCCAGGCGCCCAGTACCGCCAGCCCGATCTGGGCCGCGCCGTTGAGGATGCCGATGACCCAATGGCGTACGTGTTTCGGTGCGCTCGCCTTCGGGGGCTGGGCGAACAGGATCGTGCCGCCCATGATGAGCCCCAGCATGATGATCAGCGGGATGCTGAACAGCCGTTGGATGTTGCCGCCCTGGCTGGTCGCGCCGGCTACCGCCAGCATGGTCAGCGTCTGGATGATGCCGAGCATGGTGGCGAAGCCCGGGTTGCGGGTCGGCACGCGCCGGAACACGCCCCAGCTCATCCGTCTCGAGGTCGCCTTGTCGGGGTAGCGGGCGACCAGGTCGTATTTCTTGCTCTCGCTGTGGTTGCGGGTCAGCGTGCCCTCGGCCGGCACGGTCAGCTGCTCAGGCAGTTGGTGGGTGGCCAGCAGGTAGGCCCCGCCGCCTCCGCAGGTCAGCAGCTCACGGTCGGGCCGGTGATAGCGCGCGTAGTGGTGGAGGTCGCCGGAGAGCAGCACCCGCACGTCGGCACCGCGCGGCTCGAGAATCATGCGGATGAAGTAGTCGATCGCGTCGTAGACCTCGGGGTCCTCGGCCGCCTTGACCCACTTCGGTGACGGTGTCATCAGGATGACCCGGTCGCCGGGCTTGATCTCGCGCGCCGCCCTCTCGAAGTAGAGCAGCTGGGGATCGTCGATGTACGCCTCGAACTGCTCGTCGATCGCGAACAGCCACCAGTCGGCGGGCAGGCGGACCGCGAAGTAGGACCGTCGCTGCTCGGTGCGCCATCCGCCGATGTGCCCGTCCTTCCGGCGCGCGAAAAGCCGGAGGAATGCGGTCAAGCCGTCGTACCAGTCGTGGTTGCCGGGCAGCGCGAACAGCACCGGCTGCGGTGAACCGGCGGGCGCCTCGGGCAGCGCCGAGCGGTAGGGGCCCTTGGTGCGGTTCTCGTAGTTGTTGCCGCTGGCCACCGGGTACGTCTCGTCGCCGCCCATCAGCAGTAACCGGCCCCGCGGGAGCCGCTCGCCGCCCTCGATCTCCAGCTCAGGCAGCGCCAGAGCGTAGGCCACCGAATAGGTCGGGTGGAACCCGTCGCCCAGGTCGGCCACGAAGTCGAGCCAGATCTCCCCGTCGGCCGTGCGGGAATGGTCGAACCAGTTGCCCTCGAGCGAGTTCTGCAGCTCGCGTTTGTCGAGGTAGGCCCCGAAGAGCAGAGCACCGAGCGTCTGCAGCCCGGTGCGGATCAGCTGGAGCGGCGCCAGCCAGGGCACCGGCCGCTGCGGGGTGAACCCCAGCTCCAGCGGGTCCATGCTGCGCGGCCGGGGCGGCCCGTGCCGAAGAGATCGCCGATCATCACTCACTCCCGGCACATTAGTCGGGTCCCCCGACAAGAATCGGACGCCGCGGGCGGTAACCCGCGGGAGATCCCACCCGGGGATGCCGTAGACTCCTTGAACGTTGCCGCCTTAGCTCAGTCGGCTAGAGCGACGCACTCGTAATGCGTAGGTCGACGGTTCGATTCCGTCAGGCGGCTCAGAAAGAGGCCCTGACCAGCATGTCTGCTGGTCAGGGCCTCTTCCGGTTTTGAATCGCCCCCCGAAAGTACTCCAGCCGTAGATCGTGATCTCTGCGTGGCGGTGCCGGATGTGAGGCAGCCGCTTGGCGTCCTGCAGGTCTTCCTGTCCGGCTGATCCGGCTGTACGGCCGGGTGGCGATGGAGGTGTTCGACCACCTGACGTTCGCGCTGGCCCGGGACTGCCAGGGACGAGGGCATCGGGCAGAACGCGCGGGGGCGCACCGTTTGTCATACCATACCTGGGCGTTAGCATCGTCCGCGTCGGTGACCGAAGGGGTGGGCGATGGCCGAAGACGAGGTGACGAGGTTCGTCGACGAGGACCTGCGAGGTGCTCGGTTCGAGCGGTCGACGCTCGCCGGTGCCGTCGTGCGTGGCGGTGACGTGCGCGGCATGGAGATCGACGCTCCCTGGCTGACGGGCTGTGCCCTCATGGTCAACGGCGTCGATGTGGTGCCGTTCGTGGAGGCGGAGGTCAACCGCCGGTTTCCGGGGCGCGAGCTCCGGCGGGCGGCGGATCCGGCCGAACTGGGCGCCGCGTGGGCCGCGGCGGAACGGGCGTGGGCAGCCGCGGTCGAGCGAGCGCGAGCGATGCCGGAGGGCAGCGTCGAGGTCTCGGTCGACGGCGAGTGGTCGTTCGCGCAGACGGTGCGGCACCTGGTTTTCGTCACCGACGCGTGGCTGGGCAAGTCGATCCTGCGGCTGCCGCGGCCGTTCCATCCGCTCGGGCAGCCACACAACGAATACGCGAGCGACGGCTTTGACATGTCGTTGTTCACCGCTGAGCGACCGTCCTTCGCCGACGTGCTCGAGGTGCGTGCCGGGCGGCGGGCCATGGTGCGCGACTTCATTGCGACCGTGACACCTGAGCTTCTGGCCGAACCGCGGGTGACCGCGTGGTCGCCGGAGCACGAGGAGCCGGTGCTGCACGGTCTGCAGGTGATCCTCAACGAGGAGTGGGAGCACCTGCGTTTCGCCGTGCGTGACCTCGACGCGCAGACCGGCTGATCTCCCGCACGGGGCCCCGCTGCTCGGGGCTGTCCTTGATTCACGTGACAGTAACGGCCGTCTCCGGGCCGATAGCTTGACTGCACAGTGGATCTGACCGGCAGCGGAGCAGATAGGGGACCGGAGCCGTGAACCCGTTCGATGACCCCGAAGGCATGTTCAAAGTACTCGTCAACGACGAGGAGCAGCATTCACTCTGGCCGGCCGAGCTGGCTGTACCGGCGGGGTGGCGTGCGGTCTTCGGCACGGCCGGGCGGCAGGCCTGCCTGGACTACGTCGAGGCGAACTGGACCGACATCCTGCCGCGGAGCGCCCGTCGCGCCGCCGCGCGGGGGTGAACGCGTGGCCGTCCACCCCGAACTGCTGACCGGCATTCTGCTCGACCGGGCGGAGCGTACGCCGGACATCGTCGCGTACGACACCGTCGATTCGCTCGGCGGCTCGAGCAGTCTCACCTACGCCCAGGTGGCGGCCCGGGCCTCGGCGCTCGCGGCGGAACTGGCCATGGCCGGCGCCGCACCGGTTCTGCTCGCGTACCCGCCGGGACTCGACTATGTCGTCGCCGTCTTCGCCGGGTTGCTCTCCGGCCGGCCGTTGATCCCGGCCTTCCCGGTCGGACCGTACTCCCGGCCCGACCGGGCCCGGCTGGCCGGCATGGTCGCGGACGCCGCCCCGACCCTGGTCATCGCGTCTCAGACGTACCCGGAGATCGAGGTTCCGGCGGTGGTGGCCGTGCCGGGCGCGGAGGCGGATGGCACGACGCCGGCGCCGCCACGGCCCGTCGCCGGGTCCGACGTGGCAATCGTGCAGTACACGTCCGGGAGCACGGCCCGGCCTAGAGGCGTCCTGGTCCGGCACGACAGTCTCGCCGCCAACACGGTGGCGATCGCCGAACGGTTCGCCCTCGACGCCGAGTCCCGCGCGGTGACGTGGCTGCCGCCGTTCCACGACATGGGGCTCGTCGGTGGTCTGCTCACTCCGATGGCGGCCGGCATCCCGATCCGGATCATGGACCCCGGCGTGTTCCTCAAGGCGCCGCTGCAGTGGCTGCGGCAGATCAGCGAAACCGGCGCCACGCACTCCGGCGGCCCGAACTTCGGGTACGACCTGTGCGTGCACCGGGCGCGGCACGACGACGACCTCGCCGATCTCGACCTGTCCCGGTGGCGCGTGGCGTTCAGCGGCGGCGAGACGGTCCGGCACCGCACGATGGCCGAGTTCGCGAGCCGCTTCGGCCCGGCCGGCTTCCGGGCGCAGGCGTTCCTACCCTGCTACGGGCTCGCCGAGGCGACCCTGATGGTCAGCGCGGGGCACTGGTCCGGCCCGTCCGGTGCGGCGTCCGGCGCGGTCAGCTGCGGCACCCCCGTACGCGATCAGCGGGTGGTCATCGTCGACCCGGAACACCTGCGGCCGGTCGGCGAGGGCGAACCGGGCGAGATCTGGATCGCCGGTCCGGCCGTGACCCCGGGCTACCTCGGTGGCGACCCGGGCGACCTCTTCGGCGACCTGGACGGGGCGCGACTGCTGCGTACCGGCGACATCGGCTACATACGCGGTGGCGAGTTGTTCGTGAGCGGACGGGTCAAGGACGTCCTCGTCTTCCGCGGCGTCAACCACCACGCGGTCGACGTGGAGGCCGCCGCGCTCGACGCGGTCGGCCGGACCGGCCGTACGGCCGCGGCGTTCCTGGTCGACACCGGGCCCGAGCCGGTGCCGGTGCTGCTGCTCGAGGCGCACAGCACGCGTGACGAGGCGCTGGCGGCCGAGGTGCGCGCGGCGGTGCTGTCCGGGACCGGCCTGCGCCTCGGGCTTGTCGTGCTGCTTCCGCCGCGTTCGCTGCCGCGTACGTCGAGCGGGAAGGTGCGGCGCTCGGCCGCCCGGGAGGCGCTGCTGGCCGGCGCGTTCGAGAGCGCAGTGGTGAGCGATCAGGCCGTGCTCGGGTCGCTGGCCGACGGTATGAACCGGGCGATTGCGACCGCCGAGCTGACCGGTCTGGTCTGTGGCATCCTCGCCGCGGTCTGCGACTCGGATGCCTGCCGGCCCACCGACGATCTCGCCGATCTCGGTGTCGATTCGATCCGCGCCGCGGAGGCGGCCGCCGTGCTGGAACAGGCGGTCGGCCTGCCGGTGCCGCTGGAGGCGATTCTCGCCGTGCCGTCGCCGGAGGGCGTGGCGGACGCGCTCATGCTCGAGTGGCTCGGTGCGGGCCACCCACCCACCCTCGTACGCGATCGCGTGCTGATGGCGGAGAACGGCGCGGGGGTCGTGTGATGGTGGATCTTTCGGTCGGACGTGACCTGGTGCGGCGTTGGCGAGCCGGGAACCGCGACGCGGCGCCGCCCGCCGCCGGGCCGGGCCCGGTATCGAAGACGGAGCGTGGCATCCTCGTCTTCGAGCGGCTCCGCCCCGGCACCGCCGTCTTCAACCTGCGTTTCGGCGCCCGGCACGCGGGGCCGCTGGACGAGGACCGGCTCGACTCGGCGCTGTCCCTGCTGTACCGCCGGCATCCGGTGCTGCGCGGCACGTTCGTCGACGGCGACGACGGCCCGGTTCGGGTCATCGCGGACGACGCCACCCTCGCCGTCCGCTGGACCGATTTGCGTGACCTGCCGCCGGACCGGCGCCGGGCGACCGCGCTCGACCGGGCCGCGCGCGCCGCGACCGAGCCGTTCGACCTCGCCGCCGGGCCGCTGGTGCGGGTGTACGGCTACCGGCTGGCCGACGACGAGCGGCTGCTCCTTTTCGCGGCCCACCACCTGGTGTGCGACGGCGGCTCGATGCGGGTGCTGCTGGGCGAGTTGGACGACGCGTACCGCGGGAACCTGACCGGGGTGGCGCCGGGCGCGGCCCCGGCGCCGGTCGCCGCGCCGGCCCTCGACTACTGGCTGACCCACCTCGCCGGCCTGCCCGAGCTGGATCTGCCGACCGACCGACCGCGCCCCCCGGACGCCACCTTCCGCGGTGGCTCGGCGCCCGTGGCCGTGCCGCCGGAGGTCGTCGCCGCCGCCGATGAGCTGGCCCGGCGCGAGGGTACGACCCTGTTCACCGTGGTACTCGCGGCGTTCCAGCTCCTGCTCGCACACCACAGCGGACAGACCGATTTCGCGATTGGCTCGCCCGAGGCGGGCCGGTCCGGGCCCGGTCGGCACGGCGCGGTGGGCCTGCTCTCCGACCTGCTCGTGCTGCGCACCGACCTGAGTGGGCGGCCGTCCTTCCGTACGGTCGTGCGCCGCGCGCGGGACACCCTGATGGCCGCTCTCGCCCATCGCGGCGTGCCGTTCGAGGATCTGGTCGCGGCGCTGGCACCGGGCCGCAACGTGGGCGGTGCCCTGGTCCGGGCCAGCATCGCGTTCCAGGGCGACTGGGGCGTACCCACGCTGGCCGGCGCGCCGCTCGAGCAGGTCGCGGTGACTCGGCCCGGTATCCGCTACGACGTCGACCTGCAGCTGTGGCGCGAGCGCGGCGGACTCTGGGGTGCCTGGGACTACAACGCGGACACGTACGACCCGACGACGGCGACCCGGATGGCCGACCGTCTGCCGGTGCTTCTGGCCCGCGCGCTCGCCGACCCGGACCGGCCGATCGACCGGCTCGACCCGCTCACCGGTGAGGAGCGTGATCTCCTCGCCGGATGGGTGCTCGGCGACCGCGTCGACGACCCGGACCTGAGCCTGACCGAGCTGTTCACCACACAGGCAGCCGGTACGCCGGACGCGATCGCGATCGAGGACAGCCGGCGTCGGCTGACCTATCGGGAGCTGGATCAACGTTCCAACCAGCTCGCCCATTACCTGCGCGGACGAGCCGTCGAGGCGCAGGACATCGTGGGCATGCGGCTCGGTCGATCCGTGGACCTGGCCGTGGCGATGCTGGGCATCATGAAGGCCGGCGCGGCGTACATGCCGCTCGACCCCGCGTACCCGGCCGACCGCACCGACTACATGGTGCGCGACAGCCGGGTGCGGACGATCGTGACCGACGCGGACCTCGCCGCGCTCGACGGGCAGCCGACCTCCGCGCCGGCGGCCGGGCCGGTGCCGCCGCAGCGGGTGGCGTACGTGCTCTACACCTCCGGCTCGACCGGACGCCCGAAAGGCGTGCTGCTCACCCATCGCAACGCCGTGGCCATGGTGCTCTGGAGCAAGCGCACGTTCCCGGCCGAGCAGCTCGCGCGCGTCCTGGGCTCGACCTCGGTCTCCTTCGACGTCTCGGCCTTCGAGTTCTTCGTCCCGCTATGCGCGGGCGGGACCGTGGTGCTGGTCGACAACGCGTTGTCGCTGCTCGCCGACGCGGTGGACGTGACGATGATCTGTGCGGTCCCGTCGGCGGTCCGCGCGCTCGTCGCCGCCGACGCTCTGCCTTCCAGCACCCGGGTGGTCTGTCTGGCCGGCGAGGCGGTCACCGGAACGCTCGGCGATGACCTCTACGCGGCGGGTCACCTCGACGCGGTCCTCAACCTCTACGGCGCCACCGAGGACACCACCCACTCGACGCTGGCGTTGCTGCACCCGGGCGAACAGCCTCCGCCGATCGGCGGCCCGATCGACAACGGCCGCTGCTACCTGCTCAACGAGGCGCTCCGGCAGGTCCCGGTGGGCGCGGTCGGCGAGCTCTACCTCGCGGGTCGCCGCCTCAGCCTCGGCTATCTGAACCAGCCCGGCCTGACCGCCTCCCGGTTCGTCGCCGACCCGTTCACGGCGACGGCGGGGGAACGGATGTACCGGACCGGCGACATCGCGCGGTACCGGTCCGACGGATCGCTGCTGTACCTGGGCCGCCGCGACTTCCAGGTCAAGGTGCGCGGGCAGCGGATCGAGCTCGGCGAGGTCGAGACGGTCCTGCAGCGGCACCCGGCGGTGAGCGAGGCGGTGGTCGCCCTGCGGGACGGCCGGCTCGTTGGTTACCTGACCAGCCGCGAGGCAGGCGGACCCGATCTGGGTGACGTACGCGCCTACCTGCGCCGCACGTTGCCGGTCGTGATGGTCCCCGGCAGCCTGGTCCTCCTGGACGCGCTGCCGCGCACCCCGAACGACAAGGTGAACCGGCGGGCGCTCCCGGCTCCGGACGCGCCGGTCGCGGTGGGTGGCGAACCGCCGCGCGGCGACGACGAGGAACTGGTCGCGCAGGTCTGGCGGGAGGTTCTCGACCTCGAGACGGTCGGGCGCCACGACGACTTCTTCGATCTGGGCGGCGATTCCCTGAAGGCCGGGGAGGTGCTCAGCCGGCTGCGTCAACGGGCGCGGCAAAGCCTGCCGCTGCGCCTGGTCTTCGACAACTCCCGGCTGGCAGACCTCGCGGCCGCGCTGCCGCGGGCGGTGTCGGCCGGCGCCGCCGACGTCATTCCGCGCCGTTCGCCGGACGCGCCACCGCTGCTCTCGTACGAGCAGCAGCGGATCTGGCTGGAGTGCCAGGTCAAGGCCGCCGTCGCGTACAACGTGCACGGGCGGCAGTGGCTGAGCGGCCCGCTCGACGTACCGGCGCTGGACCGCAGCTTCCGGGCCGTCATCGCCCGGCACGAGAGCCTGCGTACGACGTTCCCGCTGGTACGCGGACTGCCGGTGCAGCGGGTGGCCGAGCCGGGCGAGGGCCGGCAGCTGGCCGTCGATGATCTCACCGGGCTCGGCGCCGGGGCGGTCGCGGCGGCCGAGCGGCTCGCCGACAGCCAGGCCGGTACGGCGTTCGACACGGCGGCCGGGCCGTTGTTCCACTGCCTGCTGGTGCGGGTGGCGCCGGACGAATACCTGCTCAGCATGACCATCCACCATCTCATCGCCGACGCCTGGTCGGTCGGCGTCATCCTGGGCGAACTGTCCGTGCTCTACCGAGCAGGTGGTGACCCGGAGCGGGCCGGGCTGGCGCCGCTGCCCGTCCAGTACCGCGACTACGCGGTTTGGCAGCGCACCACGATGGTCGCCGAGAACCTGGCCGAGCCGCTCGCGTACTGGCGTACCGCGCTCGCCGGAGCGCCGCCCGCACTCGCCCTGCCCACCGCCCGTCGCCGCCGGCCGGCCCAGGAGACGGTCGGCGGCAAGGTCAGCGTCGCCCTTGGCGCGGACGAGGTGGCCGCATTGCACAAGCTGTGCCGCGTGCACGGCGTGACGCCGTTCATGGCCATGCTCGCGGCCCTGGCAACCGTGTTGCGTCGCTGGTCCGGCCAGGTGGACGTGGTCGTCGGCGTCCCGGTGAACACCCGCGCCGCGGCCGGCACCGGCGGCCTGGCCGGGCTCTTCGTCAACACCGTTCCGCTGCGCGTCGTGCTGGCCGGCGACCCGTCGTTCGCCGAGGTCCTCGGGCGGGTGCGGGGCACGGCCGTGGACGGGTACGTCAACCACGGCCAGACGCCGTTCGAGGTCCTGGTCAAGGCGGTGCAGGCGGTGCGCGACCCGGCGCGCACGCCGCTGTTCCAGGTGCTGCTGAACATGATCGAGAGTGCCGAGGACGCGTGGCAGCTGCCCGGCATCGCGGTGCGGGCGGCCGAGGACCCGGCGCAGCCCAGCAAGTTCGACCTCAACCTGGATGTGCACCACAACGGCGACAACTACCGGCTCGACCTGAGCTATCACGCGGAACGCTTCGCGGGCGAGGCGATGCGAGCCCTGCTCGACCAGCTGAGGGCACTGCTCGCGGCGGCGGCCGACGATCCGTCCCGCGGCCTCCTCGAGTACGAGCTGGCCGACCCGCGCGATCCGGCACCGGCGACCCGGTCGCCGGCGCGGTCGCTGGGCCTCGCGGAGCCGGACCGCCTCGTGGTGGCAAACCGGCACCTCGCCGAGGCGAGCGCGGTCGCGGAGCGGCTGGCCGCCGAGCGGGCGAAACCGGGCGCCGGCACGATCGCCGTCACCGGCGCCGACCCCGGCCTGCTGATGTGCGCTCTGTCCGACGCGCTCTCCGGCGGTGCCGCCCTGGTCGTCGCCGACGCCCGGACGGCCGGCGACCCCGGAGTGTTGGAGACCTGGTTGCGCGACACCGGGGCGACCGCGGTCTACCTGGCCGCGCCGCTGCTGCGCACGCTGGCGCCGCGACCCGGCAGCCTGCCGGGTCTGCGGTACGCGTACCTGGACAATCGAGGCGACCTCACCGCGCACGACGTCGAGCTGGTGCGGCGGCTGGCGCCCGGTTGCCGGTTCGTCGCGCTCTACCGGCCCGGTGCCGACGGGGTGCCGATCGCCCGCTACGAGGTGCCTGAGGACTGGTCGCCGACCGCGGCGCCGCTGCGGGTGCCGCTCGGCAGCGCCTCCGCCGGCCGCTCGGTCGCCCTGCACAATCCGGCCGGGCGACGGGCCGCCGCCGGCGAGGTCGCCGAGCTGTGGGTGGACGCCGTACGCGCCCCGGACCTCGTACGCCGCCGGCCGGACGGCCTGCTCGAGTTCGCCGGCGTCCCGGGCGCGGATCCCTTGGAGACCGTCGCGGTGCTGCGCGACCTTCCCGACGTGCGGGACGCGGTGGTGACCCCGTACCGCGACGCCGCCGGCGAAGCCGCCCTCGCGGCGTACGTGGTCTGCGACGGCTCGATGCTCGACCTCGGTCGGCTGCGGCAGCGCCTGGTGACCCATCTGCCGGCGTACCTGATCCCGCGGAGCGTGGTGCCGGTGGAGCGGCTGCCGCGAACAGCCACCGACGACTACGACCTGGCCGCGTTGCCCGCCCCCGGGACGGATCGATGAGCGGCGACCACGAGCCCCTGCTCGACATCGCGCGCGACGTTCTCGCCCGGCCCGGCCTCACGGTCGACGACGACCTCCTGCAGTGCGGCGGGACGTCGCTGTCGATCGTCCGGATCATCGCGGTGGCCAGCCGCGAGCTCGGCGCGGACATCGACCCGCGGAACGTCGAGGGCGCGGTCACGGTACGCCACCTGGCCCGGGCCGCACGGCACAGCGCCACCTCGACGCAGCCGCTGAGGCCCTCTTGACCACGATCACCGCGGACCGCCAGGCCGCGCTGGCCGACCTGGTCGAGGCGGTGTCCCAGGTGGAGGCTCTGACTGACCAGGTCGGCCCGTTCGCGCTCTACCCGGACGCCTGCGACCGGGTGCCGGAACTCGTCGCCGCCGTGTGCCGGGCCCTGCGCGTGCCGCTCAGCTTCGACGCGCGGCCGACGGACCGGGATTTCGCCCTCGTCGCGATGGGCGCCGAGATCCAGCGCGCGCAGCGCTCGCCGGCGCTGGCCGACCTGCGTCCCGGCGCGATCCCCGATGCGGTCGCCGAGGCCAAGCGCCGGTACGACGACGAGAACGCCGGAAGTCGGGTGCACGCGGTGCGCCGCCCGGACGACACCGTCCTCACCGCGGTGGAAGTCGGTCCCGTCGGGGCACCTTGGGTGCTGATCTCGCCGCCACCGTCCATGAGCTATCGGCTGTCGCTGCCCTGGCTGCGCGCCTTGAGTCCGTCGCACCGCTGCCTGATCGGCCAGACGCGCGGGACCAGCGAGCGGATCGACGATCCGGCGGACTTCGACCGGCGCGGATCCGAGGTGAGCGACCAGGCCGGGGATCTTCTCGCGCTGCTGGACGAGCTGACCACCGGCCCGGTGCACCTGATGGGAATCTGCGGCGGCGCCACCGTGGCGCTGGAGGTGGCGGCGCGGCGGCCCGGTCGGATCGTCTCCCTGAGCCTGTGGCATCCCGCTCTGGAGCTGGGCGCCGAGGTGCCGCGGACCGACCACGAGGCCAACCTGCGCGCGCTGGTGGGCCTTGCCGGTGAGTCGCGGGACACCGCCGCGTGGCTGCGCGACCGACTCACCAGCGGGCCGATGACCGGCGTGCCGGACCGGGTCGGCCCGCTGGTGGTCCGGCCCTACGCCACCACCGAGCTGTTCTACCGCTACGCCCGGCTCACCGGGGCCACCATGCGCTGGGACTCCCGACGCACCGCCGCGGCCGTGTCCCGGCCCGCGCTGGTGGTCACCAGCGAGAACGACTCCACCGCGCACCCGGCGGTGGCCCGGCGGCTAGCCGAGGTCATGCCGGGCGCGCGGCTCGTGGTGACCGGCCACGGCACCCACCTGGACGCCTTCCGCGCGACCGCCGAGCAGCTCGGCCGGCTCACGTCGTTCCTGGCGTGAGCCGGCCGCCGGCTACGGCGTCGTCTGCTCGATCTCGGTCAGCAGCGCCTCGAAGTCCGGGCCGGAGAGGTCGGCCTGAGCCCGTACGACAAGCCGGGCCAATTCGTCGACGGTCGGCGACTCGAAGACATCCCGTACGGCGAGCTGGACGCCGAAGGCGTCCCGGACCCGGGTGATCAGCCGGGTTGCCAGCATGGAGAAGCCGCCGAGCTCGAAGAAGCTGTCGTAGACGCCGACCCGCTCGATGCCGAGCAGCTCCTCGAGCATCGCCGTGAGCTGACGCTCCACCGGCGTCCGCGGCGCCGCGTAGCCGTCCTCGGCGGCCTCGTCACCGGCCGGTAGTGGCAGGGCGCGCAGGTCGTAGGCGCCCCACGGCGTGCGCGGCAGCGCGTCCAGCACGAACAGGTGGTCCGGCACGAGGTAGTCGGGCAGGCGCGCCTTGAGGTGGCCGTGCACCATCATCGTGCTCGGCTTCTGGTCGGGCGCGGCCACATACCCGATCCGCATCGGGGTCCCGTCGTTGCCGGCCCGCTCGATGACCACCGCGTCGCGTACGCCGGGCACGTCGCGCAGGGCCGAGACGGTGTCCATCGGGTCGACAGCACCGCCCGCGTACGCGTACTCCAGGCGGCCGCCGGGCCATCGCCGCCCGAGGTCGCCGGTGCGCTCGCCGTCGTACCAGATCTCGGCGAGCTCGCCAATCGCGGCCGCCTGACCGGACGGGCGTCGCACCGTCAGGGCCGATCCAGGTGCCGGCGTGCCGAGCGGGACCCGCAGCGGCGAGGTTGCGGCGTCCAGCTCCGGCGGGACGTCGTAGCTGGCGGCCGGTCGTCCGTCCGGCGAGACGCGGTAGACGGCGACGCAGCGGCACTCGGGTGACATCTCGCGAACCGCCGCGACGTCGTGCGGCAACAGGTCGCCCGCGTTGTCGACGATCACGCGGGACAACGCCGGCAGGTCGGGAACCGGCGACCGGGCGGACAGCGCCCGCAGGATCGGTGGATCGAGATAGGCGACGCTCACCGCCTTCTCGCGCAGCCAGGTGACCACGGCAGTCCCGTCGCCGGCGAACGAGCACTCCGGGATCACCATGGTCGCGCCGGCTGCGAAGGCGCTGCACATCGCTGACATCAGCAGGCCGGGCCGGGCGGAGAGCACCACGAACCGGTCGGAGCCGGCCGTGGTCCGCTCGCGGGGCGCCGGGTCGGCCGGCAGGATGGCGCTCACGTCGATCGTGCCGGCGGCCGGCGCGTCCGCCGGAGCGGCGTCGAGCACGGTCGTCAGACCGAGCGGCCCGGTCAGCGCGGGATCGTCGGTCTCGATCACGGTGGCGGTCACACCGGCCTTCGCCGCGCCGGTGAGGATCGCGAGGAACCCGGCGGTCGGCCGCCGCACCACGCCGACGCGATCCGCGGCCGTGACGCCCCGCGCTGCCAGCGCCTCGGCGACCCGGTCGGTGGCCAGGGCCAGCCACCGGTAGCTCCATCGGCCGCCGCCGTCGACCACGGCGGTCAGGTCGGGCTCGCCGGCGTGCCGGGCAACCACGAGATGCGGCGCGGGCGGGTCGGCCGGGGCCTCGGTGACCGGGTCGCCGACCGGTATTTCGGCCGGCTGGTCGAACAGTCGCACGGCGGGGTCGGCGGCACCCGCGGCGAGCAGCGTACGCAGCTGTCGCAGCAGCGCTCGCCCGGTCGGCTCGTCGCAGCGGTCGGCCGGAAAGTCGAGTTTGAACCGCAGCACGCCGGCGGACTCCTGGGCGGTCAGCGTCAGGTCGTACCGGCTGAACAGCGACGGCGTCTCCATCGGCTCGATGGCCAGGCTGGTGACCTCCTCGGCCTCCGGGCTCGCGACCACGTTCAGCACGACCTCGAACAGCGGCGTGCGGCGGGGGTCGCGGGCGACGCCGAGATCGCGGACCAGCTCGTCCATCGGCGCCTCGGCGTGTGCGTAGCCGTCCAGGGCGATCCGGCGTACCCGCTCCAGCAGGGTGCCGAACGACGGGTGGTCCGAGAGGTCGACGCGCAGCGGCAGCATGTTGATGAAGAACCCGATCAGCCGGTCGGTCAGGCTCGTGTTCCGGCCCGCGACGGGCACCCCGACGACGATGTCGCTCTGCCCGGCCCAGCGGCTGAAAATGGTGGTGAGCACCGCGTAGAGCACCATGAACGAGGTGACTCCGTGGGTGCGGCACAGTTCGTGCAGCGCCGCGGTCTCCTCCCGGGACAGCGCGTCCAGCACCTGGCCGGCCTCGGCCCGCAGGGCGTTGGTGCGCCGCTGCACGGTCGGCATCGCGAGGAAGCGCGGGGCATCCCGCAGCTGCCGGCGCCAGTGGCCGACCTGGTATTCCAACGCGTCGCCGGTGAGCCAGCCGCGCTGCCACACGCCGTAGTCGCGGTACTGCACCGGCAACGGCCGCAGACCGGCCCGCTCCGGGTCGCCGCCGGCCTCGTACAGGGCGGTCAGCTCCCGGACGAACAAGCCGATGGACCAGGCGTCCGAGACGATGTGATGCATGGTGACGCCGAGGAGGTGTTCCGTGTCGCCGAGCCGCACCAGCAGGCACCGGATCAGCGGTCCGGTCGCGAGGTCGAACGGCGTGGTCAGCTCCTCGTCAAGCAGCCGCCGGGCCGCCCGCTCGACGAGCTCGTCGCCGCCCTCCGCGCGCAGGCCCCCGAGATCCTCGATCCGGATCCGCCACTGGTCGCCGGGCGGGTCCACGACCTGAACCGGCTCGCCGTCCCCGGCTGGGAACCGGGTACGCAGCGTCTCGTGCCGGCCGATGATCGCCCGGACGCTGGCTTCGACCACCGCCACGTCGAGCGGGCCGAGGATCCGCCGCCGCCCGTGCACGTTGTAGATCACCCCGGGCAGAAGCTGGTTCTCCATCCACAGCCGCTGCTGGTCGAAGGAGAGCACCGGGCGGGCGTCCGGCGGTCGCGGCTCGAGCGCCCGCGGCCGGGTGGTGGCGCGGGCCGCGAACGACTTGGCGGCGACCGCGGCCGCGAGCCCGGCGACGGTCCCGGATTCGACGTAGTCGGCGACCGGGACGTCCACGCCCATGGTCTTGCGGATCTGCGCGACGATCCGTGGCGCCTGGGACACGTCGCCGAGGGCCAACAGGCGGTCTTCCACGTCCACGTCGGTGTGCCCGAGGACGTCGCCGAGGATGCCGACGACCGCGTCCTCGTACGGCGTGCGGGGCGGCAGCGACCGCGCGAGGTGCCCGTCGGCGGCGTCGGAGGTCGTACGGTCGGATCGAGAGCTACGAGCCATATCCGCACCCTAAGGACCGTTCGGCGCCGGCGGTTGTCACCGAAAAAGGAGGGTTCACGCCGCGGTCAGCCGTACCGGCAGGTGGGCGTAGCCGTGCAGGAAGTTCGATCGCATCAGTTCGGCCGGCCCGGCCGGCTCGCACCCGGTGAAGAGATCCAGCACGTGTCTGAGGACCGCACGGAGCTGAGCGCGGCCGAGTCCGGTGCCCGGGCAGCTGTGCGGGCCGGCCGCGAAGCCGATGTGCGGGTTCGGGTGCCGGTGGATATCGAAGACCGCGGGATCGGCGAACACGGCCTCGTCGCGGTTGGCCGAGCGGGGCCAGACCACGACCGGATCGCCGGCCCGGATGCGGCAGCCGCCGAGCTCGGCGTCCCGGGTGGCCACCCGGGCCAGGTGGCGTACCGGATTGGCCCACCGCACGGCCTCCTCGACCGCCGTGGGCCCCGCCGCCGGGTCGGCCCGCAGGGCCTGGAAGGCATCCGGGAACTGCAGCAGCGCGTGTAGGAGGTTGGTCAGCAGGCTGCGCGTCGTGGTGGTGCCGCCGATGGCCAGGTTGAGGGCGTTCAGTACGGCCTCTCCGGTGGTGAGGCTCTCCCGGTTGCCGGTGCCCGCGGCCAGCCGCTGGACGAGCCCGTCCGCTTCCGATCCGGGCCGGCGGGTACGCAGCCACTTCGCGAAGTATCCAAGCAGCTCGCCGTTCGCCTGCTCCGCCTCGGCGCGGGCGTTTCCGGCGCCGTCCGCCGATGCGGACAGGAAGACCCGCGACGTCCGGGCGGTGATCCACTCGAGGTCGTCGGCCGGCAGGCCGAGGAGCAGTCCGGCTGCGTGGGTCGGCACCCGAGCGGCGATGGCCTCGACGAAGTCCACCTCGCCGCCGCGGTCGCGGACGGCGGTGAGCAGCTTCCGCACGTACGCGTCGATCACCGGCGCCAGGTCGGCAACGACGCCGTCGGCGAAGAAGGCACTGACGCTGCGCCGCAGCCGCCGGTGCTCGGGCGGGTCGGTGACCTCGACCATCATCCCGCTGGCCGGGTCCCGGTCCGGCCGGAGGCTGTCTAGGGTCATGCCGTGCGTGGCGGAGAAGGTGGCCGCGTCCCGATACACCCGCACGGTTTCGGCGTACCGGACAACCGCCCAGAATCCCGGCCGGCTCTTCGGACCGTGCCAGAAGACGGCGTGGTCGCGGCGCAGGTCGGCCAGGACATGATCGGGGTCCGGCGTACGCACCGGATCGGGATCGGCGAGGTCGATGTCCGGAATCGGGTCCGTGCGGTCGGACAGCGGGACCCGGACGGTGGGCGGGCGGACAGTCATGTCGGAATCATCTCGCCTCGCGGGCCGGCCGGCGTCTCCCCGCTTCGGGGGACAGGGCTGAGCAGCCCGCCTCACGCCCGCGCGAGCACCCCGGCGTACCGCTCGGCGAGACCGGCGATCGTGGCCTGGTCGAACAGCTGCGTGGCGTAGACGATCCGGCCGTCGAGGCCGTCGTCCGGCCGCTTGCGGAGAAGGCACCGCAGGTCCATTTTGGTGTGTGAAGCGTCGGGAAGCGGCTGATCCACTGCGCCGGCGGGTGCGGGCTGAAGCGCGAAGAAGACGTCGAACAGGGGATTGCGGCCCGGCGCGGTCGCCGCCTCGCCGCTTTCGCCGACCGCTCCGACGATGTCCTCGAACGGCAACACGGCGTGTTCCGCCGCGGCGCGTACGGCCTCGCCGACCCGGCGCGCCAGCTCGCCCAGGACCGGAGGGTCACCGAGTGTTACTCGGATCACCGCGGTCTCCTCGATCATGCCGACCAGGATCTCAAGCTCGGGCCGGTCCCGCGCGGCGGCGGGCACCCCGACCGTCAACTCGGTGCCGGACGTCGACCGACCGACGACCGCGGCGAACCCGGTCAGCAGCACCGCGAACAGGTCGGTGTCGTGCTCGGCGGCCAGACCGCGCAGCCGGCGCACGACATCGGCCGGTAGGCCGAAATGGACGGTGCCGGCCTGCCAGTCACGAGCGGCCGGTCGAGGCCGGTCGGTGGGCAGCTCGGGCCGGTGCAGGCCGGCCAGCGCGGTGCGCCAGAAGTCCAGGTGCCGCTGGGCCGCCGGGCTCGCCGACAGCTCCCGCTGCCATTCGGCGTAGTCGCCGTAACCGAGCGGCGGGGCCGGGACGACACGTCCCCGGTAGGCGGCCCGCAGCTGTCTCTCGATCAGCTCGAGAGAACGGTCGTCGGCCGCGATCCGGTGTATCACCATCAGCAGCCGGCCACCGCCGTCGCCGGCGTGGCGGAACAGGCGTACGCGTACGGGCGGCTCCTCAGCGAGGTCGAAGGGCCGGCCCAGCTCCGCCGCCAGCGCTGCGCCCGGATCGCCGTCCTCGACCGTGAGCGACACCGCCTCGGCGGCCGGCACGACCGGTGTGGGCGACCCGGAGGCGTCCGGCCGGTAGCGCGTCCGCAGGATGGCTTGCCGCTCGAGCAGCCCGGCGAGCGCCGACTCCGCGGCCGCGCGGTTGAGCGGGCCGGGCAGGTGGACGACGAGGGGGGCGTTGTCCGCAGTGCTGGCCGGCGCCGACTGCTGGTGCAGCCACACCCGCCACTGGGCGGCGGACAACCGCGCCACCCGGGCCCCGGCGAGGGGCTGCGGCGCCGGCGCACTGTCGCCGTCGAGCACCGCGGCGAGACCGTAGACGGTACGCGCGGCGAAGAGCGCGTTGATCGGTATCTCAGTCTGCAGCTCCTCGTTCAGGCGCAGCACGATCTGCACGGCCAGCAGTGAGTCGCCGCCGAGCGCGAAGAAGTCCTCGTGGACCCCGACCGACGGCCGGCCGAGCACCTCGGCCAGGATTTTCGCGATTCGCTCCTCGGTGGTGCTGGCGGCCGGTGGCTCGGAAACGTCGACGGCGGGCTCACCGGCCGGCGCGGGCAACGCGGCACGGTCGAGCTTGCCGTTCGGGGTCCGGGGGAAGTCGGGCAGGACGACGAACTGAGCCGGAATCATGTACGCCGGCGCCGAGCGGGCCAGGTGCAGCCGGAGCTGCCGCGCATCGGGCGGGTCGGCTGGATCGGCCGGCCGGACGTATCCGACCAGCCGGGTCGCCTCGTCGGTGTCGCCGAAGGTGCGCACCGCCGCCTCGGCCACGCCGGGGTGCGTCGCCAGCAGGTGCTCCACCTCGCCCGGCTCGATCCGGAAGCCGCGCACCTTGATCTGGTCGTCGACCCGGCCGAGGATCTCGACGCGGCCGCCGGGATGGCGACGGGCGAGGTCACCGGTGCGGTAGAGGCGCGTCCCCGGGGTCGCTCCCCGCGGGTCGGCGACGAACCGGGCGGCGGTCAGCGCCGGGCGCCGCAGATATCCGGCGGCGAGCCCGGCGCCGCCGATGTAGAGCTCGCCGACCGTGCCCGGCGGCACCGGCCGCAGGCGATCGTCGAGCAGGTGCAGCGTGGTCTGACGGACGGGATGGAATTGCGCGGGAAGGCCGCGCTCGTACCGGGTGACCGAGGACCAGACCGTCGTCTCGGTCGGCCCGTACAGGTCCCAGAGCAGCACCCCGTCGCCCAGCAGCCGCTCGGCCAAGTCGGCCGGCAGCCGCTCGCCGCCGCACAGCACCGTGAAGCCGGTCGGCGGAGCCCAGCCGGTCTCCAGCAGCAGCCGCCAGGTGATCGGCGTCGCCTGCATGACCCGTGCGCCGGTGCTGGTCAGCAGAGCCGCCAGCTGCCGGGGATCGGCGGCCTCGGGTGGCCGGGCGACGACCACCCGGCCACCCACGGTCAGCGGGAGAAACAGCTCCAGGCCGGCGATGTCGAAGGACACCGTGGTCACCGCCGGCAGGACCACGCCGTCCGGCAGGCCGGGACGCTCCCGCATGGACTCGATGAAGTTGGCGAACGCGCGGTGCGACACCGCGACGCCCTTGGGCCGCCCGGTCGAGCCGGACGTGTAGATGACGTACGCGACAGCATCGGCGTCCGGCGGCTCAGGCGTTTCCTCGGGTGTGACCGCGATGTCGTCGAGGTGCACGCGGACGGCCGCACGCAGCTCACCGGATCCCGCGGCGCCGGCGGTCACCAGCACCCGGGCCCTGGAGTCGGCGAGAATGTAGTTCAGCCGGTCGGCCGGGTGCTCCGGGTCCAGCGGCAGGTACGCGGCGCCGGCGAGTTGGATGCCGAGCAGGGCGGGCACCAGGTCGACGCCGCGGGGCACCGCCACGGCGGCCACGTCGCCCGATCCGATCCCGAGGCGTCCGAGGTGCGCGGCCACCGCGGTGGCCTCGGCGATCAACTGCGCGTAGGTGAGGCGGTGGCCGGCCGACTCGACCGCCACCGAGTCCGGTGACCGCCGCGCCTGGTCCCGGATCAGCTCCGGCACCGTGACGACGCCGGCCCGGCCTTCCGTGGAGTGCTGGGTGCCGATCACGAATGCTCCTTGGAGGCGAGCCAGTCGGAATTCTCAGTCAACGAGACCGGTCCGGGCCGGTCAATAACCCGTGCTGTCCCGGGTTCCACCGACACGACGCCGGCCGGTGCGGCCGTTAGCTTCGGCGACATGACGGCTGAAGCCGGCGGCGCGCAGGAAGCCGCGGCCTGGGTCCGCGCCGCCCGCAGCGCGGAGCTGAGTCGCGGCACTCTGCTGCGGCGGGTGACCCGCGACGGGCAGACCTTCCCGGTGCTGCTCTGGCGTACCCGGCGCGGCACGGCGGTGGCCATCGACGCGCGGTGCCCGCACCGTGCCTTCCTGATGGCCGGTGCGCGGATCGTCCGTGACACTGTGGAGTGTCCACTGCACGGTTACCGGTTCGGCGCGGACGGCCGTTGTGTGAACTTCCGGCACGCGCCGGCCGCGCGGGTGGTCGAGGTCGTGGAGGCCGACGGCTACCTCTGGCTGGCGCTGTAGGCACCGCCGTCCCCGGTGGCGCGCCGCCCGGCGCGTATCGACGCGGCGACGTCCCGGACCGTGCCGGTGATCAGCTCGGCCACGTCGGGTTGCGCGGAGAGCTCCACCTGGCACTGCTCGAGCAGCGTGAAGGCAAGCAGGGAGTGGCCGCCCAGCTCGGTGAAGGTGTCCAGCACGCTGACCTGGTCGGTGTCCAGCACCCGGCGGTAGAGGGCGACCAAGGCCGCCTCCAGTTCGTCGGCCGGCGGCACGATCTCCCGTTCGCTGTCGATCAGTCCCTGCCAGAGAGCGATCAGCGCGGCCTGGTCGATCTTGCCGTTCACGGTCGCCGGGATGCGCAGAACCGGCACGATCCGCTCCGGTTGCATGTGCCGGGGAAGAATGGCCGCCGCGTGCTCGCCGATGGCCACCGCGTCCAGGTCGTGGACGGCCGACCGGCTGGCCGAGACCACGAAGGCGATCAGGCGCGCCGGGTCACCGTGGGCGATGACCGCGCAGTCGCCGACCGCGGGGTGCGCCACGAGCACCGACTCGATCTCGCCGGGTTCGATCCGCAACCCACGGATCTTGATCTGCCGGTCGATCCGGCCGAGGTGCTCCAGCACGCCGTCGTCCCGGTAGCGGCACAGGTCGCCGGTGCGGTACAGGCGTGAGCCGGGCGGCCCGTACGGGTCGGCGACAAAACGCTCCGCCGTACGTCCCGGTGCACGCCAGTACGCGTACGCGAGACCGACTTCGCCCCCGATGTACGCCTCGCCGGGCATCCCGGCCGGCACCAGGCCGAGGTGGTCGTCCAGCAGCACGATCCGGAAGTTGGCCGCCGGCCGGCCCAACGGCACCACCGGCACGCCCGGTTCGACCGGTAAGGGCATGTCGGTGACGTTGCCGGCCTCGGTCGGCCCGTAGCAGTTCACCAGCGTCACCGCGGGCAGCGTCGCGTGGAAGGTGTCGCGTACCCGAGCGGTGATCGGTTCGCCGCCGCACAGCACCCGGCGCAGCCGGCCGGCCCGCCCCGCGGAAACCTTGGTGAGGAAGGGCGTCAGCACGGTCGGCGGCAGGAACACCGTCGACACCGGATGGTCCTCGACCAGTCGGGCCAGATGCCGGGGGTCGCGGTGGCGACCGGAGTCGCAGATCACGAGGCAGGCGCCCTGGTACAGCGGCCAGAAGATCTCCCAGATCGAGACGTCGAAGCCGGGCGAGGTCTTGAACACCGCGGCGTCGCCGGGGCCGTACGGATAGCGGCCCTGCATCCAGGACAGGTGCGCCAGGGCGCCGGTGGTCGGGTAGGCGACACCCTTCGGCCGGCCCGTGGTTCCGGAGGTGTAGAGGATGTGGAGGAGGCCGGGCCCCGTCCGGCCCGGGTCCGGATTCGTCGCCGGGCAGGCCGCCCAGCCCGGGGAATCGGACTCCACGTCCACCACCTGGACGCCGTCCGGGAGGCGATCGCGGCCCGCCGGGTCGGTGAGTACGAGGCCTGGCGCGGCGTCCCCCAGGATGAACTCGAGGCGGTTATCCGGCAGTTCGGTGTCGAGCGGCACGTACGCGGCGCCGGCCTTCACCGCGGCGTAGAGCGCGACGATCTGAGCGATGCCGCGGTGCAGATGGACGCCGATCCGGGTGCCGGGTCCCGCGCCTCGCCGGATGAGGAAGTGCGCCAGCCGGTTCGCGCGCTCGTTCAGCTCGCGGTAGGTCAGCGTACCGCCGTGCTCGTCCAGCAGGGCCACCGCGTCCGGCGTGCGCCCGGCCTGCTCCTCGAATGGCTCCGCCATCGTGCGGTGCCCCACCTCGGGAGCGCGGTACGGGTTGAGGCCGTGCAGGATCCGGTCGCGCTCGGCGTCGTCGATCAGCGGCCGCTCGTCCATCGGCGCGTCGGGATCGCCGACCAGGCCGGTGAGCAGCCGCACGAACGTCCGGCCGCAGCAGTGCGCGAACGGCACGTCGGCCGAGCTGGTCATGGTCTCCACGTAGAGGCGCCGCCCGTCCGCCGACACCAGGATGGTCAGGTCGACCGGCTCCGCGCTGTCGGGCACGGTGGCGACCCGCAGCCCGGTCGAGCGACGCAGAGCCGCGCGGAAGGTGTCGGAGAGCCGGACCGGCGTACCCGAGGGCGGCGTGACGGCTTCCTGGGCACCCTGTATCACCCGCGCCCGCAGCGGCCGTGAGGGGCCGGACAGCCGCCGCGCCAGCACCGTGGCGCACACGGTGAGCAGGACGAAGTCATCGGCGCCGGTGGCCGCCGACAGCGCCCGTACCGCCTGCGTCAGGTCGGGCCGGATGGCGATCGGGCCGACGCATTCGGCCGGCGCCGACGTGCCGTTCCCGTCCGCCGCGGGCGGCTGCGGGCCGGTGATCGCGACGGGCCGGTCGAACGAATGGAGATTGCTGGTCACGGATGCTCCCAGGGCCCGGATCTGAGTCGAGTCCCAGTAGAACGAGGTTTTCGGCCACACCGGAGTCCCGGATTCACCTGACAGACACGGTGGGCCGGGGCCCGCCGTCGCCCGTTTCCGGGACTCCAGAGCGGTCCCTCGCTGCCTCTAGCGTCGGTTCACGAGTGGCGGATGCCGTCCCAGCGACTCGCGATCGGAAGGCGGGCTGGAAGTGCAACGGATGTATGGGCGTCGGCGATGAGCGACCGAGGAACCGTGGCACGGCCGGTGATCGCCGAGCCGGCCGGTCCGTTCGTGCCGGATCTGGTGCGCGTGTGGGCCCGCTCGGACGGCGAGCGGAAGGCGCTGGTCGACGGCGTCGAACAGTCGCTGACGTACGCCGGCTTGATCGAGCGCGTGGACGCGCTGGCGCAGCGGCTGCGTGCCGCCGGTGCCGGGCCCGAGCGGCCGGTCGCGGTGCTGCTCGACCGCTCCGCCGACACGGTGGTCACCATGCTGGCCGTGCTGGCCGTCGGCGCCGCGTACGCCCCGCTCGACGTCACCGCGCCGGACCGGCGGATCGCCGCGATGACCGACAACCTCGGCGCGGAGGTGGCCGTCGCCGACCGGGCGAACGCGTCCCGGCTGCCGGCCGGCACGGTCGTGCTGGACCCGGTCGCGTCGCCGGCCGCGGAGCCGTTCACCGCGGCGTCGCCCGATCCGGACGCGCTGGCGTACGTGCTGCACACCTCCGGCTCGACCGGTGCGCCCAAGGGCGTGGCGATGACCCACCGCGGGCTGTCCCGGCTGATCGGCTGGCAGCTCGCGAGCGGCGCGCCCGGCCTGCGCACACTCCAGTTCACCGCGACCTCGTTCGACGTGACGTTCCAGGAGGTGCTCTCCACGCTGGCCGGCGGTGGGTGCCTGGTCATGGCGTCCGAGGAGGTGCGCCGTGACCCGGCCGCACTGCTCGCCACGATCGTCGACCGGCGCGTCCAGCGGCTTTTCCTGCCGTACGTGGCCTTGCAGTTGATGGCTGTGACGGCCGCCCGCCTGAGGGTCGTGCCGTCCTGCCTCGACCACGTGGTCACGGCCGGCGAGCGGCTCATCGTCACGCCTGCGATCCGGGATCTGTTCGCAGCGATGCCGCACTGCCGGCTGGACAACCACTACGGGCCGACCGAGGCTCATCTCGTCACGAGCCTGACGTTGCCGTCGGACGCGACGCAGTGGCCGGCGGTGCCGGCGATCGGCGGGCCGGTGGACGGCGTCACCTGCTGGGTGCTCGACGAGGGGCTGCGAGTGGTGCCCGAGGGCACCGTCGGCGAGCTGTATGTGGGTGGCAGCGGCTTGGCCCGCGGGTACTGGCGCGACCGGGCCCGGACCGCGGAACGGTTCGTAGCCGGCCCGTTCGGGTCCGGCGAGCGGATGTACCGCACCGGCGACCTCGTTCGCGCGAGCGGCGACGGCGGCTACGACTTCGTCGGGCGGGCCGACGACCAGCTGAAGGTGCGCGGGTTCCGGGTGGAGCCGGCCGAGGTGGAGAACGCGCTGCTGAGCCATCCGCGGGTCGACGCCGTCGCGGTCGGGTTGCGCGAGGTCGCCGACGGCGTGCGGGTGCTCGTCGGGTATCTGCAGACCAACGGGAGTCTCTCGCCGCGGGAGATCATCGAGCACGGGCGTGGTTTGCTTCCCGCCTACATGGTCCCCTCCCGGTATGTCACGGTCGCGACGATGCCGCGGACGGCGACCGGGAAGGTGGACGGGCGCGCGCTGGCCGAGCTCGAGCTCCCCGCGGCGCCGGACGAGCAGGTGTCGGGCGAGCGGGCGTTCGCCGAGGTCATCACCGCCATCTGGGCCCGGGTGCTCGGCCACGACGAGTTCACCGGCGACGACGACTTCTTCGAGGTGGGCGGCGACTCGTTGCTCGCCACCTGGGTGGTCACCGAGCTGGGACAGGCCCTGGGCCGGCCGATCGAGCTGTCCCTGCTGCTCGAGTACGGCACGGTCGACGAGCTGGCCGGCGCGCTGGCCGCGGCCGCTCCGGCACCCACCGGCCGGCCTCGCTCCTCGCAGATCGTCACGCTGCGCCCGGGTCCGTCCAACCGTAGCCTGTACTTCGCGCACCCTCTCGGCGGCGAGCTGCTCGGTTACCGTGAGCTGGCGCGCGCCTCGACCGCGCCGGTACGCCTGGTCGGCATCGGCTGGAGCGGTGCGCCGCCCGCGGACGGGAGCACGCTCGACGAGATCGCCCGAATCCACGTCGAGCAGTTGCGCACCATCGAACCGGACGGGCCGTACCGGCTGGCCGGCTGGTCATTCGGCGGCGTGCTGGCGTACGAGATGGCGCAGCAGCTGACCGCCACCGGCGCCGCCGTGGACTTCCTCGGGCTGTTCGACGCCAACCCGGTCATCGACCCGCTCACCGGCCTGCCGATGGCGCGAACCCCGTTTCTGGGGCTGCTGGACGCCGTGGCGGCCCGGCTGGACGACCCGGCCACGACCGGCGCCGACCTGGCCGAGCTGACGTCGAGCGACACCTGGCTCCAGCTGATGGGCGCGCCGCTCACGGCCGGCGCTTCCAGCGGATATCTGCGCACTGTCCTGGACACCGCCCGCGCCTGCATGAGCGCGGCGATGCGGTACCGGCCGCGGTCGTACGCGGGACCGGTCAATCTGTTCCAGCCGACCGGCGCCGAGCCGGCCCGCCGGGCTGAGTCGCTCGCGGCGATGCGCGAGCTGTGCACCGGGCCGCTGACGGTCATCCCGATCGCCGGCGACCACTGGACGTTCATCCGAGGAGAGCACGTCACCGAGGCGGCAGCGGAGCTCGACGCCGCCGTGGAGCGCGTCGGCACCGCAAGGAGTGTGACTGGTGGATCTTGAACAAGAGCGGAAGACGTTCGCCGAGCAGGGTTACATCGGGCCGTTCACCCTTTGGGAACCGGAGGAGATGAACGCCTGGTGGAAGGTGCAGCGCAAGGCACTGCTGGACCCGGCGAGCAGCGCACGCAAGGCCTACGACAACCCCGTCAACTACGACCGGCACCTGGACATCTCGGGGCTGAGCAAGCTGATCAGCGAGCCGGCGATCGTCCGCCGGATGCAGGCGCTGATCGGGCCGGACGTGCTCTGCTGGCGTACCGAGTTCTTCCCGAAGAACCCCGGGGACTCCGGCACCGGCTGGCATCAGGTCGAGACCTACGCCATCGGCGAAACCAGTACGGGCATGCTCGAGGCCACCGAGCACTCGCCGGGTAACCCGATGGAGCTGACCTGCTGGGTCGCCTTCACCGAATCAGCTCGGGAGAACGCCTGTATGAAGGTGATCCCGGGCAGCCACCGCCGGTGGCGCTACGACGAACACGCGCCGATGAAGTGGAACGCGGCGGCGCGCGACAACTCGTTCTTCGGTTACAACTACGACGACATCAAGATCGACAAGGACTGGAACCCGGACCAGGAGAGCGTCCGCCACCTGGAGATGCGGGCCGGGCAGTTCTTCATCTTCACCGCACGCTGCATCCACGGCTCGAACCCCAACACCAGCCGGCGGCAACGCATGGGCTTCGCCATCCGGGTGGTGCCCCCCCACGTCCGTGTCTACGGCGGGATGACCGAGTTCGACGAGTTCGGCCACCACTTCCCGCTCGACCGGCACGGCAACGTGCTGGTCGCCGGCCAGGACCGGTACGGACTGAACCGGGTGGTGCGGGAGAACGCGTGGGGCGAACCGTTCGTCACCCTGGAAGGGGAGTGATCCGATGCGGACCCAGTACGTGACCACGATCCCGATCGACGAGGCGCGGCTGCGGAAAGACCTCGAGCAGAGCACGTCGTTCCAGTACTCCGAGGCGTACAGCGACTACCTCATCGGCGGCCCCTGGAAGAGCGCCATGCTCTGGTCCACCGGCGGGGACAGCGGCACCGGAGTCCTCACCAACTACGCCTACGACCAGCGGCCCACCTTCACCGAGTACGGCGAGCGGCTCCCGTACGTGCGGGAGCTCATCGCGAACACGGTGGACGTGAGCCGGCTGCAGTTCGTCCGGCTGGCCGTCTTCTCGGACAGTGTGATCGTTCCGCACCGGGACTTCCTCGAGCTGACCGACCTGCCCGAGGAGGCGCGGTCGGCGCATCGGCTGCACATCCCGCTGGTCACTCACGAGAACTGCTTCTTCAGCGAGGACAACGTCGTGTATCGGATGCGGGCCGGTGAGGTCTGGTATTTCGACGCGGCTCGCATCCACTCGGTGGCGTCGCTCTCGCCGGCGCCGCGCATCCACCTCATCTTCGACTTCGCCGACCGGGACGGCACCGGCTCGCTGGTCACCGCCGAGCACCCGGACGCCGCCGACGGCATCCCGGCCGACCGTCGGGTGGACCGCCCCCCGTTGCCGGACGAGGCCCGCGCCGCGCTTCGGCGCCTCGGCGACCTGCTGACCATGGACAACTTCCGCGAGGTCTTCAGCATCGTCATCAAGACGCACTTCCGGTGGGACGGTGGCGAGGACTTCGCCTGGGACACGATCACCGAGCTGGCCCGCGCCTGCCACGACCCGGCCGTCCTGCCGCACACCCTCGAGCTGCTGCGGTACTACACCCTGCACCGATCCGGAAGTAAGGAGTGACGAGCATGACCGCAACGCTGTCCTTCGGCGCCCGGCTGGCCGCGAGTCCGGTTTACCAGAATTTCCGGGACCACCCGTTCTTCGCCGCCGTGAACACCGCTGAGCTGTCCAAAGATCAGGCCACCGTGCTGATCGAGCAGTGGTGGCATCCGCTGCACTACTTCCCGACCTTCCTCGCCCGCTGCGTCGCGACCCTGCCGGACATCGCCTCCAAGAGCGCGATCACCCGGATCCTCAACCAGGAGGCGGGCGGCGGCGAGGTGTCCCTGGCCCACGAGGTCATCTACGGCGATTCGATGGAGAAGTGCGGGTTCGACCGCGGCCGGGTCACCGGCACCGAGCCGTACCCGGAGACCGCGGCGCTCGTCGAGGGGTATCGGCGGGCGTCGGAGAACCGGGAGAGCGCGCTCGGGTTCATCTTCGCCACCGAGACCACCGATCTGCTGATGGTCTCGAGCATCGGCAAGGTGATCGAGCGGACCACCGGGATCACCGACAACGAGTGGGTCAGCATTCACGTGGAGCAGGAACCCGACCACGTCGAGGAGGCCAACCACGCCCTGCTCGCCGACTTCAGCGACGCGGAGCAGGACCTGGTCATACGGGCGGCGGACGAGATGTGGGGACTCTGGACGACCTTCTTCGACCGTCTCGCGGCGGAGACCGGCGTCGGGAACACCACGCGGGCGAGGTGAGCCGTGGACGACGTACGGGCCACCTATCTCCGGTTTCCCGCCTGGACCCAGCACTTCTGGACCTGGCAGACCGGCAAGGCGCTGCCCGGCCAGCGGCCACTGATCCGGCACACCTGGGCGTCCTACCTGACGTTGACGCTGGCCGCCTTCTTCGCCGGGCTGACCGTGTCCACCCTGGCCGTCGCGCTGATGTTCCCGCTGTGGTACCTCGCCCTGCTCGCCGGCTGGGTGGTCACGGTCAACGGCGAACGGCTGATGGTGCTCGTCATCGCCCACCAGGCGCTGCACCGACGGTTCTCGGGCGATGCCGGCCGGGACCAGTTCTGGGGTGAGGCGGTGACGGTGCTGTCCGTCTTCCACACCTTCCGGGACTTCAAGGAGGAGCACTTCGACAACCACCACCGGCGGGAAATCTTCGCGACCGAGGCCGACCCGCCGGTGCAGTTCCTGATCGACCTCGGCTTCCGGCCCGGGCTGGGCCGAGCCGCGCTGTGGCGGCGCGCCTGGGTCGTGTTCCTGTCGCCGGTCTTCTACGCCAACGGTTTCGCGGGCCGGGTCGGCAGCAATCTCAAGGCCCGCGGGCTTCGCCTCGCCGGGTTCGCGGTGTGGCTCGGGTGGTGGCTGTCCACGCCGTTCTGGCTGCCGCACGGGGTGCTCGTGCTGGTGCTCGCCTTCGTGCTGCCGGTCATCCTCTTCGCTCAGCTCAGCGCGCTGCTCGACCGGCTCGGCGAACACGAGTGGCTGGCGCCGCGCAACCCCGAGTTCGGCCATCGCTTCTACACCGCGGCCAACACCTCGGCCCGGTACTGCGGATCGCCTGTGCCGGCCCGCGATCTGCCGCTCTTGGCACGGCCTGCGGCCTGGCTCCGGTGGGTCGCGCTCACCGTCTTCTACCACGTCCCGTCCCGGCTTCTCGTCGTGGTGGGCGACCTGCCCAACCACGACTACCACCACCGGTACCCGTCGACTCCACGATGGACCGCCGCCGCGTACGCGCGGCAGGGTGACATCGACACCGGCCCGGAAGGGCCGCCCTACCGCGAGGTCTGGGGAATGGGTGCGGCGATCGACCGGATGTTCCGCAGCCTCGCGACCCGGGAGGAGAGCGCGGCCGATGCGCTTTCACGTCATTGACACGTTCGCCGACGAGCGCTTCGCCGGCAATCCGGCCGCGGTGGTGGAGTCAACGCGGTTCCCGTCGGCCGAGTCGATGCAAGTCGTGGCGCATCGGATCGGCCTGCCGACGACCGCGTTCGTCGTACCGGCCGGGGCCGGGCGGTACCGGGTGCGGTGGTTCACGCCGTACAAGGAGATCAACTTGTGCGGACACGCGACGATCGCGAGCGCCCGCCACCTGTTCCGGCAGCTCGCGAACGCCGGGCGGGACCGGCTGACCTTCGTGTCCGACAACGGCGTCCTGCACGCCGAGCCGGTCGGCGAGCGGGTGGCGATCGATCTGCCGGCGGCCGCGCTCACCGCGTGTGTCCCGCCGCCCGGACTGCTCGCCGCCCTCGGCGTGGACCCGGTGGCCTGCGCGGCCTCAAGCGACGACATCCTCATCGAGGTGGAGTCGGCTGCCGCGGTCGCCGCCGTACGGCCGGACTTCGCTGCGCTCGCCCGCCAGCCGTACCGCGGCCACATCGTCACGGCGCGGGGCGGGACGGACACCGACTTCGTGTCCCGGACGTTCTTCCCGGCCCTCGGCGTCAACGAGGATCAGGTGTGCGTCACCGCGCACGCCAAGCTGACGCCCTACTGGGCGCGGCGGCTCGGACGAGGCCGGCTCAGCGCCGTGCAGCTGTCCGAGCGCGGCGGCCGCCTCGCCCTCGAGGATGCGGGCGATCGGGTCCGCGTGCTCGGCACCGCGATCCCTCGCGACGGTGGCCAAGACCTGGCGCCGGACGACACGCCGGACAACACAGCCGGGGAGCGGGCGGAGGCCGTGCGATGACGTCGCACTCGGGGGCGGTGCTGTTCCTCGACCTCACGGTCATCGTGGCGGTGGCGTGGCTGCTCGGCGGGCTGGCCCGGCGGCTCGGCCAGCCCGCCGTGATCGGCGAGATCATCGGCGGCATCCTGCTCGGTCCCACCCTGTTCGGCGGCGCGATCACCCATGCGCTGTTCCCGGCCGAGGTCCGGCACCCCTTGACGGTCCTGGCCAACCTCGGCGTCATCGTCTTCATGTTCCTGGTGGGCCTGGAGCTCGACCTGAATCTGCTGCGCGTGCAGGGCGGCGTCGCGACCAGCGTGTCGCTCAGCGCGATCCTGCTCCCGTTCGCACTCGGAGCCGTGCTCGCGCTGCACCTCGCCGAGCACCATCCGACGCATCAGCGAGCCGCGTTCGTGCTGTTCATCGGCACCGCGATGTCGATCACGGCGTTCCCGGTGCTGGCGCGCATCCTCACCGACCGGAAACTGCTGCACACACCCGTCGGCGGGCTGGCGCTCGCCTGCGCATCCGTGGACGATGTGCTCGCCTGGTCGCTGCTCGGTGTGGTCACGATGCTGGCCGGCACCGGCGCACCGCCCTGGCAGATCCTGCTCATAGTGCCCTACGCGGCCCTGCTGCTTTTCGTGCTCCGGCCGCTGTTGGCGCGGCTGTCCGTCCGGGGTGCCGGGCGGTTGCCCGGCCCGCTGGTCAAGGGCGTGGTGCTGATCGCCGTGCCGGCCGGGCTGTGGCTGTCGGCCCAGGCAACCGACCGGATGGGGCTGCACCTCATCTTCGGCGCCTTCCTCTTCGGCGTCGCCATGCCCCGCGGCGACGTGGCTGCGCTGCGCCGCGGCGCCCTGCCGTGGATCGGCCGGATCAGCTCGGTCGTGCTCCTGCCGGTCTTCTTCGTCGTTGCCGGCCTCAACGTCAATCTCTCCACCATGAACAGGGCCGCAATCGGCGACCTGGCCCTGATTCTGCTGGTGGCGATCGGCGGCAAAGGTGTCGGCGCGTTCGTCGCCGCGCGGCTGGCCGGGGCGCGGACACGTCACTCCGCGGTGCTTGCCATCCTGGTCAACACCCGGGGGCTCACGGAGCTGATCGTCCTGACGGTCGGTCTCCAACTGGGCGTGCTCGACACCCGGCTGTACTCGCTCATGGTCGTGATGGCGGTGGTCACGACCATGATGACCGGAGTCCTGCTGGGGATCGTCTACCCCGAGGGACGGGCCCGCGAGGACCGGGCGCCGGTGATCCGCCTGGCCGAGACGGGCGGGGTGACGACCGGGCGGCGCGATGCCGCGTAACCGGCCGGGAAGCGTCTGGCTGCACCACGAGCCGTCGCCGGCGGCGGCCGGCCGGGTGTTCTGCGTCCCACACGCCGGCTGCGGCACCGGCGTGTTCCGCGACTGGCCGGCCGAGCTCGACACCGTCGAGTTCGTGCCCGTCGAGTTGCCTGGAAGGCTGGCCCGCTTCGGTGACGCCATGCCGGGGACGTTCGAGGAACTGGCCCGCCAGATGATCGCGGGTCTGGACGGCTATCTCGACGTGCCGTTCGCGTTCTTCGGGCACTGCTGGTCGGCGCTGCTCGCGTACGAGGCGACCGCCCAACTCGAGCGGGCCGGCGGCCCGGTGCCGATCCGCCTGTTCGTGTCGTCGCAGCTGGCGCCCCAGGACGGCCCGGTCGGCCGGATGCTCGGCATGGACCGGGCGGAGCTGGCCGAGGAGCTGGCCCGAGTCATCCAGGAGCAGGGCAGCACGCCGCACCCGGAGCTGATGGCGATCTACCTGAGGGTGCTGCGCGCCGACGTCGAGATGAGCCGGCGGTACGTGGTGCCCGACCCCCCTCGGCTCGCCTGCCCCATCACGGCGCTCGGCTGGACCGAGGACGAGGAAGTGCGACCCGCGCAGATGACCGGGTGGCCTCGCTGCGGCGACACCACGTTCGTTCGCTTTCCCGGCGCGCATCACCGCTTCATGGCCGCTCCACCGGACCTGCTGCGGACGCTCCACGCCGGCCTGGCCGGGCAGGACTGACCTCGTGCCGCGAACCGTCCCGCCTTCATGTGACATCACGGCGGACCCGGGCGCTCCTAGCGTCTCCGGTGTGGACATTGCGGTGGCCAAGCTCGAGGCGTGGATGCGCGACTACTACCACAAGGTGGACTACGACATCGGCAGCAGCGGCGTACGGGATCTGAGCATGGCGGAGTTCCGCGACCTGTGCGGGTTCGACCTCGCCGAGCTGGATTCGATGATCTTTCATGACAGCGAGAGCTACGGCGGCGCTCGGCTGCGCGCCGCCCTGGCCGACCGGTGGACCGGCGGCGACGTCGACCGGATGATGGTCACGCACGGCTCGAGCGAGGCGATCTACCTGGTCATGGAGCTGGCGCTGGAGCCGGGCGACGAGATCATCGTGGTCGATCCGGCGTACCAGCAGCTGCACGACATCGCGGCGGCGCGCGGCTGCCGGATGACCCGCTGGCCACTGGACGCGGCCGCCGGCTTCGCCGCCGACCTGGAACTGCTGCGCCGGCTCGCGCGGTCGGGGCCGCGGATGATCGTGGTGAACTTCCCGCACAATCCGACCGGCGTGTCGATCACTCCGGAGCAGCAGAAGGAGCTGGTCGTCATCGCCGCCGAGGCCGGCGCGTGGCTGGTGTGGGATCACGCCTTCGGCGAACTGACGTACGCCACCGAGCCGCTGCCGTTGCCCACCCGGTGGTACGACCGGTGCATCGCGTGGGGCACCTTCTCCAAGAGCTACGGCCTGGCCGGGATGCGGGTCGGCTGGTGCGTGGCCCCGCCGAGTCTGCTCGCCCGGATGGCGTTGCTGCGCGACTACATCGCCCTGTACGTCTCGCCGGTGCTGGAATTCTTCGCCGAGCAGGCCGTTCGGCACGCCGACCGAATCGTGGCCCGGCAGCGCGAGCACGCCCGCGGCAACCTGCGCCTGCTCACCGACTGGGCGGCCGGCCGGCCCGACCTGGTGCGCTTCACCCCGCCCGACGGCGGCGTCACCGCGTTCGTCGAGCTTCTCGGTCAACCCGACGTGGTGCGCAGCTGCCGCCGGCTGGCGGAGCAGCACCGCGTCCTGCTCGTTCCCGGCGCCAGCTTCGGCGACGCCTATCACAACCACGCGCGACTCGGGTTCGGCGCCACGACCGCCGAATTGACCACCGGGCTCTCGCGTCTGGACCAGGTACTGCGTGAAGACGCCGGATTGGTGGTGACCAGATGACCGACCTGCAGCGCCGCATCGCGGCACTCTCTCCCCAGCAGCGGGAACTGCTCGAACGACGACTGGCCGAGGTGACCGCGGCGCGGGCGCCCACGCCGGACGAGCGGATCAAGCCACGCGCGGCGTCCGAACCCGCGCCGCTCGCGTTCCAGCAGGAACGCGAGTGGGCGATCGCGCAGTTCCGCGGAGCGAACAACATTCCCGGCGCCTTCCGCGTCGAGGGTGTCCTCGACGTGGAGCTGTTCGGTCGGGTGCTGACCGAGGTGATGGACCGGCACGAGGTGCTGCGGTCCACCGTGGAGCTGCGGGACGACGGCACCCGGGTGCAGGTCGTGCACCCGCTCACGCCGGTGCTGACGCCGGTCGTCGACCTGACCGGCCGCAGTCCGGACGAGCAGCGTGCGGAGGTGCTGCAGCGCTGGCGGGCGGAGGTGGACCGGCCGTTCGACTCCCGGCACCCGCAGCGGCTGCGCACCACCGTCCTGCGAATGGCCGAAGCCGAGCACGTCGTCCTGATCACTACCGACCACTGCGCGGCCGACCTGGTCTCGGTCGGGATCCTGGTCGAGGAGTTCGCGGCGCTCTACGCCACGTACCGCGCCGGCGGCGGTCCCGGCCTGCCGCCGATGGAGATCCAGTACGCCGACTTCGCCACCTGGCAACGCGACTTCGGCGAGGCCCGGATGGCCGCCGAGATCGCGCACTGGCGCCGGACGCTGGAGGGCGTTCCCGGGCCGCTGACCCTGCCCAGTGACCGGCCGTACCCGTCCCGGCCGACGTTCGCCGGCGCGGCCCACGTGGTCGACCTTCCCGCCGACTTCAGCGCCGAGCTGCGCCGTTTCGCCGAACGGGAGAAGGCGTCGGTCGGTGTAGTCCTGCTCGCCGCGCTGGCCGTGCTGTTGCACCGCTACCTCGGCCGGGACGACCTGGTCATCGGCGAGATCGTCTCCGGCCGGGGACGGGTGCAGGTGGAGCGGCTGATCGGCTGCTTCATCAGCGCGCTTCCGTTGCGCATGCGGCTGTCCGACGAGCAGACCCTGCTCGAGGTGCTGGAACAGGCGCAGCGAACCGTCCTCACCGCGTACGACCATCAGGACCTGCCGATCGAGCGTCTGATCGACGAACTGGACCTCGGCCGGGAGGCGTCGCAGACGTCGATGTCGCACATGTGGCTCGATGTGCGCACGCCGGAGAGCAGCCTCGAGGTGCCCGGGCTGCGGATCAGCCGGGAACCCATCGACGTCACCATGTCGGCGGCGCCGCTCACCCTGGACGCCGATCCGAACGGTGAGCGGGTGCGGCTGCAATGGGTGCACATGACGGAGATGTTCGACACCGACACGGTCGCGCTGCTCGCCGACCAGTTCACCAGGGTTCTGCGGCAGCTCGTCACCGTCCCGGACCGGACGGTCGAGGAGGTCGAGCTGGCCGTGGCCACGGCCGTACCGCCGGCCGCCGCGATCCGCGGCGGGACGGAACCCGGCTTCGTGGAGCTCTTCCAGCGCCGGGCCGCCCTCGCGCCGCACGCCCCGGCGGTGTTCCGGGACGGGACGGCGACCAGCTACGCCGAACTCAACCGGCAGGCGAACCATCTGGCCCGCCGGCTGCGGGTCCGGGGCGTCGGACCGGAGACACGGGTCGGCATCCTGGTCGATCGCACGGTGCAGCTCCCGGTGGCGATTCTGGCCGTGCTCAAGGCGGGCGGCGCGTACGTGCCGCTCGACCCCGGTTACCCGCCGGAGCGGATCGGCTTCATGCTCGCCGATGCCGGCGCGCGGGTGCTGATCAGCCAGGACCGGCTGGCGGCGGCGCTGATCGGGGCGGGCGTGCCGGCACCGGACGAGATCCTGCTCCTCGACGACCTGCTCCTCGACGACCTGGTCGGGGGCGAGCAGGACGGGGACTTGCCGGACGCGCCGGACCCCGGGTCGGCGGCCTACGTGGTGTACACCTCCGGCTCGACCGGACGGCCCAAAGGGGCGGTCATCGAGCACCGCTCGCTGGTGACGTTCGCCCGGGACGTGGTGGACCGGCTCGGGCTCGGCGCCGGCGACCGATTCCTGCAGTTCGCGTCGCCCAGCTTCGACGTTCTGGCGGAGGAGCTGTTCCCGACCTGGCTCGCGGGCGGCGCGGTGGTCATCCCGGCGCGGCACATCATCAGCGGCGAGGAGGACCTCGCCGACCTGACCGAGCGGGAACGCATCACCGTGATGGAGCTGCCCACCGCGTACTGGCACGAGTGGGCGCGGGAACTCGACCGCCGGGGCCGGGATCTACCCGACTGCCTGCGGCTCGTGATCATCGGCGGCGAGCGGGTGCTGCCCGACCGGCTGCTGCTCTGGCGGCGGCTCGGCGTCCCGCTCATGCACGTGTACGGCCTGACCGAGACCACGGTCAGCTCGACCTTCTTCCGTCTGGAGGCGGCCGATCCGGTGCACGACTGGCCGAACCTGCCGATCGGCACCGCGCTGCCCTCAGCCGACCTGCGCCTGCTCGACGCCCGGCTGCGGCCGGTGCCGGTCGGCGGCACCGGCGAGCTCTACATCGGCGGCATCAGCGTGGCCCGCGGCTATCTCGGGCGCCCCGGTCTTACCGCGCAACGCTTCATCGCCGACCCCGACCCGAGCCGGCCCGGCGAGCGGCTCTACCGCACCGGTGACCTGGTCCGCCGGCGGCCCGACGGCAACCTTGAGTTCCTCTCCCGGGTCGACACCCAGATCAAGATCCGAGGGTTCCGGGTCGAGCCGATGGAGATCGAGTCGACGCTCAGCCGGCACGCGGACGTCGCCGAGTCGGTGGTCACCGCGTACGAGCCGGTGCCCGGCGACCGGCGTCTGGTGGCGTACGTGGTGCCGCGTGCCGGAGCCGAGGCCGGCGTCGCCGAGCTGCGCCGGTTCCTCGAGGCGGAGCTGCCCCCGTACCTCGTGCCGTCCGCGTTCGTCGAGCTTCCGGCGCTTCCGCTCAACGCCAACGGCAAGGTCGACCGGGATCGGCTGCCCGCACCGGACGGGGGGCGGGTCGAGGACGGCGACGAGTACGCCGCGCCGGAGACGCCCGCGCAGCAGAAGCTGGCCGAGGTGGTAGCCGGTGTGGTCGGCGTCGGGCGCGTCGGCCTGCACGACAACTTCTTCGAGATCGGTGGCGACTCGATCCTCGCCATCCAGGTGGTGGCCCGAGCCCAGGAGGCGGGGCTGCGGCTGTCGCCGTACGACCTGTTCGCGCACCCGACAATCGCGGCGCTGGCCGAGGTGGCCGGCGCGGGCCCGGCGGTCGACGCCGAGCAGGGTGACGTGACCGGTCCGGTGCCGCTCGCGCCCACACAGCGCCCCTACTGCGTGCCGGCCGCCGAGGAACCGCACCACCGCAACGTCTCCGTGCTCGTGGAACTGCGGGACCGGGCCGAGCCCGAGCCGCTCGCCGGGGCGGTGGAGCATATGCTCGCCCATCACGACGGCCTGCGCCAGCGGTTCCTGCTGGCCGGCGACCGGACCCGAGTGCGGATCGCGCCGCGCGGCGACGTGACTCCGTTCCAGGCGTACGACCTGACCGACCTCGGCGAGCCCGAGCAGGACCGGCGGATGGCGGAGCTCGCCGGCGAGCTGCAGGGCGGCCTCGACCCGGCGGTCGGCCCGCTGGTGCGGGTTGGTCTCTTCCGGCTCGGCGCGCGGCCCGACCGGCTGCTGCTGGTCGCGCACCGGCTGGTCGCCGACCCGGCCTCGATGCGGCTGCTCCTGGCCGATCTGCGGACGGCGTGGACGCAGCTCGGAGCCGGCGAACAGGTGCGCCTTCCGGCCAAGACCACGTCCTGGCAGTCGTGGGGTCGCCGGCTCGCCTCGGCCGCGAGCGAGATCGTGTCATCGCAGCGGCCGTACTGGTCGCAGCTGGTCGCCGAGCCCGGCGGGGAGCTGCCCTTCGACACCGACACCGACACCGAGCCGGCGGACGACCCGATGGCGGCCGCGCGCACCGAGCAGGTATCGCTCGGCGCCGGAAGCGGCGAACGGATCCGTGCCGCCGCCGACGCGCTCAACTGCCGGACCGAGGAGCTTCTGCTGATCGCGCTCGGTCGGACGCTGACCGGCTGGACCGGCGCGGCGCGGCACCTGGTGGAGATCGAGCGCCAGGAGCGCGAGCAGCTCTTCCCGGACGTGGACCTGTCCCGGACGGCCGGCCCGTTCGCCACCACGCACCCGGTCGCGCTGACCTGCGAGCCGGGCGCCACCGACGAGGCCACCGTAAAGGCGGTGAAGGAGGCGCTGCGGACGGCGCCGGCCGGCGGGATCGGGTGGCAGTTGCTGCGCCAGGACCGTGAACCGGTACCGCAGTCGGGCGCTCGGTTGGGCTTCGGCTTCCTCGGCGAGATCGACCGACCCGCGCCCGACGGCTGCACGGTGCTGCCCGAGCCGGCCGGCGCCGAGGAGAGCCCGCGCGCACGTCGGGCGTATCCGCTCGAGGTGCGCACGTTGATCGCCGGCGGCGAGCTGCTCGTCCGGTGGCGGTACAGCGAACGCCTGCACCGTCGGACGACTGTGACCCACGTGGGCGAGCGGTATCTCGACGAGCTGCGCGCGCTGATCCGGTTGAGCGGGCGGGTGAACTCGGTGCACACCCCGTCCGACTTCCCGCTCGCCCGGGTGGACCAGGGACAGCTCGACGCCCTGCTCGGCCGGCTCTGAAAGGACAGCCATGGACTTCAGCCTCTTCTTCTTCGCGGACAGCGGCGCGGCCGGGAGCGACGGCTATCGGTTACTGCTGGACGCCGCACGGTTCGCCGACACCAACGGCCTGACCGCGGTGTGGACGCCGGAACGACACTTCCACTCCTTCGGCGGCCTCTATCCGAATCCCGCCGTCACCGGCGCTGCGGTGGCCGCGGTCACCGACCGGGTGGCCATCCGGGCGGGCAGTGTGGTGGCGCCGCTGCATCACCCGGTCCGGGTGGCCGAGGAATGGTCGGTCGTGGACAACCTCTCCGGCGGGCGGGTCGGCGTCTCGTTCGCCTCCGGCTGGCACACCACCGACTTCGTGCTGCGACCGGAGAACTACGCGGATCGCAAGAACGCCATGATGGACGCGGTGGACGCGATCCGGCGCCTCTGGCGCGGCGAGGAGGTCGAGTTCGCCGACGGTGCCGGTGAGAAGCAGCCGGTACGCATCTTCCCGGTCCCGATTCAGCCCGAACTGCCAGTATGGATCACCAGCGCCGGCTCGCCGGAGACCTTCGCGGCCGCCGGGCGGATCGGCGCCGGACTGCTGACCCACCTGCTCGGCCAGGACGCCGAGGCGCTGGCCGCCAACATCGCCGCGTACCGCCAGGAGTCGGCACGGGCGCACGGCGAGGGCGCGCGGGGGCAGGTCGCCCTCATGCTGCACACCATGCTCGGTACCGACCGCGACCAGGTCCGTGACCTGGTACGCGAGCCGTTCAGCGACTACCTGCGCAGCTCGGCCGATCTCGTGGTCAAGGCGGCGTCCGGGCTGCTGCCGGCCGGGCTGGACCTGAGCCGGCTGCCCGACAAGGACAAGGCGTTCCTCATCTCGCGCGCGTTCGACCGGTACTTCACCACGAGCGGGTTGTTCGGCACGGTGGACGACGGCGTCGAGATCGTGCGGCGACTGGACGCGATCGGGGTGGACGAGATTGCCTGCCTCATCGACTTCGGAGTGCCGCACGACGAGGTGCTGGCTTCGCTGGAACACCTCGTCGAGCTACGCGACCGTACCGCCTCCTGAACGAGACCGTGCCCGGCCGTTCGCGGCCGGGCACGGATCGTCATGCGCCCAGCGTGCGGGCCTTCGGACGGCGGGTCACCGCGCACGGCAGGGAGGCGAAGCCGCGCTGGTGCGGCGAGTGCACGCGGCGCGCGTTGGCCATGTCGATCTCGTACTCCGAGATGTACGCGCCGATCTCCTCGAGCGCGATGCGCATCTCGAGCCGGGCCAGCGCGGCACCCAGGCAGTGATGCGGGCCGTGCCCGAAGCTGATCAGCTTGCTGGTGTCCCGGTCGAGGTCGTACCGGTCCGGATCGGCGAACACCCGGTCGTCGCGGTTGCCCGAGGCGGGCAGGATCGCCACCCGGGAACCGGCCTTCAGCCGTACGCCGTGCAGCACCGTGTCCTCGGTGACGCTGCGGGCGGTCATCTGGCTCGCGGAGTCGTACCGCAGCGTCTCGGCGGCCCAGTCGCCCGCCCGGCCGGACAGCCCTACCCGCTGCACCTCCGGGTGTCGCCAACCGTGGTACCAGGCGTTGCCGATGGTCTTGCCGGTGGACTCGTTGCCCGCGCTGATCACCAGGAACAGAAAGGCCACGAGCTGGGTGTCGGTGTGCCGGACGCCGTTGACCTCCGTCTGGATCATGGCCGACGTGAGGTCGTCGCCGGGATGCCGGCGCAGCTCGCCGACGAGCCCGACGAAATAGTTCGCCAGCCGCAGCGCCGCGGCCACCGAGCCCGGTCCCCGTTCCTCGGAGCCGTCCTCGCGCTGGTTCAGCTGGTCGGTGTCGGCCCGGATCTGATCCCAGTCGTCGGCGGGCACCCCGAGCAGCTCGCAGACCACGTCGTTCGGCAGGGCGGCGGCGTAGTCCGCCGCGAAGTCGAATCGGGCCTGGTCGCGCAGCGGCTCCAGCCGGTCGCGGGCCAGCTCCCGGATCCGCGGCTCCATAGCGGCGACCCGGCGCGGCGTGAAGGCCGCCCCGACCAGTCCACGGTATGCACCGTGCTCTGGGGGGTCCATGGCCAGGAAGAAGCTCGTCTTCACGGCGTGCGGGCCCCACAGCTCGGACTCCAGGGAAATGCCGTTGCGGTTGGAGAACAGCTTCGGGTTGCGTAGGGCCGCCACCACGTCCTCGTGCCGGGACAGCGCCCAGAAGTCGCGTTCCTCGTTGCGGTACAGCGGCGCGTGGTCACGCATCCACCGGTAGACGGGGTAGGGATCCTCGTGGATCCGGTAGTCGAACGGGTCGTAGCCGTACCCGACCACGTCGTCGCCGGTCACCAGGACGTCGCTCAGCTCGGTCATTTCTCCGCCCCTCGCACGAGACACCCGCAGCAACCCTAGGTGTGCGAGGTCGCGGCGCACCTGTCCCCGCAACCGGGGACCGGTGCCGCCCGGCCGCCCGTTCCTAGAGTCGGGCAAGGAGGCACGCGCGGCCAGAAGGAGCCATGGATGCACCACCTGACGCTGACCCCGGACGACAATGCCGCGTTGTTCCCGATGCTGACCGACCTGGCGAAGGCGTACGACACCATCGAGAACCCCGAACTGATCCGGCGGGCGCCGGTGCTGGCGCGATCGCTGCCGCTGCATCTGCTGGAGTTCCTGACCGAGTTCCGGACCGCCGAGCCGTCCGCGGTCTGCCTCGTCTCGGGCCTCGCCACGGACGAGGAACAGCTGGGGCCCACGCCGGCGCACTGGCGCGACAGCCAGTATGATTCGCCGGCGTTCGCCCAGGAGATCTTCTTCCTGCTGTGCGCCTCGGTGCTCGGTGACGTCTTCGGTTGGGCGACGCAGCAGGACGGCCGCATCATGCACGACGTGCTGCCGATCCGCGGCCACGAGCACTACGAGATCGGTTCGAACAGCCTGCAGCCGCTCTCCTGGCACACCGAGGACGCGTTCCACCCGTGCCGCGGCGACTACGTGGCGCTGATGTGCCTGAAGAATCCGGACCAGGCGGAGACCGTCGTCGCCGACGCCGGTGACCTGGACCTGTCCACACTGGATGTTGAGGCACTCTTCGAGCCCCAGTTCACCCAGATGCCGGACAACTCGCACAAGCCGCAGAACGCGGCGGAGTCGACCGGCGATCCAGCGGTCGATCGGCTGCGAGCCCGTAGCTTCGCGCTCATCGAGTCGTGGAACGAGGACCCGGAACGGCGGCCGCTGCTCTTCGGCGACTCGCGGGCGCCGTACATGGCGCTGGACCCCTATCACATGAAGACCGACGGCTGGCCGGACCGGTCACTGACGGCGTACCAGGGGCTGTGCGACCAGATCGAGGCACGGCTGCGGAGCGTCGCCTTGCGGCCGGGCGACACCGTGTTCATCGACAACTTCCGCGCGATACACGGCCGCAAGTCGTTCCAGCCGCGGTACGACGGGTCGGACCGCTGGCTCAAGCGGCTGAACATCACCCGGAACCTGCGTGGCTCGCGCGCCTGGCGACGGGCAGCCGACGACCGCGTCATCTACTGATGGGCGGCGTACGCGAAACGGTGCCGGCGCCCGGGTTCGGCGCCTTCGTCATTCTCTGGGCCGGCCAGTTCGTCTCGCTGACCGGCTCGTCGCTGTCCAGCTTCGCCTTGGGCGTGTACGTCTACCAGCAGACCGGCTCGGCCACCGCGCTCGGCATCATCTACGCACTGGCGGGACTGCCGTTTCTCGTCGCGTCGCCGTTCACCGGCTCGCTGGTCGACCGCTGGGGCGCGCACCGCTCCCTGCTGGTCGGCAACATCGGCGCCCTGCTGGTCACTCTGGTGCTGGCCGGCCTGCTGGGCATGGACGTCTTCGTGCCGTGGCACGTGAGCGTGATCGTCGCCGCGCTGTCCGCCCTCTCCGCGCTCGACACGCCGGCCTTCGAGGCGTCCGTGCCGCTGCTGGTCGCCAAGCGGCACATCGGCCGGGCGAACGGCCTGCGGCTGATCGCGCAGGGGACGAGCCGGATTCTCGCCCCGCTGGCGGCCGGCTTCCTGCTGCTGGCGATCGGCATCGAGGGCATCGTCGTGATGGACTGCCTGTCGTTCGCGGCCGGAATCGTCACCCTGCTCTTCGTCCGGATCCCGTTGGCCCGGCGATCCGGCGCTCCGGTGCCGGCCCGGGCGGGTGCGCTGCTCGCCGAGTTCCGATCGGCGCTGCGGTACGTCGCGGACCGGCCTGGGCTGCCGGCCCTGCTGGGCTTCCTGGCGGTGCTGGAGTTCTGCGGCGGCATCGTAGACCTCTCCATGACTCCGCTCGTGCTGTCGTTCGGGTCGTCGGGCGACCTCGGTGTGGTGCTGTCGATCGGCGGCGCCGGCATGGCCGTCGCCAGCCTCGCGGTGACCGCGTGGGGCGGTCCTCGGCGACGGGTACGCGGCATCCTCGGCTTCACGCTGGTGCTCGCGGCGGCGACCGTGCTGGGCTCGCTGCGCCCGAACCTCACCCTCATCGCCGCCGCCGCGGTGTTCTTCCTGGGCGGACTGGCCATCGTCATCGGCAGCAACAAGACCCTGTGGCAGACCAAGGTGGAGCCGCGTCTGCTGGGCCGGGTGATGGCCCTGCAGAACATGGTGGTGTCGGTGCCGCAGATGCTCGCGTACGCGTCGGCCGGCCTGATCGCGGACTACCTGTTCGTGCCGCTGGCCGGACCGGACCGGGTGCGCGGGCCGGTGCTGGCCGCGCTGATCGGCGACGGCCACGACCGGGGCGTGGCGCTGATGATGATGGTTACCGGGGTGGTGCTCGCGGTGGCCGTTCTGGTTGCCTACCGATACCCGCCGCTGCGTCGACTCGAGGACGAGCTGCCCGACGTCACGCCGGAGGACGAGCCGGCCGCGCAAGCGCTCAGCTGATCCCCGACCAAGAAGGACGGCGTGCCGGCATCGGCACCCCGTCCTTCTGCTGTGGCCTTTCGGGTCATCCCACGGCGGTGGCCGGCGCGAGGTCGACGTCGCCGACCGGCGTACCGGGCGTGGCCACTCCCTGGGCCAGGACGGCGAAGAGGTGGTCGAGAAGGCGTTCGATGCGGTCGGCGTCGAACAACTCGGTCGAGTATTCGACCTTCAGGACCAGGTGGTCCCCGTTGTCGAAGACGTCGACCGCCACGTCGTACCGCGAGTGACCGCCGGCGATCCGAACCGGCTCGGCCACCAGGCTGCCGAGCGTCAGAGCTGCCTTGGTCGCGGCTGGTTGCAGGGTCAGGCTGATCTGGAACAGCGGATGGCGCCCCGGTACGCGTTCCGGCCTCAGCGCGTCGACGACCAGGTCGAACGGGACGTCCTGGTGTGCCGCCGCGGCGAGGATCGTCGCGTGGCATCGGCTCACCAGCTCGGCGAAGCTCGGCTCACCGGCCACGCCGGTCCGCAGTACCACGTTGTTGGCCAGGTAGCCGACGACCGGCTCCAGCTCGGGGCGGACGCGTCCGTTGAACGTCGACCCGATCGGCAGGTCCTCCTGGCCGGTGTAGCGGTGCAGGACGGTCAGGAGCGCCGCGTGCGTCACGGCCAGCAGCGAACCCTGCCAGGTTCGCGCGTACGCCCGTACGGCCATGGTCAGCTCGTCCGGCACGCGCCGCGCCATCGGCGTCCCGGCCGTCGTGGGCGACGCCGGACGTGGCCGGTCCGTCGGGAAGTCGATCGTGGGCAGGTCGGCCAGCGTCTGTCGCCAGTAGTCCAGCTGCCGTCGCATGTCCGTACTGCCGAGCCGGTCCCGCTGCCAGGCCGCGTGGTCGGCCGCCTGCAGTTGCGCCGGCGGCAGCGGCAGCTCCGGGCGGCCCGTCTGGGCGGCGTAGTTCAGCATCAGCTCGTCGGACAGGACATGCAGCGACCACCCGTCCGCCACGATGTGGTGGACCACCACCACGATGACATGCTCCTCGGGTGCCACCCGCGCCAGGCTGACCCGGAACAACGGTCCCGCGGTCAGGTCCAACGGCCGGTGCGCCTCGTGCGGTGCCCATTCGCCGACCTCCTCGGGGCGTAGTTCGGCAATCGGCAGGCGGTATTCCTCCGGGGCCGGGTCGACGACCTGGCGGGGAATGCCGTCGCGCTCGGTGAACCGGGTGCGCAGGGCCTCGTGGCGGACGATCAGCGTACGGACCGCGCGTTCCAGGGCCGGCACGTCGAGCGCGCCGTGCAGGCGCAGCACGAACGGGATGTGGTAGACCGGTGACGCCGGGTTCTCCTGGTGCAGGGACCACAGGGTCTCCTGCTGATGCGTGCAGATCATGGTGTCCGCGCGAGGCACCGGCCGTACCTGATCCGCGGTGGTCTGCCGCTCCTGTTCCTTCGCCGCCCGCTTGCGGGCCAGCCGGTCTTCCAGCTCGGCGATCTCCCGATCGAGGTCCCCGTCGGGCTCCTCGGCGGCGTCGGTGTCGAGTGCCCGGGCGAGCTCGCGGACGCTGGGATTCGCGGCCAGCAGGCCGACGGTGGCGCCCGGTATCCGGCTCACCGCGCGCACCGCGGCGAACGAGTCTCCGCCGAGGTCGAAGAAGCTGGTGGTGGCGTCGACCGCGGCGAGCTCGAGCACTTCGCCGTAGGCGGCGGCGATGGCTTCCTCGTCGGGACCGGCCGGCGGCGCCGGCGCCACGGCCGGGCCGGGTCGCGGTTCGGGTTCCGGTACGGCCGGGGACAGCACCTCGCTCGTACGGCCGGCCGTGGTGATTACTTCGAGCGTGTGGTGCAGGCGGGCGAGGAGGTCGTCGACGAAGTCCGGCCGGAATCGGTCGCGATGGATCAGCAGCTGCATCTCCGAGACCGGGCCGGGCGCGACGGTCAACGTGAGCGGCAGGTCGATCTTGTCGTAGAGCTTGTCGACGCGGAACGTCAGCGGGTCAGCGCCGGGGACCTCCGGCGTGCCGGTGTCGATGGCGAGGGAGTAGTTCTCCAGCACCAGCAGGCTGTCGAAGAGCTGCCGGCCGGGGAGTTCGGCCCACTTCTTGATGTCGGACAGCGGGGTGTACTCGTAGCGGCGCATCTGCGCGTAGCCGTTCTGGATGTCGCGGAGCCAGGAGCCGAGGTCCTCGTCCGCGGGCATGGAGACGCGCAGCGGCAGGGTGTTGGCGAACAGGCCCACCATCCGTTCGACGTGCGGCAGCTCGGCCGGACGGCCGGAGGTGGCGCAGCCGAAGGTGATCTCGGACTGCCCGGTGTAGCTCTGCACGACTGCGGCCCAGACCGCCTGCACCATGGTGCTGAAGGTCACCTGGTGCCGGGCGGCGGCCTGCCGCAACGCATCGGTGAGCGCCGCCGGCAGGCCGACCGTGCGTCGTTGTACGTCGCCGGTGCCGTGGGTGGGGTCGGTGGCCGGCAGCTGCGCGACGTGGGTCGGCCGGGTACCGGCCAGGGTGGTGGTCCAGAAGTCCCGTGGCGCGCTGCGGTCCTGGCGTTGCAACCAGCCGATGTAGTCGCGGTACGCCGGTACGGCCGGCGGCGGGGGAGTGCCCGTGGTCACGGTGCGGTACCAGGCCATGACGCCGTCCAGGAACACCGGTACCGACCAGCCGTCGAGCAGGATGTGGTGGTACGTCCAGACCAGCCAGTGCCGTTGATGACCGAGGCGGATCAGATGCAACCGCTGCAGCGGCGGCACCTCCGGGTCGAAGCCGGCGGCGCGGTCCTGCGCGTACAGGTCGTCCAGCCGCTTGTGTTGCGCGTCGTTGTCGGCGTCGGACCAGTCGTGTCGGTGGACCGGCAGACCCACGTCCTGGTGGACCACCTGCAGCGGCTTTTCCAGCCCCGCCCAGTGGAAAGAGGTCCGCAGCACGGGGTGTGCTGCGACGACCGCCTGCCAGGCGCCGATCAGGGCGTCGGCGTCCAGCGGTCCGTCGACGGCATAGGTCTGCTGGCTCAGGTACATGTCGGCGGCGCCGTCGTGCAGGCTGTGCAGCAGCATGCCCTGCTGGAGTGGGGACAGCTCGTAGATGTCCGCCACGGTGCCGTTGCTCACCTGTTCTCCTTTTCGTTGGTCAGCTGAGGTCCTCGGCGATCGTCGCGACGACCTGGTGCTCCGCCTCGGCGGTGAGGAAATGTCCGCCGGGCAGGTGATGGAGCCGGAAATCGGCGGTGGTCTCGTTCCGCCACGCCCCCACGCGTTCCGGCGGCGCCATCGGGTCGGTGCGGCCGGCGAAGGCGCGGACCGGCACGTCGAGCGGGGCGGTGGGCCGGAAGGCGTGGCTGGTGAGCACATTCAGATCGGCGCGGAGCGTGGGGAGTACCGCGCGCAGCAGCTCGGGCTGCGCCAGCACCTCGGCCGGCGTGCCACCGGTCTCGCGAAGCCAGCCCTCGAGGCCGTCCGGGCGCCCCTGCCACGGCCAGGTGCCGTCGTCGGTGGCGGGTCCCGGATCGCACGCCACGTAGAGCCGGGCCGGCAGCGGCATCGCGCGGTCGCGCAGGCGGTGCGTCAGCGCCCAGGCGACCCGGGCGCCCATGCTGATGCCGAAGCATGCGAACGGCCGGTCCAGCAACGGCTTGATGACCTCGATCAGGTCATCGACGAGCGGTGCCATGCGGTGGTGCGCGGGCTCCACGAACCGGTCGGCGCGGCCGGGCAACTGGACGGCGAGGAGCTCGGTGGACGCGGGCACGAGCTCCGTCCAGGACCGGTACATGGCCGCGCTGCCGCCGGCGTGGTGGAAACACAGCAGGCGCACGCGCGCGGTGTTGTCCGCCCGGCCGAACCGCTTGAACCAGCGACGATCGATGTCCTGCCCGCCTGCGTTCATCGGCACCTCGTCCGCGATGTCTACGGCCTTTCCCCGACGCTATCGAGCGCCGGAATCACCGTGCTGTCACGCGAAACGAGGACATCGCGTCCCGGGCCGCCCGGCCGCGCCGGCACCTCGTCCATGAAGTCCACTGCCACCTGCATGAGCGCGGCGTTCGCCCGGAACAGGGAGGCGTGGTCGCCGTGCGGCTCGATCCGCAACCGCGCGTTCGGCAGGCCGTCCGCCACCCGCCTCGATCCCTGCGGGTGAGCGGTGTGGTCGTCCTCGCTGGTGACCACCAGGACCGGTTGCCGTACCCGCGGAAGGTAAGGCTCCACGTCGGTGGTCGCCAGGCGTCCGTTGAGCCGGCAGTAGCGGAAGAACAGGTCCGGGCTCGCGAACGGATACAGCACCAGGTGCGCCAGCTCCGCGGGCGTGCTGGTGAGAGTCAGGTGGCAGAACGCGGTCTGCACCGATCGCGCGGCGGTGCGACTGTGCGCGGCGAGGGCCATCAACTCGATCAGATCATGCTGATGCCGCGTTCTCGGGCCGTCGGTCCCGATCGTGTAGGCGCCGTGCCAGAGGCTCAGCGAGGAGATCCGGTCGGGTTGGCCGGCGGCCGCCGCGAGCGCTATGACGGCGCCGCCGCAAAGGCCCACGACGTGTGCCGTGGCCACGCCGTAGTGGTCCATGACGGCGAACAGGTCGGCGGCCTGTGCCGCGACGTCTACCGCGTGCCCCTCGTGCCGGCCGCCGGCACCGAACATGCCGCGGCTCTCCCAGGCCAGGAGGCGGCGATCGCCTGCCATGTGCCGCATCCAGGACTCGGTGAGCGCGGCCGGCATGCCGCAGGCGGGAATCAGGACGACGGCCTCGCGGTCGGGGCCGGCTGCGAACACGTTCAACGGAACCCCGTCGGCGGCCGTGATGACGTCCTTGCCGAAGAACGCGTCGAAGCCGTCCGCCACTGCCGCGACCACGACCTCGTCGACCTCCGGCGGCAGATCGTCGGGCAGGGCGAGGCACGCGTCCGCGAGGCCGGCGAGGGCCAGCCGGTCGCTCACTACCCGCTCAAAGACCTGAAGGTCGGCGAGCGCCACGTCGCCGGCCGGCACCAGGCCGGTGACCCCGGCGTGCCGGGCGACGCGGCCGAGTAAGCGGTCGAGGCGGGGCCACAGCTCTTCCGGCACGCCGGCCGGACGGACGACGCGGATCGGCGTCGCGCCGCCCTCGACGAGCGGTTTCACCGCGAGTACGGACGCCGTGAGACGGCTGACCTCCGTCCTCGCGCGCGCATCCAGCACCATCGCGACCCCCAGTCGGTCATTCCGGAAGGCGTTGCGACGCCGGGGCCGTCGGCCGGCCCCGGCGTCGTGTGGGCACGATCAGCGGGTGGGGAACCGGTGACCCTTGGTGGTGGTGGTCACCTTGCGGTTGTGCCCGTAGGTGTCGGTGCCCGCGACCAGAACCGCACCGTATTCCTGCAGGCTGACCCGGCCGCCGTACTCGTCCACGTCCTCGGTGTCCGGGTAGATCGCGACCGAGGTCGGCACGTACCGGCCGGCGAAGCCGAGGCGCATCTCCTTGCCCGGGGCGGAATGCGGCTTGGAGGCGTGCATCATGGTGGACCAGAACATGACGGCCTCGCCGGGGCGCATCACCATCGAGACGGCCCGATCCTCGGGCGGTCGCCAGTCCGGATCCTTCTGCAGCTGCCGGTAGTCGTAGCCGTAGAAGCCGCGGTTGACGCCGCCCTTCTCCTGGCTGTTGATCTTGTCGGGCTGGTAGTGCATGCCCTTGGTCTCGTCGTAGTACATCGTGCGGTGCGTGCCGGGGATGAACTGCAGGCAGCCGGTGTCCTCGGCCGCCTCGGTGAACGCGGTCCAAACGGTGATGGTGCCACCGAACTCCTTCTCCGACTCCGGCCAGAGGATCTGCGGCTTGCCGGAGGCGAAGGCGAACGTGTCCGCCTGGTGCCAGTCGGTGCCCTCATCGCCCGGGTACTTCGGGAAGAATTCGGAACGCCAGCAGAGCACGTTGGGTCCGAGCACGGCGGCGACCCGGTCGACGATCTCGGGCCGGCAGATGTGATCGGCCAGGAACGTCGAGTCGAGGTGGCGGTCGTAGTTGGCGATGTTGGTGTTGCCCGAGTGCGCGTCGCCCTCGTCGTAGACCGCGCCGCTGCGGTCCATCAGCCGCAGGCGCTCGCGTTTCCAGAGGCGCCTCATCTCGTCTTCCTCGTACACCGTGAACGGGCCGAGGTAGCCGAGCTCGTGGAACTTCGCCACCTCGTCCGCGGACGGGGTGAAGCTGCGCGAAACTGTATCCGTCATCGTCAATCCCTTACCGTCACCGGGTCCGGACTCTTCAGCTGCTCGGTTACGAGCGCCAGCAACGCGTCGACGCTCGCCTCCTCCAGTTCGGCGACGTCAACGTCGACGCCGAACCGCTCGTTGATCTCGGCCACGATCCGGATGAACGCGAGCGACGTGGCGCCTTGGTCGAATACGTCGATCGAGGGGTCGACGTCGCGCTCCAGCACGGCACCCACGATTGCCTGGATCGTCGCGCGGACGTCGGCAATCGCGGTGCCGGCCCTCGGCTGCGCGGTCATGGCAGCCCTCCGCGGGAGTTCACAAACTCACTTTCGCAGCGCATCGCGATCCACCTTTCCTTGCAGGGTCATCGGAATCTCCGTTACGACCTGGTACACGGCCGGCCGGATGTGCCTGGGCAGCCGGGCCACCGCGTGCCGTTCGGCCGCGGACGCCAGGCGGGCGCGCGCGGGCTCCGCGGTGTCCGCGCCGCGGGCCGGCAGCAGGTACGCGACCAGGCGCACGTCGCCGGCGCCGAAATCGCGCGGGACGACCACGACCCGCGCCACGTCCGGCAGCTGCCCGAGGCACTGCTCGATCTCGCCCGGCTCGATGCGGTACCCGCGGATCTTCAGCTGCCCGTCCATCCGCCCGAGGTACTCCAGTTCGGCGCCGGGCTGCCGCACCACCCGGTCACCCGACCGGTAGAGCCGCTCCGGGCCCTGGTCGGTCAGGTACGTCACGAACCGTTCGGCGGTCAGCTCCGGGCGGTTCAGATAGCCTCGGGCCACTCCGCCGCCGCCGATGTACATCTCGCCCGGCACGCCGTCGGGCAGCGGCCTTCCCTGGTCGTCCATCACGTACAGGCGAAGGTCCGGGATCGGTACGCCGATCGGGCTCACGCCGCTGGGCTCCAGATCCGCGGCCGTGATTCGCCGGTACGTGCAGTGCACCGTGGTCTCGGTGATCCCGTACATGTTGACCAGGGTGGGGTGGCTGTCCCCGTGTCGTTCGATCCACGGCGCGAGCATCCGCGGGTCCAGCCGTTCCCCGCCGAAGATCACGGTCCGCAGCGCCAGGCCGTCCGTGCCGTCCCGGCCGTCACCCGGCGGGCACATGACGCTCAGGAGCTGGTGAAAGGCCGAGGGGGTCTGGTTCAGTACGGTCACTCGTTCGGTGCGCAGCAACGAGGTGAGCAACGCCGGCGAGCGGGACGCCGTCTCCGGGAGCAATGCCAGGCGGCCGCCGGTCAACAGCGGGCCGAAGATCTCCCATACCGAGAAGTCGAAGCTGATCGAGTGGAAGAGCGCCCAGGTGTCCCGGTGGTCGAAGTGGAACCAGGGAGCGGTCTGCTCGAACAGCCGCACCACGTTGCGGTGCTCGACCGCCACGCCCTTGGGTGCCCCGGTCGACCCGGAGGTGTAGATGACGTAGGCGAGGCTGCCCGGACCCGGATCGAGCGCGACCGGGCGATCCGAAGCGCCGGCGATCGGCTCGCCGGCGATCTGGTCGCCGTCGAGCACCACGACGGCGGGATGGCGGCCGGCGAGCACGTCGGCGGCGTCCCTGGTGGCGACGACGAGGCGAGCTCCGCAGTCGGTCAGCAGGTAATCGATCCGCTCGGCCGGGTAGCTGGGATCGATCGGCACGTAGCCGCCGCCGGCCTTGAGGATGCCGAGCATGCCGACGATGGCTTCCGGACCGCGCCGCGCGCACAGCGCCACCGGGACGTCCGGTCCGACGCCGTGGCGCACCAGGCGGCTCGCCAGCCGGTCGCTGCGCTCGTCGAGCTCGCCGTACGAGACGGTCCCCGTCGGCATGGACAGAGCGATACGGTCCGGAGCCTCGCGGGCCCGTTCCCGGAAGAGGGTGTGCAGACAGCTGCCACGCGACAACGTCATCCGGATTCCTCACTTCAGCAGCGGTAGAGCAACCGTAGGTATGGCGGGCTGCGCCGGTGGAGTCACTTGAAAGGGCGACCGGGCGGCCACGCCCAGCGACGGCGAGGATGAGGTGGCCCCCGCGCTTGGAGGAAGCCTGATGACCGTGACCGGTAGCCGCGTACCCGATCGGCGGATCGTCGCCGCCGAAGAACTTCGGCTGCTGCTGCGCCGCCGCGCGACGCAGGTGACCGTGGTGACCACCGCGGCCGGCGACCGGCCGGTGGGCTTCACCGCGACGTCCTTCACGTCGGTGTCGCTACGCCCGCCGATAGTGTCGTTCTGCCTCGACCGCGGATCGTCGAGTTGGCCGGCGGTGGCGACAGCCGGGCACGTGGCCGTCCACCTGCTCGATGCCGGCCAGGCGGCGCTGGCGCGCACGTTCGCGGCCGGCGGCGTGGACCGGTTCGCCGCGCCGGTGGCATGGCGAACCGGACCGTACGGTATGCCGCTGCTCGATGGAGTGCTCGCCTGGCTGGTCTGCCGGGTGGCGCAGCGAATCACCGTAGGGAACCACGCGATCGTGCTCGGCGAGCCGATCGCCACGGAGCACGGCGACGGCGCGCCGCTGCTTTACCACAACGGCGAGTACGCCGCGCTCGCGTGAGCGCGGCGTCAGGCCGACAGGTCCTGGTACGCCAGGGCGAGTGCCTGGGCAGCCGTCGCCACCGTGTCGTACGGCCGGGCCAGCGAGACCCGGATGAACCGGAGCCCGGCCTCGGGATCGGCCCAGTGGAACGGCGCGCACGGCAGCATGTGCACCCCGCGGGCGAGCATGCCCTTGTACAGCAGCGAGGAGTCGGGGCCGCTCGCCGGAAGCTCGATGCGCGCCACGCTGATCCGGGAATCCGGGTCGGCGAGTCGCAGGCCGACCGGCTCGATCGCCTGCCGGACGGCGGTGCGGTTGCGGGCCACGAGGTCCCGTGCCCGTTCGTATCCGCCGTTCACCCAGTCACCGGCCAGTTCGCGGATCAGCTGGAGGACCACCGGCGACGCGGCGAGCAGGGATTCCGAGAAGGCTCGAATGATCGGCAGCCGGGTCCGTTCGCTGTACGCCAGCAGCCCGATCTTCAACTCGTGGGTGGGCCACAGCTTGCCGGTGTCCTCGATGGTGATCCAGTCCGCGCCGGCCTCGTCGAGCACCCGGTACGTGTCGTACTGGGCGTCGCGCACCTGCCCGCGGAAGCTCGCGTCGATGATGATCGTCTGGCCGTGCCGGACCGCGTGCTCGGCGAGCGACGCCAGGTGCGACTCCGGGGTGACCAGGCCGGTCGGGTTGTTCGGGTGGGTGACCACGATCGCGCTGACCGGAGGCCCCGGCCAGTCCTGCCCGAGCAGTGCCTCCTCGGACAGCGGCACGAGGGACAGGCCTCGGGTGACGAAGAGATCGGCGATGTTGTCGAAGGTCGGGTGCAGTACGGCGACCGTGGCGCCGACGGGCAGGGCCCGGGCCACGATGTCGGTGGCAAGCGTCGAGGAGTAGCAGCTGAGGATCCGTCCGGTACCGACCGGCGCGCTGTGCTGCCCGATCGCGCCGAGGAACGCCGTATGCGCCTCGTGCTCGATGACCGGGAAGGGCCGGCGCGAGGCCTCGGCGAACATTTCCGGGATCCGCTCGACGACGGCCGCCTGCTCCGCGGAGAGCAGCAGCCGGGCGTGCCCGTCGGTCAGGTTCAGGCCACCGTCCGGGTCGGTCAGCGCGTCGACCTCCATGGTGGTCAGGTTGGCAAGGCTGCCCATCTTCTGTCCTCTGCGGTCGCTCGGGCGTCAGGGATGTCGATCCCGCGGCGCCGCGCGCGGGCCACCGCGCCGGCACGATCGGCTACCGCAGGTACGACCAAACCGTAGGCGGCAAACGACGTCCGATACCTGTCCCATCTAAGGGGGACCGGCGCCGGGGGACCGAGCGCGCGGGCGTGACCGCTACCGTCGCGGGTGACTGGGTGGCCCGGCAACGCCATCCCGGCGGCGCGGGAAGGAGCGCGGTGGTGCGACTGAACTCGGGGGTCGTCCGGCAGATCGACTCACCCATCGGCGCGGCGTACGAGGTGCTCGAGCGGCGGGCGAAGAAGCGCGACCTGCTCGACCTGGGGCAGGCGGCACCGCAGTACCCGCCGGCGCCCGAAGTGATCGAGCACATCGGCAAGGTCGCTCGGCACCCGCACGGCGGCGACTACGGGGAGATACCCGGGCTGCCCCATCTGCGGGAGGCGTTCGCCGCCGAGCTGAGCGACGCCTACCAGGGGCTGGTCGACCCGCGGAACGTCGTCGTCACGGCCGGCTGCAACCAGGCGTTCTGCCTGGTCGCCTCGGCGCTCGCCGGCCCCGGCGACGAGATCGTGCTGACCTTGCCCTACTACTTCAACCACGACATGTGGCTGCGCATGAACGGGATCCGCCCGGTCTACCTCGAGCCGGGGCCCGGTCTGGTGCCCACCGTGGAGGCGGCCGAGGCGGTGATCACGGCACGTACGCGGGCTCTCGTGGTCGTCACGCCGGGCAATCCGACCGGCGTGACGGTGCCGCCCGACCACCTGGTGCGCCTCGCCGCCGTGGCCGAGCGGCACGACATCGCGCTCGTGCTGGACGAGACCTACCGCTCGTTCCGCGACACCGAGCAGCCTCCGCACCCGCTGTTCGCCGATCCGGGCTGGGCCGACAACGTCGTGAGCCTGCACAGCTTCTCCAAGGACCTCGCCATCCCGGGGTACCGGGTGGGCGCCGTGGCCGCGTCCGGACAACTCAACCGGGAGATCACCAAGTTGCTCGACTGCGTCGCCGTCTGCGCACCCCGGATCGGCCAGGAGGCGGCGTGGGCCGGCCTGACCAGCGCGGGGGCGTGGCGGCGCGATCGGGCCCGAGAGACAGCCGAGCATCGGCGCGGCTTCGCCGCCGCGATGGCCGACCGGCCCGGCGGCTTCGAGCTGGTCTCCGCGGGCGGATTTTTCGGCTGGGTCCGCCACCCCTTCCCGGGGCGGCCCACCGACGACGTGGTGCGGGCCCTGGCCCTCGATCACGACCTCGCGGTCATCTCCGGCACCGCGTTCCTGCCCGACGACCGCGGCGTCTTCCGGGTCAGCGTCAGCAACGTCGGCACCGCGGACATCGCCGACCTCGTGGAGCGGCTCACCATCGCGGGCCTCGACCCGCGCCGCTAGGATGTCGCAATGACTGTTGTCGATTGGTTGCTCGACGCCGACCCGGCGCTGCGCTGGCAGGTGCTCGACGGCCTGACGGACGCCTCGCCGGATGCGGTCGCCGCCGAACGAGCCCGGGTGGCGCGGGTCGGCTGGGGCGCCCGGCTCCTGGCCCTGCGCGATGCGGACGGGCTGTGGGCCGGCGGTGCCTACTTCCCGGCCTCGTACGCCGGCGGCGAACCGGGACAACCGTGGACGGCGACCACCCACGCCCTGCAGGCCCTGCGCATCTTCGGGCTCGACCCCGAGTCGGAGGAGGCGCGCGAGGCGGTCGCGCTCGTGACCAAGAACGCGCGTTGGGAGCATCGCGGCCAGCGCTACTTCGACGGCGAGTCCGAGCCGTGCGTCAACGGCCGGGCGATCGAGATCGGCGCCTACTTCGGCGCGGACGTGTCGGCGCTCGTCGAGCGCGTGTGCACCGAGCGGCTTCCGGACGGCGGCTGGAACTGCGAGGCCGAGAACGGATCCGTACGCTCCTCGTTCGACACCACCCTGGTCGTCCTGGATGGGCTGCTCGAGTTCGAGCGGACCACCGGCGGTTCCGGCGAGGTCCGCGAGGCGCGCGCCGCCGCGGAGGAATACCTGCTCGAACGCGGGCTGTTCCGGCGCCGCAGCACCGGTGAGGTCGTGGATCCGGCCTACCTGGACTTCGCCTTCCCCTACTACTGGCACTACGACGTGCTGGTGGCGCTGGACTACTTCTGGCGGCGCGGCGGCGATCCGGATCCTCGGCTGGCCGAGGCGGTCGAGCTGGTGCGCTCGAAACGGCAGCCGGACGGCCGCTGGCTGCTCGACCGGGTGCATCCCGGCCGGGTCCACTTCGCCGTCGACGACGGTGTCGGCGAGCCGAGCCGCTGGAACACGCTGCGCGCGATGCGGGTGCTCGACTGGTGGGAGCGCAGCGCGGCCTGATGCCGCTGTTCGTGAGAGGCTGCGCACATGCCGAAGTTCGTCATCGACGCCCCGGTCGCCGTCCGGCTGGTGCGGGACGGGTCGAGGGTGCCGCCCGAGCACACGCTGCTCGCTCCGGCGCTGCTGCGGTCCCAGGCGCTCGCGCTGGTCCACGCCGCCGTACGCGACGGTACGAGCGACGTACGCACCGCTCGCAAGACGCTGGACGGCATCCGGTCGCTGCGGCTGCGACTGCTCGGCGACCGGGTCCTCCAGTCCGCGGCCATGGAGGTCGCGCTCACCCTGGACTGGCCGGACACCTACGCCGCCGAATACGTCGCGCTGGCCCGCCTGCACGCGGACGCCCTGGTGACAATGGACGAGAAGCTCGCCGCGGCGGCCGGTGCGCTGGTGTCGACCAGAACGGTCGACGACCTTCTCCGGCCGTCGTGACCGGGTCGCGGGTCACCTGAACATGGGATGAGCCGGTCGCCGACCGGCGGAGCATCCTGACCGCATGGGAATCTCGCAACGCCCGTTGATGGATCGAGTGCCGGTCGCCAACGAGCCGGACGCCGTACGCCCGCCGCGGCGCCGGCGCCTGCCCGGCGTCCTGCTGTCCGTGTTCGCGGTTCTGGTTCTCGGCTGCCTGGTCTTCGTCTGGGTGCGCTACTACCAGTTCGATCCGGCCAAGTCACGGCTGTCACCGCGGGAGCATCCGCTGTACTTCCCGGTCCTGATGATCCACATTGTCAGCTCGTCGCTGGCCTTGGCCGCCTGCGTCCTGCAGATCTGGCCCTGGCTACGCCGGCGGCACCCGCGGGTGCACCGGATCTCCGGCCGCATCTACGTGCTCGCCGGCATCTATCCGGCGGCGCTCACCGCGCTGGTGCTCACCGCGTGGTGGCCGACGAATCCGATCAATGCCTTCAGCGACACCCTCTCGTCCTTCCTGTGGATCGCGATCACCACGTACGGGTTCGTACTCGCCCGGCAGCGCCGGACGGCTGATCACCGCCGATGGATGCTGCGCAGCTTCGCCCTCACCATCTCGGTGATCTTCAACCAGCTTCTGTTCGTCCCGATCGGCCTGGTGGTCAAGCCCATGCTGGCCACTCAGTTCCCCGGCAACGACGACGTGCTCAACATGGTCTGGGCTGGCACGGTGGTCTGGATGGGCTGGACGGTTCCCTTCCTCGGCGTCTCCTGGCTGTTGGAGCGCGAGGCGCTGCGCCGATCGGCGCGTCGGGCCGCTACCGCGTAGTGGACGGCGGCCCGGTGTCGGGCCCCGGTCCGCGTCGGCCGCTCAGCGTCGGCCGCTCAGCGTCGGCCGCTCAGCGCCGAGGCAGGCAGCAGCCGGCGCAGACCTTCGGGCGCGGCAGCGTGAACGCGAGGCAGCAGGTCTTGCGGCGCACCGTCAGCCGGCCGGAGCCGCCGGGCACCAGGTCGACGAGGTCCTCGATGCCGAACGCGGTCAGCAGGGTGCGGATGTCGTGTGCGGGCGTCCCGGGCAGCACATGCGCCGCGCGCAGGATGCCGTTCGCGATGCCGGAGCTCACCGAGCCGCGCAGATTGCGGCCGCCGACCTTCGCCCAGCCCTGGACGGCTCGCAGTGCCGGGGTGAGGTGCGCGTCGAACAACGACTCGCGCAGGGTGGCCAGCAGCGCGGCCTCATCGGCGGCGACGGTGACCCGCGGTGGCAGCCCGCCACGGGTCAGCGGGTCACCGGCCAGCACCGCCACCCTCACCGAGGGCCGCAGCCCCACGGTCAGCAGGGGGTCGGGTTGCCCGAAGCGGATCAGCACGTCGTCGGGTCGCAGCAGTGGCACCCGCCGCGCGGCGGCCCAGCCGAGCACGGCCGGCAGCGCGGTCCAGTAGCTGTACGTCTTCCAGGCCAGGGCCGCCGCGGCGTGCGGAGACGCCTGCCATCGCTGCCGGGCCGCCTCCATCAGCTCGGCGAGCCGGGACCCGTCGACCAACGCGGTGGCGGGCAGCCAGCCGTGGTCGTCGCGGATCAGCAGCTGGGGCGCCAGACAGCGCGGGCGGCCGCCGTCGAACACGGCGTCGAGGGTGGCGTTGACCGGGGCGAGGGCGTTCACCGCCGCGAGCAGACGCGGGACGGATGTGGTCAATCTCGCGTCGCCTCCTTCCCGGAAGGCGTGTCGAGGCTCCGCCGGCCCAGCAGGAGCACGGACCGGCGGTGGGTGCAGCGAGAAATGGGCGTCAGGCGGCCGGGTTCACCGAGCCCGGATCGGTCGTGTCCGGCTCGCCGGGTGAGTCGGACACGAAGTGGCCGAGTAGCGCCGCTCGGGTGAGCTCGGCCTTGTTGCCCGCGCCCAGCTTCGCCCGGATCCGCTTGACGTACGTGTCGACCGTGTGCGGGCTGATGCCGAGACGGGTGGCGATCTGCCCGTGGGTCAGCCCGCGGGCGATGTGACGAAGCACCTGCTCCTCACGTTCGGACAGGTGGAAGCCGGCCACGGTGCTCTCGGTGGCGGCGGGGCGGTCACTCTTCGGAGCGATGTGCCGTCCCGACGTCGCGGCGTGCACCGCCTGGATGATTCCTTCACCGGACGCGCGCTTACTCACCACGCCCGACGCGCCGGCCTCCAGATAGGGGGCCGCCGCGGCGCCGGGCTCGTTGGTCAGCACGAGTACGGGGGTGCTCTTCGCCGCCTCGGTGATCACCGCGAGGTCGTCGGGTGAGGTGAGGAAATCGGCGTCGATCATGACTGTGTCGGCCAGCCAGGACGGTCCTTGTCCGAGCGACGTCCGCGCGGCGACGATCTTGATTCCGGAGTCGGACAGGGCCTGGACGAGACCCACGAGGTAGATGGGCGAGGAGACAAGAAGGTCAAGCCGAACCACGTTATCCCCCGATCCGAGATCGGGAAACGAGGGTGACGCTAAGTAACCTATAGATAACTCCCGATCTCTAGGTGAGGACACTAGCAGCACGCCTTGGGCAGGCAGGTCCCTGCTTTCAGGGACGTTCGCGACGGTTTCTGGAGGGCTCGAAACGCCTATGAAGGAGGGGTTTCAGGCTGGCCACGGTCTCCACCGGGATCTTCCGGAGCCGGATCGACCGGCCCTTTAGCGGCAACGCCGGGCGGGTGGGTAGCCGGAGTTAGTACCCGGTTCGGGCGACGCGACAGCCGCCGCCGAGCCACCGTACGTTTGCGTCCCATGGAGCACGTCCGGGTGGGCTCGCGCACGGCCAAGATCACGAACGCTGTCACAGCCGCAGTCGTCTCGGCCGTGACCGTGGCGTTCCTGGGCCACGGCTACGGCGCCGTCCCACCACCCGGCCCGGCCCTGGAGCCCGGCGGCGGCGTCTGGTCCTGGGCCGCCGACGCCAAGCCGACCGGCTCGCGCGACCTGCGCCTGGCCGGGATGCGGGCGCCGGCCACGGTGGCTTTCGACGTGGCCGGGGTGCCGGTCGTGCACGCGGCCTCCGACCATGACCTGTTCCGGGTCCAGGGCTACCTGCAGGCGTACTTCCGGCTCACACAGCTGGACCTGGAGCGGCGGATCGCCCGCGGCCGGCTGGCTGAGATCCAGGGTGCGGCGGCGCTCGACTCGGACCGCTTCGAGCTGCAGACGGGGCTGCTGCGTACGGCCGAGGCGACCTGGAACGCCACCCCGCCGGGCAGTCCGGAGGCCGAGGCGCTGACCGCGTTCGCCGCGGGCGTGAACGATCGCCTCGCCGAACTGCGCCGCGATGGCGGCTGGCCCTCGCTGTTTCCGCTGACCGCGGTGTACCCGCGGGACTGGACGCCGGTCGACAGCCTCGCGATCGCCGAACTGCTCGCCCAGATGCTCGGGTACTCGACCGCCCCGCTCGACTACGCCATCCTCAGCCAGGCGCTCGGACCTCAGCGGGCGCAGGCGTGGTTCCCGGTGGTGCCGCCGAACGCGCAGCGGCCGTACGACCCCGGCCCGTACCGGTATCTCGGCATCGCCCCCCTGCCGGCCGGCGCCAACGCCGCCCTCGCGACACCGGCGACCACCGCGGACCGATCCGGTTCACCGCCGGCCGGGCCGGCTCGCACGGTGCCGCGGCAGGTGACCTCCGCCGCGACCGACCTGCTGGCCAGGATCAGCCGGCTGCCGGCGAGCCGGATGCACGCCTACCCGGACAGCAACGCCTGGGCGGCGAACGGCCCGGCGGTGGCGGGCGGCCGGGCCATCCTGGCCGGCGATCCGCACCTCCAGCTCAGCCTGCCGTCGTTCTGGTATCAAATGGCGTTGTCGGCGCCGGGGATCGAGGTTTCCGGCGCGAGCCTCGCTGGGCTCCCCGGAGTCCTCATCGGCCGCAACTCGCGGATCTCCTGGTCGATGACCGCCGTGCAAAACCAGTCGACACTCTTCTATATAGAGAAGACTCGGCCCGGCCATCCCGACCAGTACGCCTGGCGGGGAGGCTGGCGAACCATGCAGAGGGTGCAATACACGATTCCGGTACGCGGCGGCGCCGACGTGCCGGTGACCGTGGACCTGACCGTGCACGGGCCGGTGATGTCGAACGCCGGGAAAACGACGTCGGTGTGGTGGGCCGGCAACTATCCGTCCCACACCCTGTCGGCGATCCTCGGCATCGACAAAGCACGGGACTACACCGAGTTCCGGAGCGCGCTGCGTGACTGGCACGCGCCCACCCTCAACTTCGCCTACGCCGACGGGCAGGGCAACATCGCCGTCGGGGCGGCTGGATACTTCCCGCTCGTCAAGGCCGGACAGCCATGGCTACCGCTGCCGGGGACCGGCGAGTACGACGTGGCCGGAGTGATCCCGTACGACGCTGTGCCGCAGGTTTACAACCCACCCGGCCACGTCGTGGTCACCGCGAACCAGCGCCCGGTCACCGCCGCCTACCCGTACTACATCGGCACCAGCCTGGACGACTTCGACAACGGCTATCGGGCCGGCCGGATCTCCGACGTGCTCGACGGCCGCCGCGGTCTGACCGCCGGCGACTTCGCCGCCCTGCAGAACGACGTGACCGACCAACTCGCGACCCTGATCGTGCCCCGGCTACTCACGGCACTGCGCACGGCGCCGCTCGACCCGGTGCAGCGCGCGGCGTTCGACGAGCTCGCCCGGTGGGACAACCGCATGACGGAGTCCTCGACCGGCGCCACCATCTGGTGGACATTCTGGACCGACTACTTGGCGGGAGTTTTCCAGCCCTGGTGGGACGCTTCGCACGTGCCGGTCGGTACGGACAGCCAGATCCTCGATGTGGCGCCGGCCCGCGCGAGCCTCGACGAGGACCTGGAGGCGTGGACGCTGCGCGACCCGGGCAACCCGGCGTTCAGCCCGCCGGGGCGACCGCCGGGCACCGCCACGAGCGCGATGCGGGACGCCTTCCAGCACACCTTGGCCGACCTCACCGGACGGCTCGGCCGCGATCCGGCCGCCTGGCGCTGGGGCCGGGTGCACACTCGGGAGATCCCGGCGCTGACCGGGGCGTCCGGGCTCGGGTACGGCCCGCTACCGGCCGGCGGGGACCGGTGGACGGTGAACGCCGCCGAGGGCGGGATGCGGTCGACCTTCGGGCCGAGCTGGCGGATGGTCGTCACGTGGACCGGCCCGGCGACGGCGACCGCGGCGGCGATCTACCCCGGAGGACAGAGCGAGAACCCGGCGTCGCCGTGGTACCGGAATCTGGTCGTGGACTGGTGGAACGGGCGGTTGCGAGGCATGCCGTGGGTGGACGACCCGGCACCCGGATCTGTCGTGTGGACCCTGCGGGCGACGAGGTGATGGCGTGACCCGTCTCGACGCGCGCCCGGAGGTCACACCGCGGGCCGACCGGACGCGGGCCTGGCCGCTGATCCTGGCCGTGGCCGCCGCCGCGGTGCTCGTCGCGGCGGCGACGGCAGCTGGTCTCTGGTCCGGGCCGCTGGTGGTCGGAATCGCGCTGACCTGCTTCGCGGCTTCGCGGCACTACCGTGTGGGACCGGCGGTGGCGTGCGCCGGGCCGGCGGGCCTCGTCGGCTGGGCCGCGTTCCTGCTGTGGCGCGCGATCGACGGTCAGCCGGTGGCTGCCACCGCCCGCACAGCCGCGGCACTGGCCGGGCTACCTCTGCCCGGCTGGCTCGTCATCGCGGTGACGCTGCTGCTGGCGACCCTGCAGGCAGTGTTGGGCGGGTGGCTCGGTGCCGCGCTGTGCGCGCTGTTCCGGTCGATCCGGGCGCGCTGATCTCCACCTCGCCGATGGGTCCGGCGCTGGTAGTCGACGTAGTCGCCGTGCGACCTCTGCCGGGTAGGCGGAGAAAGCTGCGTTCTAGGCGGAGAACTTGTCGAGCAGGGCTTCCGAGAAGGCCTTCAGGTCGTCGGGTTTGCGGCTGGTGATGAGGTTGTCGTCGACGTGGACCTGCTCGTCGACCCAGGTGGCGCCGGCGTTGGCCAGGTCGGTCCGCAGGCTCGGCCAACTCGTCAGGGTGCGCCCGGCAACGACGTCGGCCTCGACCAGGGTCCACGGGCCGTGGCAGATCGCGGCGACCGGCTTTCCGGAGGTCACGAAGCTGCGTACGAACCGGACGGCGTCGGGATCGACGCGCAGGAAGTCGGGGTTGGCCACCCCGCCGGGGAGGACCAGGGCGTCATAGTCGCCCGGATCCGCGTCGCGGACGGGGCGGTCGACCGGGTAGGTGCCGCCCTTGTCCATGTGGTTGACGGCCTGGATCTGGCCGGTGTCGAGAGAGAGCAGCTCGGCCGTGCCGCCCGCGCCCTCCACGGCCTTGCGCGGCTCGGTGTACTCGACTTCCTCCACGCCGTCGGTCGCCAGGAAAGCGACCCGCTTGCCCTTGAGCGAGGCGGTCATGACCAGGCTCCTTCCGTACGTCGCCGGGGCGGCGCCGAAGCGCCGCGTCTCAGTAACCTCGATGCCCGACGGCGGCGCGGGCAAACGCCGGGGTGCGGCCGTTGGCCAGCGCGCCGGAGAACCAGGCGCCGAAGCCGGCCACCCCGAGGGCGAGCATCTCGACCAGGAACAGGCCGACGCCCACCTGGCGTTCGGGCTCGCCGACCCGGACCATCAGGATGACCGCGAACAGGATCAGCGTGGCCATGTTGAGCAGGACCCGCAGCACGCCGACCCGCTTGGCCAGCGGACGCCGTACGAAGATCAGGTCGATGGCACCGGCCACCACTGCCAGGCCGCCGGCGACCAGGCCGGCGACGACGTTCCAGTAGCCGAGGGATCCCAGGATGCTGGGGCCGCCGGACAGGTCGGCGACGTCGAAGATCACGGCCATCACAAACAGGCCCAGAGGGAATGCCACCAGGATCGGTTGCACCGCTTGGCCCGCGATGCGGAGTCTGCTCTCCATGCGGGTTCTGCCTTCCCACCTGCGTACGCACAGGTTTGTCGGGGCTCTTTGCGACATCAGGCCTACCCGGCCCGTACATCGATAAAACGCCGCGAGCCGCCCATAGTGACGCGTTAGTCAAGGGTCACTCGGCATGTACGCAATCTGCAAGGTGTCAGGTTGTCGCGTAGCGGAGTGCCTCATCGCGTGGTCTACTTACGAGTAGAGCAGTTAGGGCTGTGCTCCGGGCTAAAAGCCCTGAGTCGGAGGCAGGCAAGAGTGAGAACGCAACGGCACCCGGCGGCAACCGGGTGCCGTTAGTGCCTCTGGAGTGGGCCTCAGACCTTGGCCGGCTTACAACCCTGTGGCCAGACCCTGTGGCCTTATAGACCGTGTGGCCTTACAGACCCTGTCGCCGGAGCGGCACACCGGCGCGAGCGAGGCAGGGAATTCTCTCTGCGGCCCATACTGTCGCGCACATCCGCGAGCCCGCAAGGTGCGCAGCCGCGACGTTCGTCATCCGCACCGAAGCCCGCCGCAAACCGAAGCCGCCGCAATCAGGATGCTCGCAATGTGCAACATGGCACCTTGAGGTATGGCGATCTGGTTGGTGGCCATGCTTCACTGAGTTCACAAGGGCGGAGCTCACCACATAAGGAGCGAAGGCACCCTAAGGCACCCGGCGGCAACCGGGTGCCTTGTCGCCTCTACCGCCCCCGGGAACGGCACGTCGATTCGAGTGTGGGGCGGGAATTCTCTCTGGTTCGTCCTTCCTCACGCGACTCAGGCGACGGGGAGGGAGTTTGTCTTGCGCACCTACTACGACGGTCCTGACGCTCTCGTTACCGACAACCACTTCATCTGGAGGACCGATCCGCTGCGGGCCTTCATCATCGGCGACCTGCGAGACGTACGGCTCGTCCAGCGTGATGTCGGCAGCCCCCGGATGATCATCACGCTGGCGGCGGTGGCCGCGGCGGCCATGATCGTGGCGCCCGGATGGCTTCTGGTCCACACCATGGGCGGCCGGCTCGTACTTGTCGGCGCGGCGGCGGCCGCAGTGAGCCTGGCTACTTTCGGCAGGCGTAGCGTTCATCAGTGGGAGCTTCGCGCGGCTTACCAGTCGCGTGAGGTGGTTCTCTACACGACTCTCGAGATCAGAACGTTCAACCAGGTCACCAGGGCTCTGCGACGTGCCATCGAGGGCGATCGAAGAGCTCGCGGGCATCAGCGGATGGCGGCAGCGTGAGTGATCACTGACGGACAGTGGAACGTGACACATCTCGTTTTGGTGAATACCCCGACGCCCGGTTCGTCGTTTTGATAGGACAGTGAGTAGCATGACGCGACCTCGCTGGTTGCCTAATCGCAGTCAGCGAGGTGGCACGTTGACGAAGATTTCTTCACCGACGAAGGACCGACGAAGTTCCTATGGCCGAGGAAGTCTCGCCCGCCGTCGCGCGCAGGCGTTTGCGCCTGGCCCTGCGTGACGCGAGAGAGCATGCCGGAAAAACTCAGCAAGAAGTTGCTGAGCAGATGGAGTGGTCCCTCAGCAAGGTCATTCGCATCGAGGCCGGCGACAACACCATCGCCCCCAACGACCTTCGCCCGCTGCTCACCTTTGTCGGCATCAAGGACCGGGCCGCTGTCAACGACCTGATGGCGATCGCCAAAATTGCCCGGACGCGCCAGCGCCAGGCGTGGTATCAGCGACCGGAATACCGCGAACATCTCACGTACGCGATGCGGCAGCAGATCGAATACGAGGCGGAAGCCGAGGCCATTTGGTATTGGTCCGTCTTCTATATGCCCGGCCCGCTGCAGACGCCCGAGTACGCGCACGCCAATCTCGAGACGTTCGACGATGAGGATCTCTCGGAGGAGCGGCGGCACTATCGCGCGGAGGCCCGCCGTCTGCGACGCGAGGTCGTCCTTTCGCGCCTCGGCGCACTCAAGATCTTCGCATTGCTCGACGAATCCGTTTTCCGCCGCCCGCTCGGCGGTCCCGACGTCTTCCTCGGCCAACTGCGAGAAATGCATCGGCTGGCCGCCGATGGCTTGATCAAGCTACGGATGGTGCCCTTCGACTTCGAGGCCTCCGTGACCAACAACGCCACCTTCGACCTCCTGTCCCTGGACTTGGACGACGAGGGCAGCGAGGTGCTCTACCGGGAGGTCGGCCTCAGTGACGAGATCATCGAGGACCGCGTCACCACTCGGCGGCACCACGCTCGATTCGACAAAATCTGGAACGACGCCTACAACGAAGAAGACACAATCGACTTCATGCGTGGACGCATATCAGATCTCGAGGCGTTGATCGAGCGCCGGAAGAACCCTGAACAACTTTCGTAACAGGTCCGTAGTCCTGCTTGCTGGGGACTGCGGACCTGACCTTGTGTGGAGAGGCTTGATAACAATGATCGACAACAACAGCATCGCCTGGCGCAAGAGCAGCCGCTGCGGCAGCAACGCGTGCGTGGAAGTGGCGAAGGTCGACGGGCAGTTCCTGGTTCGCGACTCGAAGAACCCGCAGATGTCCGCGCTCGCGTTCACCGAGGCGGAATGGGTCGCGTTCACCGAGGGCGTCGCTGCCGGCGAATTCCTTTTCTGAAGGTAGTCCACACCGTTCTTCCAAATATGTGGACCACGCTCTAAAGTGTGGTACCGCCCTGCATCTCGAAGTGCAACCGATTCGGTGGCAGTTCCAGATGCAGGGCGGTTCACCCAGCGCCGTATAGGTGCTTTAGACGGTGCTGCGCCCAGAAGTTGCGACAAAAGCCTCTTTTCGCCATAAAGAGGCAGTTATTTTGCCTTCAATGGCGGATGAATAGTTCGTCCCCTGGTCTTCATTCATGCCGACTTCTGCCGAGTGTCCGGCTCGTCCCTTAACGTGGATCCGAGAAACGTTAGGGAGGTGCTACATGATCGAGCCGACGGGAAAACTGCGCTGGCAAAAAGCTAGACGTTGTGCCAGTGGAGCATGCGTCGAAGTCGCGCGGGACGGCGATCAGATCCTGGTGCGGGACTCGAAGGCCCCGCTGTCCGCGCCACTGAAGTTCACCCCAGAGGAATGGGATCACTTCCTCACCGGCGCCCGGGAGGGCGACTTCGATTTCTGATGGGGTCGGTTTCGGTAGATCAGCTGGGATGCCGCGGGCCGAGCGCGGCATACTGCGCTGGTGAGGGATTACCCGCACACCACTGACACGGAGCGTTTCGCCGTGCTGCATGACGCGGCCGACGCCCTGTTGGACGAGCTGGCCGAGCGATACATGGTCGAACGCCGCGAGACCAAGGAGCTGCTCGGGCCCGACGAAGCGCTCGTGCGAACGGTCCGGCTCATTCCCCGTACGCCGGCGGCGGCACCGCTGGCGATCGCGTTCACCGGCCTCCCGGGCCTGCGGGTGCGGCTTGGGAGGTGGTGGACGCAGACCCTGCCCGAGTGCGCCTGTGCCGATTGCGCCGAGGATCCCGGGCACCTGGTCGATGAGCTACGTGTTCAGGCGATGGCCATGATCGAGGGTGGCCTGTGGGAACGCGTCCGGCGTGGCGTGAGCGGTTCGTGGTTCGAGACCCGGCTGATCGGTGAGGGCTTCAAGGCCGCCCGCGAGGAGCTGATGTCCTCCCGGGCCGCCCGAAACGCCCGCCGCGGCGGCTTCGCCGCGGCCGTGCAGTGGGCGCCCTGGCCCCGGCGATCTTGACCGGCCGGCTCCGGAGGGCAGCCGGGCTCGGAGAGTGGCCGAGCCTCCGACGAGGAAGTGGCCTCGACGTCAGCGGGCTTCGGGGAGCGGCTTCAGCGCGCCCGCGAGGACGACGGCCAGGGCCAGCAGGGCGGCTACGGCGATGAGGCCGCGCTGGACGGTCACGTGGTTGCCGAGGAAGCCGATCAACGGTGGGCCGCCGAGGAAGGCCAGGTAGCCGATCGAGGCGACCGTGCTCACCCGCGGTGCGGCGTGGGCCGGATCGTCGGCGGCGGCGCTCATGCCGACCGGGAAGCCCAGCGAGCCGCCGATTCCCCACAGCAGCACGCCCGCGAAAGCGAACGGGGTGGCCGGTCCGAACACGAACAGCAGCAGACCGAGCAGGGCGACCAGGGCCAGGGCCCGGAGCACCGGGACCCGGCCGAAGCGATCGAGCAGGCCGGGGCCGTACCAGCGGCCGACGGTCATCGCGGACAGGAAGACCGCGAAGGCGAGGGTGCCGACCACGGCCGGGGCGCCGTAGTCGTCGATCACGGCCACGCTCACCCAGTCGATGCCGGTGCCCTCGGTGAACGCCAGAGCCAGCACGAACACACCGATCAGCAGGGTGCGCGACTCCCGCCAGGGCGCCAGCGCCGTGGACAGGCGGGACACCCGCCGCGGGTGGGCGGGACCGGCCCCGATCTCGTCGGACAAGAAGCCGCGGACGCCGAAGATCACCACGACGGTGGTCAGCACGGCGCACACCAGCAGGTGGCCGGTGACCGGGACGTGCAGGGCGACCGCGGCCGCGCCGGTCAGCGCGCCGGCCACGGTGCCGATGCTGAAGCCGGCGTGGAAACGGGGCATCACCGGCTTGCCGAGTCGCCGTTCGACCAGCGCACCCTGCACGTTCATCGAGACGTCCCAGGCGCCGTTGGCGAAGCCGAACAGGAACAGGCCGGCCCAGACCGGGGCCACGCCGTACCGGTAGCCGACCGCGGCGCCGCCCAGGCCGACCATGAGGAGCACGGACATCGCGGTGATCGTGCGGCGCGAGCCGAAGTGCGCGACGATCTGGCCGGCCAGCGGCAGCGAGATCACCGAGCCGGCCGCGATGGCGAGCAGGACCAGGCCGAGGTGGGCCGGGCTGAGGTCGAGACCGTCGCGGACCTGCGGGATCCGGGCCGCCCAGCTGGAGCCGGCGAAGCCCAGCATGATGAAGGCCGCGTAGACCGCCCGGGTGGCGGCGCGGGCGTCCGGTTCGACGCCGACCGCGGTGGTCACGCCGGGATTCCCACGAAACGGGCCACGATCGTACGGGTCTCGGCGCGGCTGAACTTCGTCGTGGCCAGCATGATGTGCATGACCAGGCCTTCGATCAGCGCGTCGACGCCGCGGGCGGTCACCGGGTCGACGAAGCGTTCCAGCACGCTGCGTGACCGGCGCATCCACGACTCGGTCACGTTGCGCAGCGCCGGGTTGCGCAGGGCGGCCAGGTAGAGCTCGTACGATACGGCCCACTCGCGCGGGTCCTGGTCGGCGTCGCCGCTGATCAGGGTGGTCACCGCGTCGACGAAGCCGGCCAGGTCGCGTACGTCCGCGAAGCGTGCCTCGTAGCGCGGCGAGATGCCCTCGGCGAAGCGCTGGAAGGCCTGCGTGAGCAGGTCTTCCAGGTTGGTGAAGTGATAGGTCAGGGAGCCGAGCGGTACGTCGGCGGCGGCCGCGATGCGCCGGCTGGTGGTGCCGGCGACGCCGTGCTCGGCGATCACGTCGATCGCCGCGTCGATGATCCGGCTCTTGCGCTCGGGGTCGTAGCGCCGCGGCGACCGAGCAGCCGGGACGGTGGTCACGGCGCGACCTTGCGGGTTACGCGGGCCGGGTTGCCGACGGCGACCACGCCCGGTGGCAGGTCGCGCGTTACCACGGCGCCCGCGCCGACGACCGTGTCGTCGCCGATGGTGATGCCGGGGAGCACGATCACGCCGCCGCCGAGCCAGACGTTGTGGCCGATCCTGATCGGTCGGGCGGCCTCCCACTTCTCGCGCCGCGGCGTCGGGTCGACCGGGTGCAGGGCGGTGAGCAGCTGCACGTGGGGGCCGATCTGCACGTCGTCGCCGATCGTCACGGTGGCCACGTCGAGGCTGATCAGGCCGAAGTTGGCGAACGTGCGAGCGCCGACGAAGGTCTGGTAGCCGTAGTCGCAGCGGAACGGTGGCCGGATCTCGCTGCCCTCGCCGAAGGCGCCCAGCAACTCGGTCAGCAGCGCGTGGCGTAGGCGGTCGTCGGTCGGGTCGGCCGTGTTGAGCCGGTGGGTGAGCGACATCGCCCGGCGGGCGTCGCGGGCCAGTTCCGGGTCGTCGGCGATGTACATCTCGCCGGCCAGCATGCGGTCGCGCATGTTCATGTGTACAAGCGTACACAACCGGACTGACTAGAATCCCCCGCGTGACCGAGGAGCCCTGGGATGTCGCGGTGGTCGGTGCCGGCCCCGCCGGATTGGCGGCCGCCCACGCCGCGGCCTCGGCCGGAGCCCGCACGATCGTGCTCGAACGCGCCGAGCACCCGCGCTACAAGACCTGCGGCGGGGGCCTGATCGGCACCTCCCTCGGCATCGCCGGCCCGCGCATCGAGGTGCCGGCCCGCGACCGGATCGATCGGATCACGTTCACCCGCAACGGGCGCCTCGCGGTCACCCGGCGCGGCGACTCTGGTCCGATCCTGACCATGGTGCGCCGGGACGACTTCGACCACGCCTGGTATCGGGCGGTGGTTGCGCTGGGCGCGACCGTGCGGCAAAACGCACACGTACGGTCGATCTCGCAGGACGACAGCACGGCGACCGTCACGTTGAGCGATGGCACTGCGATCACCGCCCGGGTCGTGATCGGGGCCGACGGCTCGGCCGGCATCAGCTCGCGGCACGTCGGCGTCACGTTCCAGCAGCAGGACCTCGGTCTCGAGGTCGAGCTGGCGGCCGAGGAGAAAGATCGCGCACGGTGGCGCGGCCGGGTACTGCTGGACTGGGGTCCTTACCCGGGGGCGTACGGCTGGGTCTTCCCGAAGTTGAAGGGGTGCGAGCGGCACGGGGTCGATTGCCGCTCGGCGGATTGCTTGTCCGAGGGTGACGAGCTCACGGTCGGCGTGATCATGGCGAAGGGCCACGGCGCCGAGACCAAGCGGTACCTGCAGGACTTCGTGGCCCGGCTCGGGCTCGCCGACCGCAAGGTGGTGCGCGACTCCGGTCACCTGACCCGCTGCCGGCGCCCCGATTCGCCGGTGGTCAAGGGCCGGGTGATGGTCGTCGGCGACGCGGCCGGGCTGCTCGAGCCGTGGACCCGCGAGGGCATCAGCTACGCGCTGCGGTCGGGGACGTGGGCGGGCGAGGTCGCCGCGGGCGGGGGCGGGCTCACCGCGTACGGGAAAAAGATCGAGCAGGAACTCGAGCCGGAGATGACCGCCGGGCGTCGTCTTCTCGGGGTTTATGTGCGGCATCCCAACCTGGTGCACGCGTCGATGGCGACGCCGCTGGGGTGGCGGGCCTTCCAGGCGTTCTGCCGGGGCGAGCTGTCGATGGCGCGGGTGTTGCGCAGCCGGGGGATCAACGGAGCAGCGCGGCTACTTGGACATTGGTAGCGACCGGTAGAGGTCGCGCAGCGTGCCGATCTCGCCGCCGTGGTGCATCGTCTCGCGGTTGAGGTGCAGCACCAGCTGGGCCATCGACTGGTCGGCGTAGTAGCCGCCGCGCGGCCCCAGCGGCTCCAGCAACTGCCCGTCGGTGAGCTCGCGGACGCCGTCGGTCCACCAACGGTAGGTCTTCTCGAGCAGCCCGACCGCCTCGACCGCGTTGGCCGGAAGCTGCTTCGGATAGTGCCGCGGGTCGGCCATGTCGGCGTCGGCGGGCACGCTGCCGTCGCCGAAGAACGTGCTCGCCCGGACATAGAAGACGCCGACTGCGATGTGCACGATGCGCCAGGCCAGCGTGGTGAACGGCGGCGGTTCCGGATGCGGCCAGACGCCGTGGCCGTCGACGCGCATGGCGCCGTTCTCGTCGGCACGGACCGACCAGCAGTCGTCGACCGGCTCCCAGAGGTATTCGTCGTCGGTCAGACCCTGCAGGCGAGGCCAGAGGCTGTAGTCCCAGTAGAAGCCGAGTTGGTCGTCGATCAATGCGCTTGCCCAGGTCATGAGACTCTCCGCTGCGATAGTCCCGCCTCGTCGGCGGCCTGCTCGACCGCCCGGCCGTCCTTGCCGTTGTAGCGGAAAAACCGGGGGAGCGCTGCCCCGAGGGCGACCGTTCCGGCGATGCAGAGGACGCCGCCGACCCAGATCGAGCCGGCGACGCCGAGGCGGGTGCGGGCCATCGTGCCCGAGCGGAGCCGGCCCAGCAGCGGCCCGGTCCAGCGCAGCGCCATCGTGCCCGGCAGCTCCTCGGGAGTGACGCAGCGGGGTCAGGTCGACCCCGAGCCGCTTGAGCAGGCTCACTACTTGAGCACTAGTTGTCCGGTGGACTCGAACTTCGCCAGGTCGGCCAGCGTTTCCTGAACCACGAACGAGTTGTTGGGCAGCGCGTCGAGCGGGAACCAGCCGGCGTCGACCGACTCGTCGGTCTGCCGCTGCAGCTCACCCTCCCAGGTGTGGATTCGGAATGACATCAGGATCTGCTGGTAGGAGTGCCCGTAGTCGTTCGTGTATTGGTAGGCGCTGTAGAACGCGAACGGGGTCAGCGAGGTCGCCCGCAGCCCGGTCTCCTCCCACACCTCGCGGATCGCGCACTCCTCCATGCTCTCGCCGAGCTCCATCGCCCCGGCCGGCATCGCCCAGTGCCGGTTGTCGGAGCGCTGGATCATCAGCAGCCGGTTCTGGTCGTCGAGCAGCACGCCACGCGCTCCGACGAAGAGGATGATTTCGGTGTCGCCGACACTGGCCCGCACCTTGCCGAGGTAAGACTCTGCCCACGTCAATGCCACGGGCCAACTCTAGTCAGGCCGACTTCTTGGCCGCCTTCTTGGCGGGTGTGGCCTTCTTCGCTGGAGCCGCCTTCTTGGCCGGTGCTTTCTTGGCCGCGGCTTTCTTGATCGGGGTCGCCTCGGCGGGTGCTTCGCCCCGGGCCTTCTTGGCCCGCTCGACCGACGCCTTCAGGGCCGCCATCAGGTCGACCGCGACGGCCGGCGCCTCCTCGGTCTCATCCGGCTGCACCACCTCGCGGCCCTCGACCTTGGCGTCGATGACCTCCTGCAGCGCGGCCCGGTAGTTGTCGGTGAACTCCTCGGCCTTGAAGCTGCCCGCCATCGAGTCGATCAGCGAGCTCGCCATCGCCAGCTCGGCCGGCCGCGTCTCGATGTCGTCGTCGAGGAACCCGAAGTCGGGAGTGCGGACCTCGTCGGGCCAGAGCATGGTGTTGAGCACCAGCACGTCGTCGCGGACCCGCAGGGTGGCCAGCTGCTCCCGCTGGCGAATGGCGATCTTGACGATCGCTACGCGATCGGCGTCCTGCAGGGCGTCGCGCAGCAGGACGTACGGCTTGGCCGCCTGACCCTCCGGCTCGAGGTAGTAGGCCTTGGCGAACAGGATCGGGTCGATCTGGTCGGCCGGTACGAACTCCAGCACGTCGATCGCCCGGGACGTGCTCAGCGGCAGTTCGGCGAAGTCCTCGTCGGTCAGGATGACCATCTCGCCGCCGCCGACGTCGTAACCCTTGGCGATGTCGTCGAAGCTCACGACCTCGCCGTCGACCGAGCACGTGCGCTGGTATTTGATCCGCCCGCCGTCGGTGCGATGCACCTGGTGGAAGCGGATGTCCTTCTCCTCGGTCGCGGAATAGAGCTTCACGGCGATCGACACCAGGCCGAACGAGACCGCGCCCTTCCAGATCGCCCGCATGCCATCTCCCTACCGACCGTTAATCTTGCCTGATCAGGATGGCATTACTGAGACGCCTGCGTAAGGTGTTCCGTCCTGCCTATGGTGATCAGGTGCCCGGTGCGCCGCTGTCTCCGATGCTCGCCACCGCCGGTGCGCTGCCGGTCGGCCCGGACTGGAGCTTCGAGTTCAAGTGGGACGGAGTACGCGTCCTCGCACTGTTCGCCGGAGGTCCACCCGAGCTTTTCGCGCGCTCCGGTGCCGTGGTCACTGCTGCATACCCGGAGATCGCCGATCTTCACCTGCCCGAGGGCACTCTGCTGGACGGCGAGATGGTGGTGCTCGACGCGGCCGGCCGGCCCTCGTTCACGGCCCTCGCCGAGCGCATGCACGTGCGGGACCACAACCGAGCGGCCCGGCTGGCGGCGACCGTGCCGGTCACCTACATGGTCTTTGACCTGCTCTATCACGACGGGGACGACTACACCGGGCTGCCCTATCTGGCCCGGCGGGAGCGGCTGGAGGAGCTCGGCCTGGCCGGGCCGCGGTGGATGGTGCCGCCGTCGTTCGGCGACGGGCCGGCCACTGCCGAGGCGGCCCGCGAGAACAGCCTCGAGGGCGTGGTCGCCAAGCGCAACGACTCGGTCTACCTGCCCGGCACCCGCTCGGCCGAGTGGGTCAAGGTCAAGTTCGACCGGACCGGCGACTATGTGATCGGCGGCTGGCGGAGCGGCGCGCGCAAGCTGGGCGGCCTGCTCATCGGCGTACCGACCCCGGACGGGCTGGCGTTCCGCGGCCGGGTCGGCGGTGGCATCGGCGCGGTCGCCGAGAAGGAGCTGCTGTCCCGGCTCGAGCCGCTGGCCTCCCGAACCTCCCCCTTCGCCGAGGGCGCGGTGCCGCGCGAGGACTCGCGAGGCGCTCACTGGGTAAGCCCTTCGCTTGTGGTCGAGGTCCGCTACGGCAACCGGACCCCGGACGGGCGCTTGCGTTTCCCCCGGTTCCTGAGGTTGCGTGACGACAAGACCCCGGAGGAGTGTGCGTACGAGGAGGAAGATCATGGCTCCTGAGCGCTTCTCGGTCGCGATCGACGGCCGCGACCTCGAGCTGTCCAACCTCGACAAGGTGCTCTACCCGGCGGCCGGCTTCACCAAGGGCGAAGTGATCGACTACTACACCCGGATCGCCCCGGTGATGCTGCCGCACCTGGCCGGCCGCGCGGTCACCCGCATCCGGTTCCCCAACGGCGTCGACGGGATCCACTTCTTCGAGAAGAACAAACCCGGGGGCACACCGTCCTGGGTACGTCTGGCCACGCTGCCCGTGCCCGGCTCGACCAAGAGCCGGGAAACGATCGACTTCGTGGTCGTCGATGACCTGGCGACCCTGGTCTGGCTGGCCAACCTGGCCGCGCTGGAGCTGCACACCCCCCAATGGAAGATCGACGCCGATCCGGATCTGCTGGTGGTCGACCTCGACCCGGGTGCTCCGGCCGGGCTGCGGGAGTGCTGCGCGGTCGCGGTGCTGATGCGGGACCGGCTGGACGACGACGGCATCGCGGCCTATCCGAAGACGTCCGGGAAGAAGGGTATGCAGCTGTGCTGCCCGATCTCCGGGCGACAGGATTCGGAGCTGGTCACGGCGTACGCGAAAAGGGTGGCCGAGGAGCTGGCGGCGAGAGTGCCCAGCGGGATCACCGCGAAGATGGCCAAGGCCGTCCGGCCGGGCAAGATCTTCATCGACTGGAGTCAGAACGCGGCCGCGAAGACGACGGTGACGCCCTATTCGCTGCGGGCGCAGGAGTGGCCGACCGCCTCCACGCCGCTGACCTGGGACGAGGTCGAGGCGATCGGGACCGGCGCAAACGAGGCCCGGCAGTTCACCGCGGCCGAGGTGCTGGAACGCGTCGAGCGGCACGGTGATCTGCTGGAAGACCTGCTTTCCGAAGGTCCGGAGCTGCCGGTCTAGCTGTGTGATGGATCACAGCCGGAGAGCCAACCTGATCGGGGCTCAGGCGTCTTTCCCTGCGACAGTGTTCCCCCCTTGCTCGTAGGAGAGCCCATGCGCAGATTCAGCCGTGCCCTGGTCGTCACGTTCGGAGGCGTCGCGGTCCTCGCCGTCGCCGGCGGCTTGTCGGCTGCCGCTTTCGCGGGGACGGGGAAGCCGCATCCGGCGCCCAGCGTCTCGACCGCCGTCCAGGGCGCCGCCGCCGGCGCTGTCCCGGGGTCCCGGAGCACCACGAGTGCGCTTCCGGTGCCGCGTCAGAGCGAGAGTGCCGTGGCGAGCGTCGCTCCGGTGCCGCATCAGAGTGCGAGCGTCGCTCCGGTGCCGCGTCAGAGTGAGAGTGCCGTGGCGGGTGCGGTTCCAGTGCCGCACCAGAAGGCGAGCGTCGCTCCGGTGCCGAACCGCTCAGGACAACACCCGACCGCGAGCGCGCTCCCCGTCACCCGCTAGGACGTTTGTGATCTTTGTGCTGCCGGCGTCGCCGGGGCTGCTGCGATGGGCGCGGCGGGCTGTCTCCAGCCCGTCCGTGTCCGCGCGTCCGGCGGCGCCGGCACTCGACGAGCTTTTCCGGGAACGCCGCCTCGGGCTGGTCCGGCTCGCCGTGCTGATGGTCGACGACCTGCCCACGGCCGAGGACATCGTGCAGGACGTGTTCGCCCGGTTGCACCGCCGGCACGGGTCCCGCCTGCACGACGTAGCCGACCCGAACGCCTACCTGACCGCCGGCGTGATGAACGCGGCCCGTTCGGTGCTGCGGCGGCGCCGGGTCGCGCGGGCGTATCTGCCGCCGTCGCGCGACCCGGCACCGGCGGCCGAGGACGAGGCGCTGCTGCTGCTCGGAGAGGGCGACCGCGAGGTGATCCGGGCGCTGGGCCGGCTGACCCCCCGCCAGCGTCAGGTGATGGTGTTGCGCTACTGGTCGGAATTGTCCGAGCGGGAGATCGCCGAGGTGCTGCGGGTCTCGACCGGCACCGTCAAGTCGACCGCGCACCGGGCCCTGGCGTTGCTTCGCGGCCACTTGGGGGAGAGATGACCGACCTGGAACAGCGGCTCCGGCAGGCCCTCGCGGCCCGGGCCGTCGGCGTCACCGCGCAGGCTCTGCGTCCGATCGGTTCCGAGCGTCACGGGTCGCGAGTCCGCTGGTGGCTGCCGCTCTCGACCGGCCTGGCCGCCGCCGCCGTCGTGATGTTGATCTTCGTGGTGTTCCACCGGCCGCCGTCGCGCGAGCATCCCATCGCCCCGGCCGGCTCCGTCCCGGCGTCGAGGCCTACTCGTTCCGCGCCCATCAGTTCCGCACCCAGCACTGCCCGGCCTGCCAGCTCCGGGCCTACCGGTTCCGGGCCTACCGGTTCTGGGCCAACCGGTTCCGGGCCTACCGGTTCCGGGCCCGGTATTTCCGGCGGTGCGTCGCAGGTGGCCAGCGCCGTGCCCTCGCTCTCCGCCTCTCAGCGGATTGCTCAGATCGGCCGCTGACTTCACGGTGGACAGTACCTTGCGACGCAAGGTACCGTGTGCGACATGGCAGATGCAGCGCCGCTGTCGACCAGCCTGCGTCGGGGGACCCTCGAGTTCTGCGTGCTCGCGCTGGTCGAAAGCGAGGACCGCTATGGCAACGAGCTCGTGCACCGGCTCGGCGACGAGCCCAACCTGGCCGCCTCCGAGGGCACGATCTATCCGCTGCTGTCCCGGCTGCGCCGGGTCGGCTGGCTGGACAGCAAGTGGGCCGAGTCGCCCTCCGGGCCGCCGCGCCGCTACTACGGCCTGACTCCGGCCGGGCGGGCCGCGCTCGACCACTTCCGCGCCGAATGGGTGTCGTTTCGCCAGACCGTCGATCGTCTCGTGGGAACCGGTGAGGTCGCATGAAGATCAAGAGCACCGACGTCGTCGCGGAGTACCTGCACGAGGTCGACCTGCGGTTGACCGGGCTGCCGGTGCTGCAGCGCCGCGAACTGCTGGCCGACCTGGCCGCACACATCGCTACCGAGCGCACCGAACGCAACATCCAGTCCGAGGGCGAGCTGATCGAGGTGCTCGAGCGGCTCGGCAGCCCCGAGGTGGTGGCGAACGCGGCGTACGAGGAAGCGGGCACCCGGCCGCCGCGGCCTTCCCTGGAGAAGCGTCCCCGGCCCTGGATCCCGGCCGCCATCGCGGCCGGGGTCGTCGTGGTCGTGCTGGTCGTCTGCGGGTTCGTCGCGTTCTTCGCGACGTCCGGTCACAGCGAGCCGGCCCATCCGGTGCCGGCGGCCCCGGCTCCCCGCTAGTCGATCTGGGGGAGCGGGGGGCCGAGCACGTCGTCGGCGTCGACGATCGTGTACGCATAACCCTGCTCGGCCAGGAACCGCTGCCGGTGGGCGGCGTACTCGGTGTCGATCGTGTCGCGCGAGACGACCGTGTAGAAGTGGGCCTGGCGACCGTCGGCCTTGGGGCGCAGCACCCGGCCGAGCCGCTGAGCCTCCTCCTGCCGGGAGCCGAACGTGCCGGAGACCTGGATCGCCACCGCCGCCTCGGGCAGGTCGATCGAGAAGTTGCCCACCTTGGAGATCACCAGCGTCTTCAGGGCACCCGAGCGGAACTCGTCGAACAGGCGCTCGCGCTCCTTGTTCGTGGTGGCACCTTGGATGATCGGCGCGTCCAGGTATTCGCCCAGTTGGTGCAGTTGGTCGATGTAGCCGCCGATGACCAGCACCTGCTCGTCGGGGTGCCGGTCGACCAGAGCGCGGACGACCGGCAGCTTGGTGCGGGCGGTCGCGGCGACCCGATAGCGCTCCTCGGCCTCGGTCACGGCGTACCCCATGCGCTCGGCGTCGGTCAGCGTGACCCGCACCTCGACGCACTCGGCCGGGGCGATCCAGCCCTGGGCCTCGATGTCCTTCCACGGGGCGTCGTAGCGCTTGGGGCCGATCAACGAGAACACGTCGCCCTCGCGGCCGTCCTCGCGTACGAGAGTCGCCGTCAGGCCGAGCCGCCGCCGGGCCTGCAGATCGGCCGTGAAACGGAAGATCGGCGCCGGCAGCAGGTGGACCTCGTCGTAGATGACCAGGCCCCAGTCGCGGGCGCCGAACAGGTCGAGGTGGGTGAACGCGCCACCCCGGCGCGAGGTCAGCACCTGGTAGGTCGCGATGGTGACCGGGCGGATCTCCTTGCGCTCGCCCGAGTATTCGCCGATCTCGTCCTCGGTCAGCGACGTGCGGGCGACCAGCTCCCGCTTCCACTGCCGGCCGGCGACCGTGTTCGTCACCAGGATCAGAGTGGTGGCTTTCGCCACCGCCATCGCGGCCGCGCCGACCAGCGTCTTGCCGGCGCCGCACGGCAGCACCACGACACCCGAGCCGCCGGCCCAGAAGCCGTCGACCGCCTCCTGCTGGTAGGACCGCAGCGTCCAGCCGTCTTCGGCCAGGGCGATCTCGTGCGCCTCGCCGTCGACGTAACCGGCGAGGTCTTCGGCGGGCCAGCCCACCTTGAGCAGCACCTGCTTGAGCCGGCCACGCTCGGACGGATGGACGGCGACCGTGTCGTCGTCCATCCGGGCGCCGAGCATCGGCGCCACCTTCTTGTTGCGCATGATCTCGACCAGCACGGCCCGATCCAG
>DASWRZ010000188.1:0-16630 GCA_036402935.1 Actinoplanes sp.
GGTGGCCAGCGCCAACGGGCGGCTCGTGATCATCTGCAACAGCTTCCGGGAACCCGAGCGCGAGCTGGAATACCTCGAACTGCTCCACGCCCACCAGGTCGCCGCCATCGTGGTGGCCGGCTCGGGCTACCTCGACGAGGATGCCTCCGGCCGGCTCGACGCCCGGATGCGCGCCTACGAGGCGACCGGCGGCCGGATCGCGGTGGTCGGGCGGCACGGCCGTACGGGCGACGCGGTGCTGCCCGACAACGAGCAGGGCGGTTTCCTCGCCGCCGACCACGTCTATGCGCTGGGCCACACCGAGATCGGCGTGATCGCCGGGCCGGCCGGGCTGACCACGACCGCCGACCGGCTCGACGGCCTTCGGCGGGCGGCTCGCCTGCGTCGGCGAAAGCTGCCGAAGCAGCGCATCGTGCACGCCGACTTCACCCGCGACGGCGGTTTTTCGGCCGCCGCCGCCCTGATCGTCGCGCACCCCGCACTTACCGCGATCGTCGCGCTCAACGACTCGATGGCGGTCGGCACGCTGGCCGCGCTGCGCGAAGCCGGCCGGGAAGTGGCCGTCGTCGGCTTCGACGACATGCCGATCGCGCGCGACGTGACGCCGTCGCTCACCTCGGTGCGGCTGCCGCTGACCGAGATGGGCGAGCGGGCCATGCAGCTCGCGCTGGGTTCGCCCGGCGACGGCCCGCGGACGGAACGGGTCGGCGCCGAGCTCATCCAGCGCGAGAGCACCTGGCCTTTGAATCACTGATAGTGGATGTCGGAGCTGCTGTATTTGCAGTACGTACCGTCGGCGCCTGAGCCGTTCTTCGGCGGCTCGGCCCCGGTGCTGTTGCCGGTGTACTTCTGGCAGATCGTGATCTTCTTGCCGCTGTCCCCGATGATCGTGATGTTGCTGAACGTCGCGGTGTCGCCGTAGTTGGTGTTGATGCCGGCGATCGCGCCGCCTTTGTAGGTCGCGGTCACGTTGCGGATCACCACGTTGCGCTTGCCCTGGGTCGAGCAGTTGCCGCACGACCGGTAGAGCTTGCCGAAGTCCTGCACCTGGAAGCCGTCGATGACGAATGTGCCGCCGACGCCGTTGTGCTGGAACACCTTGTCGCTGGCGTGCAGCGCGCCGCCGCCGCTGACCGTCATCGTGGCCGAGGCCGACTTCGGTTTGAAGGTCGCCGCGTCCTCGCCGACGTCCTCCCACCAGACGTTCTGCAGGGTGCAGGTGGCCTCGCAGTGCACGCCGTCGGCCGCCGGGGCGCCGAGGATGACGTTCTTCAGCGTGCCGCCGTTGGGCAGGTCGAACAGCGGGTCCTGCCCCTCGTCCTGGCCGCCGCTGCCGAGGTCACCGGTGCCGTAGTAGCGCTTCATGCCGCCGTCGAAGGTGCCGGAGACGACCTTGGTCGCGCCGAGCGCGATCGAGCCGGTGTTGCCGGGTACGGTCGTGGCGTTCGCGCTCTGGCCGAGCAGCATGGTCGCCGCGCCGACCGAGGCCACGACCGCCGCGGCGATCGAGATCCGCCGGATTCTTCGCATGCCTTCCACCCTTCGGTTACCCATAGTCGAGCCATTGAGGGGCGAGCATAGCCAAGACATAGATGAACGCAAGTGTCTTGGTATCCTAGGAATGCGTTTTCCACTGCGGATATTTGCAGATCATGGGTCTACGCAGGACGTTCCCACGGTCGCTACGTTCCGTGACTTGACGAGGGTCGGCGGCGGGCTTACCTTTCCGTGGGAAAGGCCTTTCCTGACTTCGAGGAGTCGCCATGCGCCGCCGCACCTTCCTGGGGGAGAACGAGGCGGGCTGCAAATTTCCTGCGTCGTTCCAAGCATTGACTGGGTGCGGGGTGCATGCGACGGTCGCCCGGTAAGCGCTTTCCCGGCGGTCGCCGTCCCGGCCGTCGCTGAACTCGAGGAGTTCGCTCATGCCCGTACGCTCCCTGGCCGTCGCCGCCGCCGCGGCCTTGACCCTCGCCGGTCTTGCCGGTGCCGCGCACCCGGTGGGCCCGAAGCCGGCCGACCTGCGATATGCCCGCCAGGCCCTGCCGGCCAACGACGGCTGGGCCTCGACCGGCGCCGGCACCACCGGCGGCTCGGCGGCCGACGCCGCGCACGTCACCGTCGCCCACAACCGGGCCGAACTGGTCGCGGCCGTCGCCGGTGCCACCCCGAAGATCGTGTTCGTCAGCGGCGACATCGACCTGAGCGTGGACGCGGACAACCACCACCGCGACTGCGCCTCCTACGCCGACCCTTCGTACAGCCTGGACGGATTCCTGGCCGCCTACGACCCGGCGGTCTGGGGCCGCACCGCCAAGCCGAGCGGTCCGCTCGAGGACGCCCGGGTGCGCTCCGCCGCCAACCAGGGCGCGACGGTGAAGGTCAACGTCGGCAGCAACACCACGATCGTCGGCCTCAACCGGGCTCACCTGTCGCACGGCAGCCTGGTGCTCTCCGGCGTCAGCAACGTCATCGTGCGCAACCTCCAGCTCTCGGACGCCGCCGACTGCTTCCCGGCCTGGGATCCGACCGACGGCGACACCGGCAACTGGAACTCGCTCTACGACCTGGTGTCGCTGACCGGGGCGACCAACGTGTGGATCGACCACAACACGTTCAACGACGGCGACAACCCGGACTCGGATCAGCCGCTCTACTTCGGACGCCCCTACCAGGTGCACGACGGGGCGAGCGACATCATCAAGGCGTCCGATCTGGTCACGGTGTCGTGGAACGCGTACTCCAACCACGACAAGACGATGCTGATCGGCTCGACCGACACGGTCGGCGTCGACGTCGGCAAGCTGCGGGTCACCGTGCACCACAACGAGTTCGACAACGTCCTGCAGCGAGCGCCGCGGGTCAGGTTCGGTCAAGTCGACGTCTACGACAACTACTACGTGGCGACAAGCACCGACTATCAGTACTCGCTCGGCGTCGGCGTGCAGTCCGCTATCTACGCGCAGAACAACTACTTCAAGCTCGGCCCGGAAACCCCCGCCGCCAACGTGATCCACTACTGGAAAGGCACCGCGATCACCGCCGTCGGCTCGATGGTGCCGCCGGCCGAGCCGATCGACCTGGTCGCCGCGTACAACGCCGCCTACGATCCCGACCTGGCTCCGGACGCGGGCTGGACGCCCACCGCGCGTACCCATGTCGACCCGGCGTGGGCCGTGCCCGCGCTCGTGCCGGTGCTCGGCGGAAGCCACTGATTTTGCCGATTCGGGCCGCCGCGCCGAGCCCGGCCAGGCACGCTGACGATATGCACATCGGCGTGATCGGAGCAGGCCAGCTCGGCGCCACCCTCGCCGGCTGGTGCGCGGAGGGCGGCCACGACGTCGCGGTCACCTCGCGGCACCCGGAACAGTTGGGCGCGGTCGTCGACCGCCTGGGCGGCCACGGTACGGCGTTGCCGGTCGCCGAGACGGTCGCGTTCGCCGACGTGGTGGTGTTCGCCCCGGCCTGGGACTCGGCCCACGAGGCGATCGACCGGGCGGGCGGCAACCTGGCCGGCAAGGTCGTCATCGACGCCACCAACCCGCTCGGCGGCCTCCCCGAGGGCGAGCCGAGCGCCCTCGAGGCCCTGATCCACTGGGAGCCGGAGGCCCACTGGGTCAAGGCCTTCAACACCCTCCCCACCCGGGTCCTCGACCGCCGCCGCGGCCACGACCCGCTGCTGGCCGAGTTCGTCTGCACCGACCTGCGCGACGCCCGCCTGGCCGCCTCCCAGATCATCCGCGAGCTGGGCTTCGCCCCGGTCTACGCCGGCGGCGCCGAAGCGGCCCGCCTCACCGAGACCGGCGGACCCCTCCAGCTGGCCGAGGTGGACGTTTTCCACGCCACCGACGCCCTCGCCGAGGCGATGGCCGCCTTCGCCTAGCCGGTCGGGTCAGAGACCCCAGTGGGTGACCGCGGCCCAGGCGATCGGCTTGGCCGGGTCGGCGCGGCTCACGGCGTCGGCCAGTTCGGGCGGCATCGACGGTGGCGGTTCGCGGTGCGGGTCGAGCATCCAGAGCTGGGCCGCGCGAAGCGCCGACCAGGCCGGCCGGCCCGGCTGCCGGAGCAGGTGGGCCATGAAGAGCAGGGCCGGGGCGGCCGCGTCCGGCACGGTCCAGCGGGTCGTCAGCACCGAGCGCGCTCCCCCGGCCAAGAACGCCGTCCCCAGCCCGAACGCCTCGTCATGACCGGTCACCGACAGGCCGGTGCGGCCGCCCGCCAGCACGACCAGGTCGATCGGGTGCCGCTGCGCGCACCCGCGCAGGGCCAGGACGTCGGTTGCGGTCAGACGTTCGCCGCCGGCCATCAGGGCGTACGCGTCGGCGCCCGGCCGCGCGAAACCGGTGCACGCCAGGTGCAGCAGGCCGCCGGCCGACGGGTTGCTCGTGGCCAGCCAGGCCCGGACCTGGTCGAGGGTGCCGGCGCCGGACGGGCTGGCGGTCCCGTCCGGGCGCCGGCCGATGAGGCGGGCTTGTGGGAAGAGGGCCTGACTTATCGCGTACGCCTCAAGCCGCGCCGAAGGCACCTCGCGGGCCTGACCGTCGGTGTCGGGGTCGGCGACGATCAGCCCGGTCGAGGCCGGAGGCATCGGCGGGTGGGTGGCGTTGTGGCACAGCATGCGGGCCGAGACGGCCTGGGAGATCGCCATCAGCTCGATCGCGTACGCCCCGTCGTCGCGCCGGGCCGCCGCCCACGGCACCCGGGCGAGGTCGCCGGGCGCGACCAGGACGACCCGGGGCACGTGCCGCCGGGCCGGGCTGCCGCCGAGCGCGGGGATGGGCAGTGGCGCCGCGCCGGGGAAGCGGGCCGCCAGCAGATGGTCGAGGAGCGGGCCGACCACCGCGTCCCAGGCCCAGCGGCACAGTTCCTGCAGGGCGGCCGTCAGGTCGGCGTCGCTCAGGTCGGCCGGCAGGCGTCCGGGGGCCGAGGCGATCGCGTTGTGCAGGGCCAGGGTGGTCAGGAAGCGTTCGATGTGGTCGGACGCCGAGGTCAGCGCGGGCAGCGGCAGGTGGGTGGCCCGGGCGCCGGCCGGGACGACGATCGCGTGCCCGGGGATCAGATAGACCAGGGCATCGGCGTCGGTGGCCCTCAGCGCGAACTGGATTTCGGCGACCGTGGCCGGGCTGAGCAGCCCGGCCGCCGGGCTGCGGGTCAGCAGGCCGGCGAGTACGCCCCGGCGCAGCTCGGCCGGAAGGTGGTGCGGGTCGGAGACGACCGCCGCGGCCTGCCACTGCCGGGCCAGGTCGAGTTGGCCGGACGCGGCCAGATAGTCGGTGACCGGCCGCACCTCGGTGGCCGCGTAGAGCGCCAGTCCGCGGGCCGACTCGAGCACCCGCAGCGCACCTTCGGTGTCGCCGCGCGCGAGCCGGTCGCGGGCCAGGTCGCCGGCGTCCGCGCCGGCCGCCCGTGCGGCATCGCCGGCGTCGGCGAAGGTGGGCCGGGCCAGTGCTCGCCAGAAGTGTCCTTGCAGGCCGGCGGTGTCGTCGATCGCGGCGCGCAGCGTCGCGACCTCGTCCTGTTCGCCCATCGGACGGGTCCCCCTCCGTCGGCTGCCCGTTGCGGTTTCTCTGACGGACAGCTCGCCGCGGGTGCGGCGACTCTGTCGGCAGCCCGACACCACCTCGTCCCGGGCGTAACTTTCTCCCTTTTGTCTGGTTTGTACCGGTGAACCAGCGAACCGGGGGGACATTCGGCGTGGAATCACACTTGATCGAGCAGTAAAAGCGAAACAGCGGTGCGCGGTCCGTCAGAGTACGAGGACCACGAGGTGGAGGCCCACATGCGGATCACCGTGCACAATATGCTGATGATCATCGAAGACCGATCCGGTTCATGAGCCTCAGCCCGCGGCAGCGCGACGACCTGCACCGCCTGCTCGCCGCCGAACTCGAGGACGCCTGGCGCACCGCGGCCGACGACGGCGCCGCCCCGGCCCAACTCGCCGACATGGTCAGCGAGCGGCGCCGAGCCGTACGCATCACCGCCGAGCCGGTCGGCGAGAAGACGGTCCGTCGCCCGCTCGGTTAGCCGGCGGCTGGCGTCGTACGCCTGGCGCCGTCCGGCCCGACCAGGGCCGTCGCCTGAGTCCGCACGAACATGCCGGTGAGCGCGGCGGCCAGCGCGAGAATCCCGGCCTGCTGGTCGGCCGACATCTTCAGCCCGAAGCCGAGCAGCAGCGCGAGCACCGACTTGAGCAGGCCGAGGATCGCGGCCGACACACCGTCCTTGGTGCTGAAGGCGACGACCATGCCGAGCACCGCGGAGACCACCGCGATGATGCCGGCTTCGACCTGCGGGGACGGGTGGAAGATCCATGCGCACAGGACGTAGACGATGGCGTTGAGGAGCGCGGCCCACAGCGCGGGCTCGCGTCCGAAGATCTTGGCGACGGTCATGGCGAACAGGCTCCCAGGCCACTGACGACTGTGGATCAGCGGGGGTTTGCGTGCCGGCAGACGCCTCTGACCAGTGTCGATAAGCCGACAGTAGTGCTCGGCACCGATTTCGTCACACAGCGCAGTCGCTCCCGTATCCCTGTGCGACCGTGGTTCCAGGACCGCCGGCCGACGGGAGCCATCCATGCCCTTCGAGGACGATCTGTACCAGGAACTGGGCCGCCTGCGCCGCGGCCGCGGCCTTCAGGAGCCGCGACCGGCCGAGCGCCTCGGCCCGCTGCTGCGCCGGCTCTGCGGCGTGGCCCCGGCCGACCCGGACGGCGTGGCCCGCCGGCGGGCCGAGGCGGTGCTCGGCGAGCTCACCGCCGACCTACCGGACGACCTGCGGATCGCCGCCGAGCTGTCGCTGGCCCTCGGCGACCGACCCGCTTCCCGGCTCACCCAGCGCACCGAGGCCCTGGCCCGCGAGCTGCGGTGCAGCGGCCGCACGGCCCGGCGCCGCATGGACGAGGCCGCGCGCCTGCTCGCCCGTGCGGCGCTGGCGCACCCCGGCCCGCAGGAGGACGACGCCGACCCGGGCTCCGGCTGGCGCGTACGGGAGTTCACCAGCCTCCTGCGGCTCGACACCGCGACGCCCGAGCTCTACGAGACCCGTACGGTCCAGGCCGACCGCGCGCTCGACGGCCTGACCATCCGGCTGGACCTGCCCCCGCGGCCCGACTCCGGGGGCCCGGCCCTGCCGCTGATGATCGACGCGCTCTACGGGGTGCGGCTGGCCGAGGTGGACAGTGGTCCGGACGGCCGCAACTACCGGCTCGCGGTCGCCCTGCCCCGCACCCTGAGGCCGGACGAGCAGCTCGAGTTCTGCCTGCACTACCGCGTGCCGCCGGGCCAGCCGATCCGCGACCACTGCGCGATCGTCCCGCTCGACCCGTGCGACCAGGGCCGCATCCGGGTGCGCTTCGACCCGTCCGACCCGCCCGCCCAGGTCTGGCGGCTGGCCGCGGTCACGCCCCGCCAGATGGACCACGCCACCCTGGTGCCCGGCCCCGACCGCCTCGATCCCGACGGCGCCGGCGAGGTCGGCGTCAGCTTCCGGGGCCTCCGGCAGGGCCACGGGTACGGCCTGGCCTGGCGCCGCTGACCAAGCCTCGCCAAGCGCGGCCCTCGCCAGCCCCGCCAGACGCGGCCTTCGGCAAGCCCCGCCAGACGCGGCCCTCGGCAAGCCCCGCCAGATGCGGCCCTCGCCAAGCCCCGCCAGACGCGAGCCCCCGCCACGCGCGAACTTCGTCAGGCCGAGCGCTGGTCTCCGCGCCGCTCGCCGATGATCGACAGGACGGTCGCGACGATGCGGTTGACCGTGCCGACGTTGGACAGCGCGCCCGACACCCCGCCCAGCGGGTCGGCCACCGCGTGCGGCGCCCGGTCGAGGGTGGCCGTGAACGAGCCGCCGAAGACCGCCCGGATCACGTCGACCACGACCCGCTCGGCCTGCTCGCCGGTGGCGATGCGGGCGTCGATCGCGCGGACCGCCTCGGCGGCCAGGCGCAGCAGCTCGGAGTCGACCTGGGCCGCCGGCTCGACCAGGGCCAGCGGCTTCGCCACCTCGCCGGTGGCCTCGCCGACCGGGGAGGTGGCGACCGGGGCCTGCTTGGTGCCGAGCGGGCGCTCGACATAGGACTCGTACCAGTTGGCGCGGCGGCGCATCACGTTGAGCACGGTCTCGACCTCGCGGGCGACCACGGCCGGATCGCTGCCCGCCCAGTCGCCCGTGCGCTGACCTCTCTCCTGCGCCCACGCCTCGAGCGGCCACAGCTCGGTGCCCGCGGTGACGCTCACGCCGACCCAGACCAGGATCTCGGTGGCCAGCGCGGTCAGCCACGGGTCGTGGCCGAGCCCGTCGGCGACCCAGTTGGGCAGCCGGGGCCGCTGCAGCGCGCCGCGGCGGCCGCGCAGCCGGCGGTGCCCGTCGACCGTCGCCGCGGTGAGCCGGGCCGCGATCCACGCCTCGAGGTGATGGATCGGCTGCCGGGCGTGCGCGAGCAGGTCTTCGACCACGAACTCGACGTCGTCGTGGAACCGGTCGAGGCACTCGTCGGCCATGCTGGACACCCCGGCCGCGCAGGCCGCGTGCCCGCGCAGCTGCTCGAAGCGCCGGGTCAGCCGGGCGTAGACGATCGGCCAGACCACCGCATAGGCCGCGCCGGTCAGCTCGATGCGCTCCTCGCCCTGCGCGGCGGCCGCCGCCTCGGCGAGTCTGCCCTGGCGGGCCAGCTCCTGCAGCTGACGCACCACCTGCCCCGCACGGCCGTCGACGGCCGTGCGGGGCAGGTGGTCGCCCGACTGTTTGGACATGGTCGACGCGGTCCGCGAAACGTAGAGGCCACCCTGCGATTCGTTGGGCCGTCGCCGAGCCGATCGCAACCGGTCCGCGCTGAGTCGCTGGCTCGGTCCGTTCGACACGCCCACGCCGCAACCTCCGATGTCCGCTGTGATCGACGACCGGGGGCCCAGTCGCCGACGACGCTCGTTGCATGAAGCTTGGCGGAACCTCCCGCGAGTGTCGGGGACAGTCTAGGGACTGACGGCCGCCTGTGCCGCCGACGATCGTCGATGTTTTCGGAAATCGTCCGGCGCCCGAATCCGCACCGAACGGGTGATGCGCGAGCTTTCTCGGTCGTGTCACGGTCGCGGGCGGACCGTGACGAAAAGGCGATTGCAAGTGGCCGGCAAGTGGGCTCCGACAGACTCCCGGCGACAGATACCTGAAACGTTTCGAGGAGTCCACGCCGTGCCCGCCACCACGACCCCCTACACGCACGAAATGGTGATCATCCACCGGGTCTTCCGCCGCGAGGCCGCCCTGCTCCTGCGGTTCGTCACCGCGGTCCGGACCGGCGACGTGGTCCGGGCCCGGCGCATCGCCGGCGCTTTCCGGGAGTACGAGGTGGGCCTGCACCACCATCACGCCCTCGAGGACCAGCTGATCTGGCCGAAGCTGCACGAGCGGGCCCGCCTGTACGAAGAGCAGATCACCAAGATGGAACTGCAGCACGGCCTGCTCGACGACAGCCTCGACCGCGCACGCGACCTGCTCCCGGCGTTCGAGGAGTCGGCCGCCGACGATGCCCGCGACGAGCTGGCCGCCGCCCTGGCCGACCATCGCGGCGTGCTGACCGTGCACCTCGACGACGAGGAGACGCACACGCTCCCGTTGGTCGCCGAGCACCTCTCGGTCGCGGAGTGGGACGAGGTCGGCCGACGGGGACTCGAGACGGTCCCGAAGGACAAGGTCATGCTGGCCCTCGGCGCGATCCTGGAGGAGGCCACCCCCGAGGAGCAGCGCCACTTCATGGCCAAGGTCCCGGCCGTCGGCCGTCTGCTGTGGCACCTGGTCGGCCGCCACCAGTACCGCCGCTACACGTCCGATCTGCGCGGATGAGCATCACGTTCGCCCTGCTCGGCCCGGTGCGGGCGCACCGGGACGGCCGTGAGCTGCGGCTGGGCACTCCGCAGCAGCGCGGCACGCTGGCCGTCCTGCTGCTGCGCGCCGGCCGGCTGGTCACCCTCGACGAGCTGGTCCACGCCCTGTGGGAACGGCCGCCGGAGACGGCGGTCGCGGCTGTACGCACGTACCTCTCGCGCCTCCGTCGCGTCCTGGACGCCCCGCCCGGCCGGCCCCGGGTCCGCATCGACTGGCGGGGCGGGGGCTACGTCCTGCTGGCCCCGGCCTATTCGCTCGACGTGACCCGCTTCCAGCAGCACACGCTGCGGGCCGCCGACGCCCTGCGCCGGGCCGACCTGGAGGCGGCCGCCTTCGAGCTGCGCGGCGCCGTGAGCCTGCACCGCGGCCGGCCCCTGTCCGGCACGGCCGGGCGCGCTTTCCTGGACGCGCACGCCGTACGCCTTTCCGAAATGTGCCGCGACGCGGCGCTGGACCTGGCCGCCGTGACCGTGGACCTGGGCCGTCCGGCCGAGGCCGTCCCCCGCCTGCGCGACCTGCTGGCCGACCACCCCCTGTCCGAGCGCGGGCACGCCCTGCTGATCACCGCGCTCTATCGGGCCGGCCACCGTCCGGAGGCCCTCGACCACTACCGCCGCACGTGCCGGATTCTCGACGACCAGCTGGGCCTGGCCCCGGGCCCCGACCTGCGGGACCTGGCCGCCCGCATCGCTCGCGGCGAGCCCGATCCGGGCCCGGCCGGAGACCGGACGATGCTCGGCACCGGTACCGCCCGCTGACCCTCGGATCGGCGGGCACGGCGAGCACGGCGGGGTACGCGGAGCCGGAGCGCCCGATCGCGAGTATCACGGCGATTTTGATGAACCGATTAACATCGGCAACCGATGATCGAGGTACGCGTGCTCGGCCCGGTCGAAGTGCGCGCCGACGGGGTGACGGTGACCGGCGGCGACCGCCAGCTGGCCGTGCTGGCCATGCTCGTGGCGGCGCGCGGACGCGTCGTGCCCGCCGACCGGCTGGCCGACCAGCTCTGGAACGGCGCACCGCCGCCGAGTGCCACGGTCTCGCTCCAGGCGTACGTCTCGCGGCTGCGCCGCCTGCTGGAACCGGACCGCCCACCGCGAGCCGCGCCGAGCGTGCTGGTCAGCGAAGCCGCCGGCTACGCGCTGCGCCTGCCCGGCGACGCGGTCGACGCCTGGAATTTCCAGCGTGACGTGGTGCGGGCGCCCGACCTGCCGCCGAGCAAGGCGCTCGAGACCCTGCAGATCGGGCTGGCCCGTTGGCGTGGTTCGCCCTACGAGCAGTTCGCGGACGAGGCGTGGGCGCAGGGCGAGATCACCCGGCTCGGTGAACTGCGCCGTACGGCCCAGGAACGCGAGGTCGAGGCGATGCTCAAGGTGGGCCGCACCGGTGACGCGGTGCCGGCCGCGACCGCCCTGGCCGAGGCCGAGCCGCTGCGCGGCGAGGCGTTCCGGCTGCTGGCGCTGAGCCTCTGGGCCGCGCACCGCTCGTCGGACGCGCTCGACGTGCTGCGGCGGCACCGCCGGCGGATGGCCGACGAGCTCGGCCTGTACGCCGAGCCCGTCCTGTCCGAGCTGGAACGGTCGATTCGCGAGCAGCGCCTCGACGTGCTCGCCGACGCGACCGATCAGAAGATCCGACCGGCTCAGCTGCCGCGATCGGGAACGACCTTCGAGGGGCGCCGGGCAGAACTGAGAGCACTCGATCACACGACACTGTCCGTGATCACCGGGCCGGGCGGGGTCGGCAAGACCACGCTCGCGCTGCGCTGGGCGCACCGGGCCGCCGAGCGCTACGAGGACGGTCAGCTCTACGCCGACCTGCGCGGCTTCGGCCCCGAGGACGCCCCGGCCGACCCGGGCGACGTGCTGTTCTCGTTCCTGCTCGCGCTCGGCGTGCCCGACCACCGGGTGCCGCCCGGTCGCACCGAGCGGGTCGCGTTGTTCCGCAGCGTCCTGGCCGGCAAGCGGATGCTGCTGGTGCTCGACAACGCGCGCGACGCCGACCAGGTGCGCCCGCTGCTGCCCGGCTCCCCCGGCTGCGCCGTGGTGGTGACCGGCCGCGACACGTTGAGCAGCCTGGTGGTCGCCGAGGGCGCGCTCCCGGTACGGCTGGACGCGTTCGCTGACGAGGAGGCCCGTGACTATCTGCGCGGGCGGCTGGGTGCGGCGGCGGTCGACGCGTACCCCCGGGAGCGCGACGCGATCGTCGCCCGATGCGGCGGTCTGCCGCTCGCGCTGGCGCTGGTCTCCGCGCGGGCGGCCACGTTCCCGCTGCCCGCGGTGGCGTCCGAGCTGGCCGAGGAGGAAGGCCTCGAACCCCTGCCCGACCTGCGCTCGGTGTTCTCCTGGTCCTACCGGCATCTGTCGCCCGCCGAGGCCGACCTGTTCCGGCTCCTCGCGCTGCATCCCGGGCCCGACCTCACCGTCGCCGCGGTCAACGCCGTCACCGGCCTCGGCCGGCCCGGCACCCGGGCCCTGTTGCGGCGCTTACGCGACGCACACCTTCTCATCGAGGGCCGGGCGGGCCGGTTCCGCTTTCACGACCTTCTCCGGGCGTACGCCGTGGAGCTGTCGCATCGCGGCGACCCCGAGGATCGTCGCCGTCAGGTGCTGCTGCGCCTGGTCGAGCACCACCTCTATTCGGCCGGGAACGCCAGCGAGGTGCTCTATCCCTATCGGAGCCCGGACCGACTCGGGCCCGGGCCGGCCGAGGCCGGCACGGTCGAGTTCGCCGACCGGGCCGCCGCGTTCGCCTGGATGGACGCCGAATACGAGAACCTGCTCGCCCTGACCGAGGTCGGCCCGGAGCATCTGGGCCTCTTCGCCTGGGCGCTCGCCTCCTATCAGCAGGATCTGCGGTACTTCCTGGACGACTCGATCCACCTGGCACGGCGAGCTCTGGAGGTCACGACCGACCGGTGGTGGATCGGCTTCCTGCACTATCTGATCGGCCGCGGTCATCTGCGGCTCAACCGGCGTACCGAGGCGCGGGCCGAGCTGGAGCGGGCGATCGAGGTCGGGCGGCAGACCGGCGATCCGCTGCGGATGGCCCATGGGCTGCTCAGCGTGGCGCTCTGCATCACCGGCGTACACGAGGTGCCGTCGCGGCAGCAGGCCGAAGCGGCGTTCCCCTACGCGACCGAGGCCCGCGAGCTCTATCGGGCGATGGCGCAGCCGGTGGGCCGGGTCGAGGAGGCGAACACGCTGCATCCGATCGGCTGGTATCACTACCATCAGCCGGGCGGGCGGCAGAAGGCGCTGCGCTACTTCCGGGAGAGCGTCGCGATCAACCTGCGTCTGTCCAACCGGCACGGCGCCGCCAGCTCGTGGATGCAGCTGGCCCGGATGCTTCAGCTCAGCGGTTCCGGTGCCGAGGCGGTGGCGGCCTTCGAGAAGGCCCTCGACCTGTACGGCGATGTGCCCGGCCTGCGGATCGAGCCCCTGATCGGGCTCTACACCTGTTACCGGGCGGCCGGCGTCGCGGACAAGGCCGAGCGGGTACGGTCGGAAGCCCTCGGTCTGCTGGAGACGGCGCGCTATCCCGACATCGCGAGACTCCGGTCGATCCTCGGTAGTTAAAGGCTCGGTAGTTAAGGATCGTTTAAGCGGCAACTCCGGCAACGAGTCACGGACGGTAAAGTAACGGAGTCCCGTCGTGACTGGCCGTGCATGCCAGAACGGGCGTGCACGGGTTGCCGGACGACAAGTGAGCCCGGGACGCTCTTCCTCGCATTTGGACCCCTCTTGCGCGGAAGGACCCGACGACACGTGCAGTCATCCCCCTCGTTGCCCGGCATCACCTCGGCCGAGCCCGCCACCGCCGACCTCAGCGGCCGGTGCGTGGGCAACTCGTACATCCTCGTCGCGCCGGTCGGACAGGGCGCCACCGGAACCGTGTGGCGCGCCATCGAGCGCAGCTCGGGCGCCTACGTCGCGGTGAAACTCCTGCACGAAAGCCTGCTGCGGCAACCCAAGCTGGTCACGCGGTTCGTCCGCGAACGCACGATCCTGATGATGATGCGCCACGAGAACATCGTCGGCGTACGCGATCTCTTCAGCGTGGGCGAGTCGCTGGCCCTGGTGATGGATTTCGTGGCCGGCGGCACCCTGCGCGATCGCCTGACCGCCACCGGAACGATGCCCCCGGCCGAGGCCGCGCACCTGCTCTCCCAGGTGGCGGCGGCGCTGACCCAGGCGCACGAGCTCGGCGTGGTGCACCGCGACGTCAAGCCGGACAACATCCTGCTCGAGGCCCAGCCGGACGGCGCCGGCCGGGTCAAGCTGACCGACTTCGGCATCGCCCGGGTGCTCGACACGGCCGGGCTCACCACGCCCCACGCGATCATGGGAACGCCGCACTACATGGCGCCCGAGGCGGCGACCGGGGTGGTCGACCCGGCGGCCGACGTCTACGCGGTCGGCGTCGTGCTCTACGAGCTTCTCAGCGGGCGTACGCCGTATTCCGGGGAGCCGCTCGCCGTCCTGCGGCGCCATGTCGAGAGTGAGCCGGAGCGTCCGTCCGGCATGCCGGACGCGGTCTGGGACATGGTCGCCTGGTGCCTGGACAAGGACCCTCGCCGCCGGCCGTCGGCCGGCGAGCTCGCGATCGCGTTGCGCGATCTCTCCCGGCAGACGGCCGGCGAGCCGGCCCTGCCGGTCGCCGAGAGGGTGACGGTGCTGGGCGCGGACGCGCCCGCGCATCCTTCCGTACGCCGTGAGCCCGCCCGCCGCCGCCCGCGTAACGGGCCCCGGTCGTGGGTCTGGCGTCGCCCGGGAATGATGGTCGTGCTGGTCGCGACCCTGATGACGGTCTCCGGAATCGGCGGGTTCAAGGTGTGGCGGGTGCTCGACAGCTCCGCGGCCCGCGGTGCCGCCCAGGCCGCCGCGCCGATGATCCGCCTCCCGTCCGAGGACCGTCTCGCCCAGCCGGGTGCCTCGGCCTCGTCGCCCCGCGCGGGCGGGGCTTCGCCGGAGGCACCGCCGCTGCTGGTCGCCGGCACCCCGACCGGTCCGTTCGACGCCGGCGCCCCGCTGCCGTCCGCCGCGGCCACCGTGGGACCCGCTCACGCCGCCGTGACGGTGGCGCCGGGAAAGGTCGACGGCTCGGTGGAGTTCGGGCCGTGGCGCTGCGGCGACGACTACACGTGGGATCTCGGGCATCCGGTGCTGGCCAAGCCGTGCCAGTCGATCGGTGACGCGATCCGGGTGCTGGGCATGACGGAGGCGATGCCGGGCATCCAGGCCGACTTCACGCTCTCGGTGCGCGACGCCTCCAGCGACGCGGTGGTGGCCGGACCCTACACGTGCCAGGGCCTGATGTTCACCGACGTCGAGATGAAGCACAACTGCGGGCCGGTCGATCTGCAGGCCCCGCACGGGCATCGCTACGTGGTCGCCGAGAGCTGGACGTACACCGGCCGCTCGATCCTGCCCGGTGGCATAGCTCGAGGGCCGGCGTTCGACTGGTGACCGCCTAGACGTTGACCTTGACGTACTGCTCGCCGGCCGTGTTCACGACCCGGACGGCCTGCACCTGGGCCGGGTCGATCAGCGCGCTGCCGTTGAGCGTGACCGGCTTGGTCTCGGCGGTCGAGGCGGCGAGCCAGCTGCCGGCCAGCACCGTGGTGCCGTCCGTGGCCACGACCTCGACGCGGCACTTCTCGCCCGGCGGGATGCCGACGACGGTGGCGTCCACCCGTACCCAGCCGGCCGCCGGCGTGACGGTCACCGACATCCGGGCGCCGCTCACCGGATCTTGCGCCGCGCCGCTGCGGGTGCCCGCGACCGCGGAAGCGGCCGGTTGGGCAACCGGGCCCGAGGGTGCGGTCGAACGGCCGACGATGACGCCGCCGCCGATCGCGACCACGATCACCGCTGCCGCCACGGAGGCCAGCGTCGCCGTACGCCGAAACCGCTTGGCCGACGACTCTTTCCGCACCTGCCGGAGGGTCCGTTGCAGGAGCAGGTCGGCGTCGTCGGGCGGCCCGTCGAGAAGCATCTCGTCGGGCACCTCACGCAGGGCATCGGCCCACGACTGCATCGAGTCGACCTCGGCCCGGCACTCCGGGCACCGGCTCAGGTGCTCGTCGGCCTGCTGCTTCTCTTCCGGGGTCAGCATCTCCATCAGGTAGCCGGCGATGTCGACGTGTTCGTTGGTCGGCGGATTCATGACGCTGCCCGTTTCATCTGGGGGTTGGCCTCGCGCAGGGCGCGGAGCGCGTAGAACGACCGGGATTTGACCGTCCCGGGCGGGATGCCGAGTTCCTTGGCCGCTTCGACCACCGTATTGCCCTTGAGGTAGACCTGCTCTAGCACTTCACGATGTTCCGGGGACAACCGGTTCAACGCGTCGACCACCACCATCGACGTGACGATCCGGTCGGCGTGGTCGCCCTCGACCGCGGCGTCGGGCGGACTCTCCGCGACCTCGGGAGGCCGGCGGGCACGGGCCCGCACCTGGTCGACCACGATGTTGCGGACCACGGTCAGCAGCCAGCCGCGCACCGACCCCTTTCCGTTGGCCAGGCTGTCCGGGTGGCGCCAGGCGCGCACCAGCGCCTCCTGCACCACGTCCTCGGCGGCGCCCCGGTCGCGGGTCAGCTGTGTCGCATACGCCAGCATGGCTCGTCCGTGTTCCTGGAACAGTGCTCTGACCAGTGCTTCATCGGCCACCTCCCGGCGAGGTCCAAACCTCGTTGACGGCATCGCCTTCCACCCTCCGCGGCACGGGATGTGCCGCTCCGGCTCAGCAT
>DASWRZ010000189.1:0-14137 GCA_036402935.1 Actinoplanes sp.
CGCCGGCTACCTCGACGTGCACATCGTCGACACCCTGAGCCCGCATTCCGCCGACACCATTCTGCGAGTCATGCATGGACTACGTGCGCTTTCCTGACCCGCCGGGCAGCCGGGCACCGGTGACCTCCACCACGTCGTCGACGGTTTGCCCGTGGCCTCAGCCGGGGTGGCCCGGCGTCGGTACTCCGTTGCATTTGACGCCGCCGAGGCAGACGAAGTCGGGGTCTCCGGGGCCGTCGTCGGCGGGCGGGGCCGACGTGTCGATGTCCGCGACGACCTCGCCGCTGTTGTCCGCGGTGTTGCCGCTGTAGGCGTCCGCGTTCTTGTTCAGCCAGAGCCGGCCGGAGTCGCCGGGCGGCGCGTCGTAGTTCTCGCCGACGAAGAAGACCTTCTCCGCTTCCGGCCGGATCGTTTCCGACGTGTAGCTGCCGGGCGCCGGTGGGGCGTCGCCGATGTAGCCCTCGAGCGCCCCCCACCGAAGGGTCAGCGTCCTGGCGCAGGACGCGCAGGCGCCGATGTCGGGCCAGTTGAGGAAGTTGTCAGGCCACGGCTTGTCGGAACCGTTCGGGCCGGACTCGGTGACGCCGTCGATCCACGTGCCCGACGCGGCGATGCGCAAGGAGCCTCCGGCCATCACGTCGATTCCGGTGTTCACCCACTGCCCGTCGGCCGGAACGGTCAGCTGGTTGGACAGCTCGGAGGCCTCGGCCGGCCCGCCGGGCGCCAACGACACCCCGGCCAGGACCATCGTCGCCGCGATCCGGCCCCAATGTCGTTTATCCGCCCTCATGACCGCCCCCGTTTGGTCACCAGCAAACCATGTCGGCGAGATGATATGCCCGATATGGGCAGGCTGATGGGAAACCGTCGGTGGCCTCCCGTCGGATGCGGCTGGTGGTTCTCGGTGTGCGTGCGATGGGTATCGTCTCCGCTCATCCTGGCCATGACATTTGTTCCGCCATCCCACGACGGACGGGCCGGTGGGCGCTGGGCCCCGGGTGCGATGGTGAAAGGCGTGACTATGACGGCGGATGTGGTGCGCCTGCGGCCCCCGATGCACCGGGTCAGCCCTCGGGCCTTGTGGTACTGGGCGGCCAGGGCGGCGATGCTGTGGATCGTGCTGCTCGTACCCCAGCTGATCTGGTGGTTCGCGGACAGCGGCCGCCGGGATCTTCCCCACCTGATCGTGGCCGTGGCGTGGCTGGTGCTGGCCGCCGTACACCTGGTGGTGATGCCGCAGTGGCGCTACCGGGTGCACCGCTGGGAAGCCACCGACACCGCGGTGTACACCCAGACCGGCTGGCTCAACCAGGAACGGCGGATCGCGCCGATCTCCCGGGTGCAGACCGTGGACAGCGAACGCGGGCCGATCGAGCAGCTGTTCAAGCTGGCGAACGTCACCGTGACCACCGCGTCCGCGGCCGGCCCCATCAAGATCGACGGCTTGGCCGTGGCGGACGCCGACCAGCTGGTCGCCGACCTGACCACCCGGGTCGGCCGGAGCACCGGGGACGCGACGTGACCACCACGGCAGTTCCCGTCGAGAAGGCGGCGGTCGACGGCTGGCGCCGGCTGAGCCCGCGGATGCTCGCGGTGCACCCGGTGATGGAGCTGCGGCGGCTGATCTTCCCGCTGGTCGCGGTGCTGATCGGGCTGCAGAACGGCGACGGCGGCGACGGCGGCTGGTGGGCACTGGGCATCGGCGGCATCGGCATCGCCCTCGGTTTCCTGCGGTACTTCACCACCTCGTACCGGATCACCCCGGCCCATGTGCAGGTGCGCCGGGGCCTGTTGCGCCGACGGACGCTGACCGTGCCGCGGGACCGGATCCGCACCGTGGACGTCACGTCGAACGTGCTGCACCGGATCTTCGGCCTGGCCCGGGTCACCGTCGGCACCGGCCAGACCGACAAGAAGAACGACGGCGTGAAGCTGGACGGGCTGAACGCCGCCGACGCCGAGAACCTGCACCGCGAGCTGCTGCATCGCCCGGCGGTCACGCCGGCCCCCGAGGAAGGCGAGCGGAAAGCGAGCGAAGAGACTGTGCTCGCGAGCCTGGACCCGCGCTGGATCAGGTACGGGCCGTTCACGCTGTCCGGCCTGGTGGCGATCGGCGTGCTGTTCGGTCTCGGTTCCCGCCTGGTGAACGAGGGCCACGTCGACCTGGCGAAGGTCGGATACGTCCACGACTCGATCGACTACCTGCGGGACAAGCCGCTGCCGGTGGCGATTCTCCTGGTCGCCGCCGCGGTGATCGTCTTCACGGTGATCGCGTCGACGGTCGGATACATCCTGACGTTCTGGAACTTCCGGCTGAGCCGGCACCGCAGCGGCACGCTGCACGTACGGCGTGGCCTGCTCACCACCCGCAGCACCACGATCGAGGAAAGAAGGCTGCGCGGTGTCGAGCTGAGCGAGCCGCTTCTGCTGCGGGCGGTACGCGGTGCCCGGGTCCTCGCCATCGCCACCGGACTGCGCGTCGGCCGGGGCGGCGACCGCGGCGGTTCGGTCCTGCTGCCGCCCGCGCCCCGCGCCGTCGCGGTGGACGTGGCCGGCACGGTGATCGGCGACGCCGAACCGCTGACCGTGGCACTGACCCGGCACGGCCCCCGGGCGAGCGTGCGCCGGTTCACCCGGGCCGTCACCATGAGCACGATCCTGATCCTGATCGTGCTGGCGTTCGTGCTGGTCGTCGGTGCCCCGTGGTGGACGTTCTGGACGTCGCCGGCGCTGCTGCCGCTCGGCTTGTTCCTGGCTTGGGACCGGGCCGCCAACCTGGGTCACGCCCTCACCGACGACTGGCTGGTCAGTCGGCACGGCAGTCTGGTGCGACGCCGCTACGTGCTGCGTACCGACGCGGTGATCGGCTGGAACCTGACCACCTCCGTGTTCCAGCGCCGGGTGGGCCTGACCACCCTGGTCGCCACCACGGCCGGGGGCAGGCAGCACTACTCCGTCCCCGATGTCGGCGATGCGGAGGCACTCCGGGTGGCTCGCGCCGCCGTCCCCGGCCTGCTGGAACAGTTCCTCGCCTGAGGGGGCGCTTTCAGACCTCTCACAGCTTTGACAGCCGTCAAGACAGGCATCGAGCCCGTACCCTTGAACGGCACGCAACCTGCGGCAACCCTCAGAGGGAGGCTGGAGAAAGTGAAATCTTCCAACCCGGTGCTCTCGCGCCTGGGCCGGGCGGCCGAGCAGCAGCGGGCCGGCTACGGGGCATACGGCCCGACCGGTGCGCCGGGTTACGGCCAGCCGTACCCGACGGCTGCTTACCCGGCGGCCCCGCCCGCCGTGCAGCCCATGACCATCGACGACGTGGTCGTCAAGACGGTCACCCTGCTCGGGCTCACCGGCATCGCCGCGATCGCCTCGTGGAACCTGGTTCCCGACAGTTACACCGGTGCGGCCTGGATCGGCGCCGCGGTGGTCGGCCTGGTCATCGGCCTGATCATCTCGTTCTCGCGGAAGGCCAACCCGGCGCTGGTGATCACGTACGCGATCGTCGAGGGCGTCCTGGTCGGCATGGTCAGCAAGACCTACCAGGAGTTCTTCGGCTACCGCGGCATCGTTCTGCAGGCGGTGGTCGCCACCTTCTCGGTGTTCTTCCTGATGGCGGCGCTCTACCGGTTCAAGGTCATCCGAGCCACCCCGAAATTCACTCGCGGCCTGATCGCTGTCATCGGCGGTCTCTTCGCGGTCATGTTGGTCAACTTTGTGCTGGCACTGTTCGGCGTCAACACCGGTCTCCGCGACAACGGCGCCGTGGGCATCATCTTCAGCCTGGTCTGCATCGTGGTCGCGGCGCTCAGCTTCATCCTCGACTTCGACCAGATCGAGCAGGGCATCCGGCAGGGCCTGCCACAGCGCTATTCTTGGGTCGCGGCGTTCGGCATCCTGGTCAGCCTGATCTGGCTCTACCTCGAGATCCTGCGCCTGCTGAGCTACCTGCAAGGCAGCAGCCGCGACTAGCGAAGTGAAAGCGTCAACGCCCGGCCCGGCTCCCCACGGGCCGGGCGTTGTCCCTGTTTCTGAGAGTTGCCGGTCTAGGGTCGTCGGGTGACCGATTTCGCCGCTTCCGTCGACCGCCTGCACAACCAGGTCCGCCACTGGGAGCAGGGCCGCTGGTGGTCTCGCACCCCTGGCGCCACCGCCACCCGGGGCGACCTCGCGTACGCCCTGATCCAGCACCTGGCCGACCTGGGCGCCGACGCCGAGCACCTCCCGCGCCGCCCGGTCCCGCGCGAGCACGACATGGTCCTGCCCGACCAGCTGCGGGTGCTCGCCGACGACCTCCGCGCCGCCGCCCCGCCCGACGCACTGCTCGCCGCGGCGGCCGCGGCCGTCGACGACCTCCGCCGCACAATCTAGCCGCGGCCCCCGCGCTTCAGACCGCGAGAGTCCCACGCCGCCGCGCTTCAGGTCGGCTGGGCCTGGCGCCCCGCGCTTCCATCCGGCGAAGCTTCACGCCGCCGAGAAGGCGCGGCAGCGTTCGGGGCCGGCGGCGACCAGGCCTACTCGTCGGCCAGCCGGCCGAAGACGACGCCGTCCAGGAAGGCGCCGTTGACCCAGGCCGCTTTACGGCGTACGCCCTCCTCGGTGAAGCCGGCCCGGGCGGCGGTCGCGCGCATGGCGGCGTTGTCGGCGAGCGTCTCGATCTGGATGCGGTGCAGGCCGCGGATCTTGAAGCCGTACTCGCACAGCGTCAGCACGGTGTCGACCGCCAAGCCGCTGCCGCGGGCGCCCGGCCGCAGGGCGAGGCCCAGGTCGGCCGAACGGTTGTGCAGGTCGATGCCCCACAGCCCGCACTCGCCGGCCAGCTCGCCGTCGTCGAGCGTGACGATCGAGAAGACCGCGCTTCCCTCATGAGGGTCGCTCACCGCGTAGAACTCCCCGGCCCGGCCCGGGGAGACCGGCCACCAGGGCCGCACCGCCGCCCGGGAGTAGTTGAGCACGTCCTCGTACAGCTCTCGCTGCAGAACTGCCACGTCCGACTCGATCCGGGCCCGCAGCCCGGCTTTATGACCTCGAAGCATGCTGACCTTTTAGCCGCTCGTACGCCCTGTGATCAAGCCAATTAGCGCCTGGCGACGCTCGGGAAAAGGCAAGTACCGCCGGGCGCGGCGTTGCCCGGCGGTACCAGATGTGCCCACACGAATTTTTACCGGAAAGCTCGCGGCAATATGCCTCCCGAATTCAGGTTGTTCGCCGTTGCGCGGCGAGACTCAGAAGTCAGCGGCCGCGGTGGCCGCCGTGGCCGTCCTGGCCGCCGTGGCCGTCCTGGCCACCGTGACCGTCCTGGCCACCGTGACCGTCGTGACCGCCGTGACCGCCGTGACCGACCGGGCCGTGGTGGCCGCGGTCCGGACCCGGACGGAACACGCCGCCCCACGTCGGGCGGAACTGGCCCGGGAAGCCGTGGATGGCACCGAAGGGCACCCCGAAGCCGACCCGGTTCCAGTCGTCGTCACTGGCGACCTGCAGGGCCCACGCGCCGCTCCGGAGGCCGACGCGGACGATGCTGCAGTTGTGGTCGTCCCAGTTGCCGGCGCGCTCGCCGAACTGGCCCGCCAGCTCACAGTCCCGCAGGTTCCGGTAGTAGCCGACAATGTCGTCGCCGGCGCGCCACTGGACGTGACTGGCCACCGGCTTGTTCTCCGGGGTGACGCTCTTGGTCGCCGCGTGAGCCGGGCCGGCGCCGGTCGCCAGCGCGGCGAGCAGACCGAAGCCGCCCATGGTCAGGATGCGGGTGAGGTTTTTCATCGCGATTCCTTTCATGCGGTGTTTCGCGGTGCATTTCGAGATGGAAAACCCCATTCGCACTACGTCGGTTGTCGCCGGAATGACCGCTGCCGGATGACCGTTCGGCCGACGGTTTTGGTGGTCTTAGAACCGATACGCCGGATGTCGCCGAAGCGTGAAGATGACTTGTATTTCGGGGGGCCTCGGGGCGGTTTTGCGCTCAGTAATCAGGCGATTACTCGTTCGATGTAGTACGAACGGGCGATAACAGCCGACCGATCACATCGGCCTGGCCGGCCCTTCGGGCTGTGCCGGGCAGCCGAAATCACGAGGAGTAGCTGCCCGAGCGTCGGTCACCTACGTCGGTCCTAACTCGAAATAGTGCAGATCCGCTTTTGTGCCCCATTGCTTTGCGCCTTGTCCACTGATAGCAGAGGGTCAAAAGTCGGAAATAGACTGTCATGACGGACCCGCGTACTTCTGGCATGTTGATGGCATGCCAAGAAACGGAAGGCTCCCGGGCGACGGGCATTCGGGGGATTCCAACGGAACTTCGGTGCATCCCGGACTGGCGTGCCTCGGGCGGGGTAGAGGGCCGAGCCACCGGGCAGGTAAAACGCGGCAAGGAATCGAAAGTCATGGAACACAGCAGTATTGCTCTCCCGACTCGATGGAGAGCGGCCTATCGGGCAGCGCTGGCACTTCTGGAGAGCGATCAGCCGTACAGCGACCCTTCGGACCCCGTCACTCGTGCTCGAGTGCAACGGCTGCGCACGGATACCCGCAGGTGGATCCGCGAGCAGAAGATGCTCGCATCCGCCGGCGTTCTCACGCCCGTACAGACCTTTTTCATCGCCCAGATCCCGGACAACTGGCGAGAACTCGACTTGCGCCGGCGCCAACGTCGGCGCACGTGACGGAACGACAAAACCGGTGAACGACCAAACGTCTGAACCGCGACGGGTCGCGGTTCAGACGTTGAGACGATCGATCCCGCTCAACTCGGCTCGGGACAACCGACCGGTCCGCCGGGCAGCTGCACCTCGATGTCCGGCATCTCGCGGGCTCCGGCCTGTTCGATCCAGAGCGCCCGCAATTGGGTGTGCATGAACGATGCGAGCCGATGCCGGTAGTCGGCGTCGAACATCGCCAATGCCTCGATCTGTTTCTGCAGCACCTCGCGCTTGATCGCCAAGCTCCCGACGGCGTCCTCGAAGCGCTGCTTCGCCCGGAGATCCAGCTGATCGGCGCGATCCTGGCCGCCGGCCGCGATCCGTTCGGCCTCGGTGCGTGCGTCGGCGAGCGTCGACTCGGCCTGACGTCGGATCTCAGCGGCCTGCGCATCGGCTTCCCGGCCGCGAAGCTCGGCGGTGGCCCGTGCCTCCTCCCGGAGCCTGTCCGCCTCGCCGCGGACCTTCTCGGCGTACGAATGGGCCTCGAGCAGGATCTGCTCGGCCGAGGCGCGGGCTTCCGATCGAACCTGCTGTGCATGCCGGTTCGCCGCGGTGATGTGGTTCTCGGCCGTGCGTTGCGCCAGCGCCAGAACCTGAAGCGCCTCGTCGGGCGACATTGAAGGCGCCGATATCGTCGGAACCAGAACGGTTGCACTGCCGACGACGCGTTCGAGCTTCTGATCGTCATTCACAACCGTCTCCATGATCCTCGGCGAGGCGTGTGCGGTCGTCGCCCGATGCGGTGACGGAACCCGCGTCACGGTCCGTACCCGTCGGGTAGATAACCGCTGAGCGCGTAGCCGAGCGCGATGGCGGCGACCGGCCCGGTCGGAGCCGCGACCGTGGTCGGGCCGGGAGATGGCACGGAACCGGTCATACCGGCGTCGGGATACATGCGCGAGACCTTTCGGATCGGCGGAGCAGTTGCGGCGACCACCCGCCGACGTCGTGGTCCGCGAGCGGCGAAGTCCCGGCGCGAATGCTGGCAAAATTGTGCAAACTTGGCAAAGTGGATCTGTCTGTTCGCGGGGAATTCAGCCTTTCAGCGTCGAATTCGTGGACTGCGGAATCGGCCGGCTACGGACGCTGTCGTCCGAACAGACGACGATGTATTCCCGAACGGGCGAGTGTGCGCGTCGGCCGGGTCGCCGGGACCGGATCGGCGAACTTTCGATGAGCCTCGGCCCGGGAATGCAAGCTGTTGGGATTAATGCTTATGGCTGGACATGATTGAAGGGTTGGCGAAGGCAACGACGCGGACCGCTGAATGCCTACGGATATGTCCATCTGTTGTTCAGGTCAGAGTTTGTGGCGAACGAGCCAGGATCCGGACAACCCGCGGGAGCCGAGCATGCGAGACGCCAACCTCACCCACGGCCGCAGCGCGGAGCCCGCCCGGCCGCTCGCGGCGCTTCAGGCGGCGATCGCGGCCGCCGAGAGCGAGTTGTCCACGCGCCTGCGACGATCTCCCACCGTCGACGAGGTCGCGAGCCACTTGAACGTGGCCGAGCATCAAATCATCGCCGGGCTGGAGGCCCGATGGTCCGCCGGCCGGCGTGCGTCGGCGACCGGATGACACCCGACGTCTGCGCTCGGCCGATCGGTCAGTCACGGGCGTCCGTTCGCGGTCAACGGTGGACCTGCGACCGAGATCCCGCGTTGTCGAATGCGAGTTTTTCGTCTCGCAAGAAGCGGTTCGTGAGGCGATAGGGGCTATTCCCGCAACGGTATGCCCTTAACCGGCAGCGATGCCGGCGGCACCGTGAATCGCAACGCGAGCCACCCGGGGGTTCCCGGATCCGGCAAACGGGAATCCCCGGTTCAAATGCATGATCAAGGTAGGACCGACGTAGCAGGTGAACGATGACCGCCCCCGGCAACGACCCTCTTTTCCTCGCCCTCGCGCTCAGTCTTCTCATGTCCAGCGCCTATGCTCTCGGGCGGATCCATCAGTGGCACAGGCACGGCCTCGAGCGGGATGACGCCTACCGCCGCGGGTATGACAAGGCCTCGCTGTCGATTCTCAGCATGATGACCCGGCAGAGCCTCGCCGGCGTCGGCCCGCTGTCCGCCGATCGGCCCGAGGAATACGGCCGTACCGGCACCTGACCGGCGACGACTTTCCGGCACCGTCCAAGAATGCGACTACCTCCATCGCGGACTCGGACGGCGAAAAGGGTGGCCCCTCCTCCGCGAACCGGGAGGGGCCACCCTTTCGTCGCGCCGTCCGTGAACGCGCGAACCTTCGAGAATACTCAGATGATCGGCGGAAAGGGCCGCACGAAAGTCGAGGGCCGGGTGCCGTAGGCGGCATTTCACCACGTCGTTTCAGCGTTTTAAGCTAGTTGAATGCCGACCGGTGACAACAGCGCCCTTCAGATCATCGCCTACATCCTGATATCGGTGCTGTTCGCCTATGGCGGCGGACGCATCCATCAGTGGTACAAGCACAGCATGGATCGGGATCGATCATTTCGGGAGGGATACAGTAACGGCTATCACGCGCTTTTTGCCGTAGCCGCCCGTAACACGCGGCTCGCGGCCGGTCTGCCGAACCCGATCGGCTCGGACGACCAGGACCGGCATGGGACCGAAGGCGGATGAAACCCGCCGAGCCCGGCCGCTCGTGGCAGGCCGGACCCGGCGGAGGCTACCGAAACCCTCAGCTCAGGCGAACCCTCAGCTCAGGCGTTCGAAGATCATGGCCATGCCCTGGCCGCCCCCGACGCACATCGTCTCCAGGCCGATCGTCTTGTCGTGCCAGTCGAGGGAGTTGAGCAGGGTGCCGGCGATGCGGGCGCCGGTCATGCCGAACGGGTGGCCGACCGCGATCGCGCCGCCGTTGACGTTGAGCTTCTCGAGCGGGATCCCCAGATCCTTGTACGACGGGATGACCTGGGCTGCGAAGGCCTCGTTGATCTCGACCAGGTCGACGTCGTCGATCGTCATGCCGGCGCGGGCCAGGGCCTGCTGGGAGGCGCCGACCGGGCCCAGGCCCATGATCTCGGGGCTCAGCGCGGTGACGCCGGTGGAGATGATGCGGGCGAGCGGCGTGATGCCGAGCTCGCGGGCCTTGGTGTCGCTCATGACGACGACCGCGGCGGCGCCGTCGTTGAGGGGGCAGCAGTTGCCGGCGGTGACGCGGCCGTCGGGGCGGAAGACCGGCTTGAGGCCGGCGACGCCCTCGACGGTGACGCCGGGGCGGGGGCCGTCGTCCCGGGAGACGACCGTGCCGTCGGGAAGGGTGACCGGAGTGATCTCGCGCTCCCAGAAGCCGTCCGCGATCGCCTTCTCGGCCAGGTTCTGCGAGCGGACGCCGAACTCGTCCATCTCCTCGCGCGTGACGCCCTTGATCTGGGCGAGGTTCTCGGCCGTTTGTCCCATTGCCACGTAGATGTCCGGAACAAAACCGTCGTCCCGCGGATCGTGCCAGGTGACGCCGCCCGCGGCGGAGGCGACCGTCCGTGCCATCGCGTCAGCGAAGTACGGATTCTGCCACGCGCCGCCGACCAGGGCCTGCGCCTCCGACGGCAGCCCGTCGGAGCTGCCCCGCGCGAACCGGGAAACCGTCTCGACGCCGGCCGAGACGAAGATGTCGCCCTCGCCGGCCTTGATCGCGTGGAACGCCATCCGGGTCGTCTGCAGCGACGACGAGCAGTAACGCGTGACCGTGGCGCCGGGCAGGCCGTCGAGCCCGAGCTTGGTGGCCACCACGCGGGCCATGTTGAAGCCCTGCTCGCCGCCGGGCAGGCCGCAGCCCAGGTAGAGATCCTCGATCAGGGTGCGGTCGAGCTGCGGCACCTTGCTGAGCGCCGCGTCGACGATGGTGGCGGTGAGGTCGTCGGGACGCAGGTCCCGCAGCGATCCCTTGACGGCGCGACCGATCGGCGAGCGGGCGGTGGCGACGATGACAGCTTCCGGCATGAACCCACGTTAACTCGTCGGTAACTTAGCCGGAAGTGTGGATAAGTCACACACCTGACATGGCCGCTTTGGCTACCGCCGGGTAGAGAGCGTGCGCCCAGACCCGATAGCCGTCGGCCGAGGGGTGGAAGCCGTCGTAGCAGAGTGTGCCCGCGTCGGCCCGGAACACCGCACCGGTCTCCACACCCAGGTCGACCACCACGCCGCCGGCATCCGTCACGGCCTTCGCCTGCGCTTTTGCCATGCGGCGCCCGAGCATGCCGGCCACTTGGCGCAACGGCGGCGCGATCGAGCGGAGGGCGCCCAGGTCGGGGCAGGTGCCGACGACGACCTGCACGCCCGCGTCCCGCAGCCGCCGCACCGCCTGCCCGAGCTGGCCGGCCGCCTCCTCGGGGGCGCGCATGCTGGTCGCGTCGTGTGCGCCGATCAGCACCACGGCCACGTCGGGACGGTCGCCGAGCAGGGCCCGAGCGACCTGGGTGGCCAGGTCGGCCGACCGGGAGCCGGCCACGCCGACGCTGGAGAGCAGCACGTGCCGTTCGCCGCGGCCGGACTCGGGGCCGCCCTCGGAGAGCAGCCGCGCCAGCTGGCCGCCGACGGTCTCGGAGAGCCATTCGACGCCGACCCCGATCGCCGCGGAGTCGCCGAGCAGCACCAGCCGGAGCGCGGGCGCCGACACCGGGCCCATCGACGTGCGCAGGGCGAGACCCATGGTCGGCTTGGCGTAGCGCCGGGCCTTGGCGGCCAGCACCTCGCCGGCGAGCAGGGCGAACCCGCCCACACTCGCGGCGAGCAGGCCGGCTGTCGCCGCCTTGCCGATGCGCGCGTTGAGTCCAGCCATGTCGCCTCCCTCAATGATCCTCTGGCGTCCACCCTACGGCGCTCGGGGCGGACCGGCCGCTCGTAACGGGTGCGCTCGCCTCAGGAGAAGGAGGTCGATGATGGCCGAACCACGACCGCGGCTCACCGAACCAGGGATGCCGCCGCAGGACGGCCCAGCGCCCGGCCGGGCCGCGAGCGGCGCTGACCTCGGTGCCGGCCGCGCGTACGGCCTCCTGAGCCGCCTCGGGCAGGCTGCGCACGCCGCCCTCGGCGGCCGGGCGGTCGTCCTCGCCGAGCGCCGCCAGCAGGGTCGGCAGCACGACGGCGGCCGCCCGGGCGTAGCCCTCGGCCGACGGGTGGAAGTGGTCGGAGGAGAACATGCGCACCGGGTCGGCGGCGAACATCGGCCCGAGCAGGTTGCCCAGCGACACCGTGCGGCCACCGGCCTCGACCACGGCCACGGTCTGCGCGGCGGCCAGGTCGCGGCTCCACTTGCGGGCCAGCCAGCGCAGCGGCGGTTTGATCGGCTGGATCGCGCCGATGTCGGGGCAGGTGCCGACGACGACCTTGCAACCGGTGGCACGCAGGCGACGCACGGCGTCGGCCAGATGGCGTACGGCCGCGTCGCGCGCCGAGATGTGGGTGACGTCGTTGCCGCCGATCAGAATGATCGCGACGTCGGGCTCGTATTCGAGGGCGGCGTCCACTTGGTAGGGCAGGCCGGACGACATCGAGCCCACGATCGCCACCCGGTGCAGCCGCACCGGGCGGTGCAGCCGCCGGGAAACCCCGGTGGCGAGCAGCGCCCCCGGCGTCTCGCGCGGACGGTGTACGCCGTAGCCGGCGGCCGAGGAGTCGCCCAGGATGACCATGCTGATCGCCTTGCCGCCGAACTTCGCGCCGTAGACCCCGTCGCCGCGCGGCGGGGGAGCCTCGGCCATCGGGATCACCTTGCGCGCGTCGGCCGCCTGCCGCAGCAGCAGCCCCACCGAGAGCGCGGCCACCCCGGCGACCGTGCCGGTGACCCCACCCGCGATCTGCCCGGCCAGCTTGATCCGGCGTCGATCCTGCGCACTGAGCTGAATGGTGCTGAGCTGGATGACGCTCACGATCCCCTCCCCGATCCCCTGATCCCGAGGCTAACGCGTGGCGTCGACGGGCAATCATGGCGCGCCTAAGTAATGCTGGACGGACGACGGAGGAGTTGAACAATGGCTAAGACGCTGAAACGAACGGCGGCCTTCACGGCGCTGGCCAGGGCGTTGGTCTCCGGGGCCCGGGGTGGTCCCTCGATCGGCAAGCGGGTGGCCGCGCTGCCCCGCATGCTCAAGGCCACCGCCAAGGGGCAGTACGACGGCGGCATGCGGGTGGCCCTGATGGCGGCCGCCACGGCGTACGTGATCTCGCCGATCGACCTCATCCCGGAGGCGATCTTCCTGGTCTTCGGACTCGCCGACGACGCCGTCATGATCGCGTGGTTGGCCGGGACGGTGCTCAGCGAGACCGAACGCTTCCTGGAGTGGGAGAAGCAGAGAGACCGCGTCGTCGTAGTCTGAGGTGTGAGCTACTACGACAACGTCGTCGAAATGATCGGCAACACGCCCCTGGTCAAGCTGCACAGCGTGACCGAGGGCATCGCTGCGACCGTGCTCGCCAAGGTCGAATACCTCAACCCGGGCGGGTCGGTGAAGGACCGCATCGCGCTGCGGATGATCGAGGACGCCGAGGAGGCGGGCCTTCTGAGAGCGGGCGGCACGATCGTGGAGCCGACCAGCGGAAACACGGGCGTCGGCCTGGCCCTGGTGGCCCAGCGGCGCGGCTACAAGTGCGTGTTCGTCTGCCCCGACAAGGTCAGCGAGGACAAGCAGAACGTGCTGCGGGCGTACGGGGCCGACGTCGTGGTCTGCCCGACCGCGGTCGCCCCCGAGGACCCGCGCTCCTACTACAACGTCTCCGACCGCCTGGCCCGCGAGATCCCGGGCGCCTGGAAGCCGGACCAGTACAGCAACCCGGCCAACCCGCGCTCCCACTACGAGGAGACCGGCCCCGAGCTGTGGAAGCAGACCGACGGGCAGATCACCCACTTCGTGGCCGGGGTCGGCACCGGGGGCACCATCAGCGGCGTCGGCCGCTACCTGAAGGAGCAGGGTGAGGTGCGCGTGATCGGCGCCGACCCCGAGGGCTCGGTCTACTCCGGTGGCACCGGGCGGCCCTACCTGGTCGAGGGCGTCGGCGAGGACTTCTGGCCGACGACGTACGACCGCACCATCTGCGACGACGTCATCGAGGTCTCCGACTCGGACTCGTTCGAGATGACCCGGCGGCTCGCCCGCGAGGAGGGCCTGCTGGTCGGCGGCTCGTGCGGGATGGCCGTGGTGGCCGCGCTCGAGGTGGCCCGCAAGGCCGGCCCGGACGACATGATCGTGGTGCTGCTGCCGGACGGCGGCCGCGGCTATCTGTCCAAGATCTTCAACGACGACTGGATGGCCCGGTACGGCTTCCTGCACACGACCGGCGGCGAACCGACGGTGGCCGACGCGCTCGAGGGCAAGGGCGGCCGCATCCCGCCGCTGGTCCACGTGCACCCGACCGAGACGGTCCGCGACGCGATCGACTACATGCGGGAGTACGGCATCTCCCAGCTGCCGGTGCTCAAGGCCGAGCCGCCGGTGGTGACCGGCGAGGTGGCCGGCTCGATC
>DASWRZ010000190.1:0-6459 GCA_036402935.1 Actinoplanes sp.
GTCACCGGCGACGTCGTCAGTCTTCTTGGCGACCTCCTTGACCAGCTCGGCACCGATCTTCTCGAAGGTGCCCTCGAGCTCGATCTCCTTGGCGATCGACACACCATCGTTGGTGATGGTGGGAGCGCCCCACTTCTTCTCGAGCACGACGTTGCGGCCCTTGGGGCCGAGCGTCACCTTGACGGCGTCGGCGAGCTGGTTCATACCGCTCTCGAGGCCGCGACGAGCTTCCTCGTCGAATGCGATGATCTTGGCCATACGGCGTTGTCCTCCTGGACATTCGCGGAGCCGGGCCACCTGGCCCTGCCGCAGTTTGCGAACTCTGCGGACGTCACCACCTGGCGATGTGACGTCCCAGGCCGAGCCGGAAAGCCCGCGACGACCGGCCCCGTGCCCCGGCACCGATGGCGGCACCGCGACCGGAACCCCACCGTCCCGACCTGCTTGGCACTCACAGCTCGCGAGTGCCAATGACCTGTTTAGCACTCTCAGGGGGCGAGTGCAAGAAAACAGCGTCTTGCGGGAAGCCCCGTCCGCCGTAGGCGAACGGGCCTCAGAAGAGCTCGGGGGCGGCCAGCTCGGCGCGCAGGGAGACGCTGGTCACCGGGCCTTCGACCCGACGGGCCTGGGCGTACGTGACCAGGGCCGCGACCGCCCAGAGCACGCCGAACACGACGGCCGTCGCGGTCTGCGCGAGGGAGCCCGCGGCGGCCTGGGCCAGCCGCGGCAGCTGAGTGAAGGCCAGCGAGGCCACGACCAGTCCGGCCACGCCGGCGGGCGGGGTCCGGGTCAGCAGGTGCAGCGCCCGGTTCGGCCCGCGGCCATGCTCGATCAGCACCACGCAGCCGAGCATGCCGGCGAACGCGAGCACCCCGGCCGACGTGATCGTCAGGAGGATCCGCAACGGCTGGGCCACGCTCGGCGCCATGTCAGGCTGCGAATCGAGCAGCGGCAGGCCCTGGGTGACCAGCCCGAACAGGGCCAGCCAGAGCCAGAGCGGACGCAACCGGTAGGCGACCAGCGACCAGACCGTACGCAAGCGGGGCCGCGCACCGTCGGCCGCGGCGGGCACCGCCACCCCGACCGCTCCGGCCAGCACGATCAGCAGCGGCAGGGCCGAGACCGCGAAATAGGCCAGCCACATCAGCGGGAGCAGCAGCAGGCCGAAGCCGCCGATCACGTCGGAGAGGGCGGGCGCGGCGATCAGCGTGTCGTCGACGCTGCCGACGAAGAAGTGGGTGGGCAGAGCCGCCAGCAACGCGATCAGCACCAGCAGCGCCACGTTGCGCAGGAGCACGCCGCCCACCCGGTCGGTCCAGCCGAGCAGCCCGGAGCCGAGGCGCGGAATCAGCCGGTCGGGTGGCAGGGCAGCACCGGAAACCGACGTGGGGACGAGACCGGGCCGCGGCAACTCGGCCGTGCGGGACTCCTCGTCGACGGGATCCGCCGGCTCGACGATCGGCTCTTCGACCATGCGGAGCCAGGTCTCGGCGGGTTCCATAGCTGAACACCTTGCCTCAGCCGTGCGCGACTTGCCACCCCGGACGGATATGCGGCAACTCGCTTGCCGCTCACGCTCGGACCGGGGTAGGGAGAAGACCATGAAAAGCTGGACCGTACGCCGGGTGACCGTCGACGACGCCGCCCGCATGCGCGCGCTCCGGCTGGAGATGCTGGCCGACAGCCCGCTCGCGTTCCTCGAGACGCTGGCCCAGGCCGCGGCCCGGCCCCACGAGGCCTACCGGGCCCGCATCGCCCAGTCCTCGACCGGCCGCCAGATCGCCCAGTTCATCGCCGACCCGGGTGGTCGCCTGATCGGGCACGCCGGCGGCACCGTCATGCCCGACGATCCGGCGACCACGGTCGTCTTCGCGGTCTACCTGACCCCGGCCTACCGCGGCGGCAAGGTGCTGGCCGACCTGATCGACGCGGTCGCCGGGTGGTCCCGCGAGTGCGGCCGCGACGAGCTGATGCTCGAGGTGGTCACCGGCAACGACCGGGCCGTCCGGGCGTACGAGAAGCTGGGCTTCGAAGAGGTCGGCGAGCCGGTCCCGCACCCGGTCATCCCGGTGCTCACCGAGTTGCGGATGCGGCGCCGGATCTGAGGCGTCAGCGCGTGTCCAGCCGCCACTGGATGATCGACTCGGAGGGCACGAAGCCGATCTGCCGGTTGATCGACACCATGTGCTCGTTGGCGAGCGCGTTCAGCGTGTCGATGTAGCGCAGCTCGGGCCGCTTACCGCGGACGAACCTCAGGTTTTCCAGCTTGAGCAGCATGCCCAGCCGGTGCCCGTGATCCTCCGGCAGCACCAGCGTGATCTGCTGCCAGGCGCGCTGCGGCTCGGCGAGCAGGCCGGCGATCGCGGTCCAGCCGACCAGCTTGCCGTCGCGGCGTACGCCGGTGTTGAACGTCTCCCGGCCACGGCTCACGTTGGACGCCTCGGCCCGCCGGATCTGAGCGGCGTCCAGCTGCTCGGGCTCCAGCGGCAGGTCGCCGATCGGGGAGTCGACGAAGAGCCGGTTCCCGACCGAGGCCACGTCGTCGATGATCTCGTCGGGCGGCACGCCGATCCACTGCACCACGTCGTAGCCGGCGGCGTGCTTCCGCGCCTCGGCGAGCAGCGCGTCGAGCCGGCCCTGGTCGGCCTGGCTCAGGTCGAGCCGGTAGCGGATCTGCTGCAGCGCGGCCCGGGCCCGCACGGCTTCGGCGAACGCGGCACCGTCCGGGCGGTTCTGCGCCGACGTGCCGACGAGATGCCGCCGGCCGAGCGCCCGCGCGCGTTCCAGGGCCAGGTCGAGCAGCACCCGGCCGACCCCGCGGCGCCGTTGCCGGGGCAGCACCACCAGGTCGACCTCGACCAGCGTGCGGTTGTCGTGCTGAGGGAAGCCGAGCACCAGGTAGCCGACCGGGGTGTCGCCGATCTTGGCCAGGTAACGCTCGTAGGTCAGGCCGGGCCACGGGTTGTCGAGGGCGGCCAGGAACGCCTCGCGCGGCAGCGCGGGCAGGTCAGGCCGATCGAACTCCTGACAGGAACAAACGATCCCGAACGCGTCGTCCGGAGAGTCCAGCGGCACCGCTGAAATGCGCATGGCCGTCACCCTGCTCGGCTGACGGCCACGGAACAATCTATTAAGCGACTTATCAGGCGACTGTGGCCGGTCCGGCGGAGAGATTTGGTCGGCAGGGCGGACGCACGGCGCCTCCGGCACCGGGTCGTTGGGCCCCTCGAGAGATTGTCACCAAGCTCGAGAAGTGAGGGGCCGCAGTACGGCGTCACGCCCTCCCGCGTAGAGCATCCTGCCCATCGGCCGATCGGTTCGCAAGTCCTCCCAGGATGGAATCTTGGACCGTGGGCAGAGGATCAGTCACTCAGAGTCATCCGAGCAGGCCGGCTGCGCGGGCCCCGCGCAGCGACGGCTTGATGCGGTGCGTCGGCCCGACCAGCTCAGCGACCGCGTCCAGGGTCTTCAGTCCCTCACCCGTGTTGAAGACGACGGTCTCCTTCGCCGGGTCAAGCCTTCCGCTTTCCACCAGCTTCTTCAGTACGGCCACGGTGGTGCCGCCGGCCGTCTCGGCGAAGACACCGGTCGTCTCGGCCAGGAGCCGGATGCCCGACCGGATCTCGTCGTCGTCGGCGTAGTCCATCCAGCCGCCGGTCCGCTTGACCGCCTCGATCGCGTACGCCCCGGCCGCCGGGTCGCCGATGTTGAGCGACTTCGCGATGCCGGTCGGCTTGACCGGGACGATCTCGTCGGTGCCACCCTGCAGCGCGGTCGCGATCGGGTTGCAGCCGGCCGACTGGGCGCCGAACACGGTCCAGCCGTCCGCCGGCGCCTCGACCAGGCCGATCTCGACCAGCTCGGAGAACGCCTTGTCCACCTTGGTGAGCAGCTCGCCGGAGGCCATCGGGATGACGACCTGGGCCGGGATGCGCCAGCCGAGCTGCTCGGCGACCTCGTAGCCCAGCGTCTTGGAGCCCTCGGCGTAGAACGGGCGGACGTTCACGTTGACGAACGCGGTGTCCTCGAACTCGTCGGTCTCGACCAGTTCGCCGCACAGCCGGTTGACGTCGTCGTACGACCCCTCGATCGCGACCAGCTCGCCGCCGTAGACCGCGGTCGTGATGACCTTGCCCAGCTCCAGGTCGTACGGAATGAAGACGATGCTCGGGACGCCGGCCCGGGCCGCGTGCGCGGCGACCGAGTTGGCCAGGTTTCCGGTGGAAGCGCACGCATAGCGGGTGAAGCCGAGCCCGCGGGCCGCGGTCAGCGCGACCGAGACGACCCGGTCCTTGAACGAGTGGGTCGGGTTGGCCGAGTCGTCCTTGACCCAGAGCGGGCCGGTGATGCCCAGCCGGGCCGCCAGGCCGGGGGCGCTCACCAACGGGGTCAGGCCGGGGTCGAGAGTCACCCGGGTCGCCGGGTCCTGACCGGCCGGGAGCAGGCCGGCGTAACGCCAGATGTTCTTGGGGCCCGCCTCGATCTGGGCCCGGGTCACCCGCGCGAGGGCCGCCGCGTCGTACGCGACCTCGAGCGGGCCGAAACATTCGTAGCAGGCGTGCTGCGCGACCAGCGGATATTCGGCGCCGCAGGCGCGACAGACGAGGCCCCTGGCCGGGGATTCGGAGGTGGCGGCGGGGGCACTGACGGTAGACGTCATCGAGGCGAGTCCTCTCATCTTTCCCCGCGGCGACCTGCCGGACGGGGACGGAATTAGCACCTGCCGCGCGTAACGGACCTCGTCATCGAGTCAAAGCGCGGTGGTTGCCGGGGCGTCGTCGGGCCGTATCCCTCAGCCCCTCTGGATGAGGTATTCAGTTGTTTCCCACACCTTACGCGGACGTTCCGGCTCCACCACGAGTTGATCCCGAGGTGTGAGCCATGCCTTATTCGGCCAAGATCGTCACCTAGTCGATATCAGTGGTCAGCGGAGGGTGACCGAGGCGCTCGCCGGGGTCGCGAGCATCGGCCGCGACCACGGCGAGGAAAGGCGAGGAGACGGGTGCGGGCGACGTGGCCCTTATCGGGCCGGGAGGCGGAGGAACGCGGCCCGGGACCAGAGGATGCCGACCGCCGAGAGGCCGATCGACCAGGCGACCGCCGCGATCCACGCGGTGCCGACCGGGGCGTCGGTGAGCAGGCCCCGGAAGGTGTCGATGATCGGGGTGAAGGGCTGGTACTCGGCGAACCAGCGGATGCCCTTGGACATCGAGTCGGGCGAGACGAAGGCGCTGCTCACGAACGGGCCGAACTGGAAGAGCAGGGAGCTCGAGTTGGCGCCGGCCGGGGTCCGGGCGACCAGGCCGAAGGCGGCGCACATCCAGCTCACCGCGAAGATGACCAGCAGCGCGAGTCCGATGACGGCCAGCCAGTCGGCGAACGACGCCGACGGGCGGAAGCCGACCAGCAGGGCGACGCCGACCACCAGGACCAGGCTCATCGCGGTGCGGATCAGGCTGCCGGCGACCTGCCCGGCCAGCACCGCGATGCGCGGGATCGCCATCGTGCGGAGGCGGGCGATCACGCCCTCGCTCATGTCCTCGTTGATGTTGATCGCGGTGGCGGCTCCTCCGCCGCCGATCGCCATCATCAGGATGCCGGGGACGATGTAGTTGACGTATGCGGAGCGGTCGCCGCCGCCTATCGCGGCACCGAAGACGTACGTGAAGAGCAGCAACATGAGGCACGGGAAGGCGATGCCGCTGACTGTCATGAGCGGGAACCGGATCATGTGCCGCATGTCGCGGCGCAGCATGGTGGCGGAGTCGAGCGCCGCTCTGCGGGCCGCGGACGCTGCGTAGGTCATCGGATGCCCCCGGTGAGTGCGAAGAAGACGTCGTCGAGCGTCGACGCGGCGCCGACGGAGCTCTTGAGTTCGGCCGCGGTGCCGGCGGCGACCAGCACGCCCTGGTCCAGCAGCGCGATCCGGTCGGCCAGTTGGTCCGCCTCGTCGAGGTACTGCGTCGTCAGGAAGATCGTCACGCCGTCGACCGCGACCAGCTCGCGGATGATCTCCCACATGGTGCGGCGGCTGCGCGGGTCGAGGCCGGTGGTCGGCTCGTCGAGGAAGATCAGCTTGGGGTCGCCGATCAGGGTCATGGCCAGGTCGAGGCGGCGCTTCATGCCGCCGGAGTAGGTGTGTGCCGGCCGGTCGGCCGCGTCGGCCAGGTCGAACCGCCTCAGCAGGTCGTCGACGCGGGCGGCGCCGGCCTGCCGGCCGAGGTGCCGCAGGTCGGCGATCAGCCGGAGGTTTTCCCGGCCGGTCAGGAGCTTGTCGACGGCCGAGAACTGGCCGGTGACGCCGATCAACCGGCGCACCGACGACGGATCCGAACGCAGATCATGGCCGTCGATCGAGACCTGACCGTCGTCGAAGTCGACGAGCGTCGTCAGGATCTCGACCATCGTGGTCTTGCCGGCCCCATTGGGCCCGAGCAGCGCGAACACGCTGCCCCGGGG
>DASWRZ010000191.1:0-3445 GCA_036402935.1 Actinoplanes sp.
CCCTCAAGACCCGCACTGGCGACCGCTGCGCGCAGGCTGACCTCGGCGGCGACCCGGCCGCCCAGGCGGCGAAGGGCTCGGTGCCGCAGCGCGGCGTCGACCTGCTCCCGGGCCTGCGCCAGGGCGGGCGCGACGTCGGCGAGATCGAGGAGTGGGGCTAGTGGATCCACCCGCACACGGTATCCGGTAAACGAGGGGAAACATGGGGTGCGCGAAGCGGCTCGGAACTGGCAAGATTCGCGCAGGACCGAGCAAGTGTCGCCGGTCACCGAGCACGGACTACTGTGCAACGAAAAGACCCCGGTCAGGCAGAGGAGCCGCCCTCATGAGCGAGACATTGGAGAACTTGTCCTCGGAGACGCGGCAGTTCCCGCCGCCGGCCGAGCTGGCCGCGAACGCCAACGTCAAAGTCGAGGACTACGAGGAGGCCAACGGCGACCGGCTGGCCTACTGGGCCACCCAGGCCGAGCGTCTCACCTGGGCCAAGAAGTGGGACCAGGTTCTCGACTGGTCCAACCCGCCGTTCGCGAAGTGGTTCATCGGCGGTGAGCTGAACGTCGCCTACAACTGCGTCGACCGCCACGTCGAGGCGGGACTCGGCGACAAGGTCGCCATCCACTGGGAGGGCGAGCCGGGCGACACCCGCACCATCACCTACGCCGAGCTGCTCACGATGGTGAGCCAGGCGGCCAACACGCTGACCGAGCTGGGCATCACCGCCGGCGACCGGGTCGCGATCTACCTGCCGATGATCCCGGAGGCCGCGGTCGCGATGCTGGCCTGCGCGCGGGTCGGCGCCACCCACAGCGTGGTGTTCGGCGGCTTCTCGGTCGACGCGCTGTCGACCCGCATCCAGGACGCCGACGCCAAGCTGGTCATCACCGCCGACGGCGGCTACCGCCGGGGCAAGCCGTCGGCGCTCAAGCCGACGGTCGACGAGGCGGTCGCCAAGTGCCCGAGCATCGAGCACGTGCTGGTCGTCCGCCGTACCGGCCAGGACGTCGCCTGGACCGACAAGGACCGGTGGTGGCACGAGACGGTCGAGAAGGCGAGCGGCACGCACCAGGCCCAGGCCTTCCCCAGCGAGCACCCGCTGTTCATCCTCTACACCTCGGGCACGACCGGTAAGCCGAAGGGCATCCTGCACACCACCGGCGGTTACCTGACCCAGGCGTCGTACACGCACAACGCGGTTTTCGACCTCAAGCCGGAGACCGACGTCTACTGGTGTACGGCCGACATCGGCTGGGTGACCGGCCACTCCTACATCGTCTACGGGCCGCTCTCCAACGGCGCCACCCAGGTCATGTACGAGGGCACGCCCGACACCCCCGGCCGCGACCGGTTCTGGCAGATCGTCGACAAGTACAAGGTGTCGCTGCTCTACACCGCGCCGACCCTGATCCGCACGATGATGAAGTGGGGCGACGACATCCCGGCGGGTTACGACCTGTCGTCGCTGCGCATCCTGGGCAGCGTCGGCGAGCCGATCAACCCGGAGGCCTGGATGTGGTACCGCGAGCACATCGGCCACAACAACACCCCGGTCGTCGACACGTGGTGGCAGACCGAGACCGGCGCGGTGATGATTTCGCCGCTGCCCGGCGTGACCGCGGCCAAGCCGGGCTCGGCGATGACCGCGCTGCCCGGCATCTCGGCCGACGTGGTCGACGACCAGGCCCGGTCGGTGCCGAACGGCGGCGGTGGCTTCCTGGTGCTGCGCGAGCCGTGGCCGTCGATGCTGCGCACGATCTGGGGTGACGACAAGCGGTTCATCGACACCTACTGGTCGCGCTTCGGTGCCGGCGCCGGTCAGGGCGACGACTGGATCTACTTCGCCGGTGACGGGGCCAAGAAGGACGACGACGGCTCGCTCTGGCTGCTCGGCCGGGTCGACGACGTGATGCTGATCTCGGGCCACAACATCTCGACCACCGAGGTCGAGTCGGCCCTGGTGTCGCACCCGTCGGTGGCGGAGGCGGCGGTGGTCGGCGCGACCGACGCGACGACCGGCCAGGCGATCGTGGCGTTCGTGATCCCTCGCGGCAGCACCGACATCGAGGGCGACGCGGGCGAGCAGCTCAACAAGGACCTGCGTAACCACGTGGCCAAGACCCTCGGCCCGATCGCCAAGCCGCGGCAGATCATGTTGGTGACCGAGCTGCCGAAGACCCGGTCCGGCAAGATCATGCGCCGGCTGCTCAAGGACGTGGCCGAGAACCGCTCGCTCGGCGACGTCACCACGCTCCAGGACTCGGCCGTGATGGAGCTGATCTCGGCCGGCATGCAGTCGGCGAAGTCCGAGGACTGACCCTTCCATTTCCCGTAAAAGAGGCCGGCGCCGAGGCGCCGGCCTCTTTTCGTGTTATGGCCCCGACATAACACATAACCATCGGCTATCGATTCGCATCGCTCTTCCCACGCATCGCTGTCTTTACATACGTTGAACCACAGCCTCGCAACCCGAGGCGTTCCGGCTGAAGCAAGCGGAGGTAAACGTAGTGCGCAAGGTGGTCGTGGGACTGCTCGGCGCCGCGATGGTAACCAGTGTCGGGATCATGCTCCCGGCCGCGGCCACCGCGGCACCACCGGCTGATCCGGCACCGGCGGCCAACGCCGGCAAGAAAGCCGCACCGATCGACGATCTGCCCAACCCCCTGGAGGACAAGCGCCGCGCCCTGCGGACGGCGGCCGTGTCCGATGTGGTCAGCGGCAAGGCCACGCCGGTGACCAAGAACGGCAGCACGGTGGTCAAGGTCGGGCGGGACCGCTCGCACGGGAAAGGCAAGGATCAGTACGTCGAACTGAGCCGCGAACGCACCGACCGGATCTTCGTGATCCTGGCCGACCTCGGCAACCAGCGCAACCCGGCCTACCCCGACGTCGACACCGATCCGGACACGCCCGGCCCGACGACGTTCGACGGCCCGCTGCACAACTCGATCCCGCAACCGGACCGCAACAAGGACAACTCGACGGTCTGGCAGGCCGACTACAACGCCGACCACTACCGTCAGCTGTACTTCGGCACCGGCAAGAACGCCGAGTCGCTCAAGACGTACATGCAGACGGAGTCCTCCGGGCGCTACAGCGTCGACGGCGAGGTCACCGACTGGGTCAAGGTGCCGTACAACGAGGCCCGCTACGGCCGGAACCTCTGCGGCAGCAACGTCTGCAGCAACACGTGGGCGCTGATCCGCGACGCGGCCAACCAGTGGGTGGCCGACCAGAAGGCGGCCGGGCGCACCGACGCCCAGGTCGCGGCCGACCTGAAGTCGTTCGACCAGTACGACCGGTACGACGGCGACGGCGACGGCAACTTCAACGAGCCGGACGGCTACATCGACCACTTCCAGATCGTCCACGCCGGCGGCGACGAGGCGGACGGCGATCCGCAGCAGGGCGAGGACGCGATCTGGAGCCACCGGTGGTACGCGTACCCCAC
>DASWRZ010000192.1:0-9864 GCA_036402935.1 Actinoplanes sp.
TCGGCCGCCGTCAGGCCGGCGCTGGAGAACGACCGGCCCGCCCCGATCCCGGTGACCAGATCGACCGCGATCTCGAGCAGTTCGCGGGGCAGTGAGGACTCGGGCGACTCGTCGACCGGGCACTCGATGATCACGTCGTACCGGCCCGGTTCACCCGCCGAGACCGTTCGGCCGAAGCTGATCTCCCGCCCGATCAGGTTGGAGAGCTCGATGCACACATGCTCGGTGACATGCCCGAAGTACGTGCCGTTGCGGAGCCGGCTGACGAAACCCCCGGGAGCCCCCGCGGCGCAGTGGTGGTCGGCGAGTCCGGGCAACGTCCGCAGCAGCCGCTCGGTGAAGCCCGGCAGGTCGGAGGTCTCCCGGCCGGTCAGCTCGTGGAGCCGCAGCCGGCAGACGACCGCGGGCCGGGAGAGGTAGACGTTCGGGCCGCGCAGGCGGCGCAGGGTTTCGATCTTCATACGGCTGGTCCCCGTTCTGCGACGGGCGCGTCGACGACCGGCCGGCGACCCGTGAGGTGAAAGGTGTGCCCGGCGGGCAGCACGTGGATCCGGGCTCCGACCAGGGCGATCGGCCCGTGCTCGGGCACCCGGATGTCCTGCGCGGCACCGGCGTCGACCACCGTGACCGCGCCGCTGCCCAGCACCTCGAAGCGGTCGCCGTCGGTGAGGATCGCGGTGTCCTCGTCGATGCCGAGGCCGAGCTCGTGCGGAGAAAGGGCGACCGCGCTGAGCAGGCGGTTGATCCGGCCGCGCTCGGCGAAGTGCTGGTCGATCAGCACGCCGGGGAGGAACTCGAGGCCGGGCCCGGTGCGTACGCTCGCCCGGCTCACCCCGCGTGCGTCGCCCTCGACGATCATCGTGCCGCTCATCATGGCCGCGCCGGCGCTGGTTCCGGCGAGCACCACGGTCCCGGCCGCGACCAGCGACTGGAGGATCGAGTCGGTGGCCGTCCCGCCGATCACGGTGGTGATCCGCTCCTGATCGCCTCCGGTGAAGAAGACGCCCGTGGCCTCGCGCAGCACCGGTTCGACGCCCGGGGCGTTGGCGTCGGCGCGGGCGGCGATGCGCAGCGCCCGCACCCGGCCGGCGCCCAGCCCGGCGAACGCGTCCCGATGCTCGGCCTCGATGGCGTCCGGGGTGCTGCTGGCCGTCGCGATCACCACGATCCGCGCCGCCGCCCCGCCCGCCAGCTCGACGAATCGACCCAGTAGGCCCGGCCCGGCGGCACCTCCGATGATCAGTAACCGGCTCGACACCGCACCTCCCCAGCTATCCCTGAGGTTAAACGGAACAAATACGAAACATCCGCCTAATCCACATAGTCAGCGGGCAGCAGGTGGGACACCTCGGCCGGGCCGCGGGCCAGCTTCTGCGCCCGTTCCTCGGCCTGCTCGTCGCTGCCGGTCAGCCGCCCGTCGTGCTGGCGCAGGTGCTCCTCCCAGGTCGGCACCTGATAGACCTCCACGAACCGGTCGGGCGCCTGCCCGTCGCGGAACAGGCCCCAGCGGGTCGCCCCGGTGCGCAGCCGAGAACCCCGCACCACCTTCATCGCCTCGGTGAACGCCTCGTGGTTCTCCTCCGCCACCTGATAGACCGCGGTGACCAGCACCGGGCCCTCGTCGAGGTGGGGCTGGAGCATCAGATGAGGCTCGGCCCAGTAGATCGCCGGACTCCGGTCGGCGCCGTCCCCGTCGTGCATCGGCAGCCAGATCACGGTGGCCGTGCCGGCCAGCATCGCCGCCGCGGCGATCAGGTACGTCGTGCGCAGGCTGCTCCACTCGGTCACCTGGCCCCAGAGGAACGCACCCAGCGCCTGAGCGCCCGCGAACACCACCTGATAGAGCCCGAACCCGCGCGCCCGCACCCAGTTGGGCAGGTAGAGCTGGAGCGACGCGTTCATCCGGGACACCTGGGTCATCCAGGCCAGCCCCGCCAGGACCAGCACCGAGGTGACCACGTAGCGGTCGGGCACCAGCGCGATCACGATCAGCGCGCCGCCATAGATCAGGCCGGCCGCGACGACGAGCTGGTTCGCGCTCATCAAAGAACGCACCCGGGGCATCGACAGAGCACCGGCGATGGCACCCACCCCGAGCGCGGCCAGCAGGATGCCGTAACCACTCGCGCCCATCCCCAGCTCCTGATGGGCGACCAGGGGCAGCAGGCCCCAGACCACGCTCCCCGGCAACACGAAGAGAGCGACCCGGGCGAGCAGCCTCCGGACGGTCGGGGAGTAACGGGCGTACCTCTCACCGGCCCGCAAAGCGGGCCCGAACCGCTCGGCGTGGGAGGCGCCGGTCCGGGCCGGACGACGCCAGAGCAGGAGGGCACCGGCGAAGACGGCGAAGGAGACCGCGTTGATCCCGAACACCGCGGCCGACCCGATGTGCGCGACCAGCAGGCCGGCGACCGCCGGGCCGGCCGAGCGGGCCAGGTTGGTGTTGACCGCGCCGAGCGCCGACGCGGCCGGCAACTCGTCCCGCGGCACGATCTCGGGGATCACCGCCTGCCAGGTCGGCAGGGTCAGCGCCTGGCCGGCACCGAGCAGGAACGTGAAGACCAGCAGCAGCCCGGGCGGCATCCGGTCGAGCGCGGTCAGCACGGTCAGCACGGTGCCCGCCCCGAGCAGCATGACCTGCACCGCGAGCAGCAGCCGCCGCCGGTCGAAGGTGTCGGCCAGCGTGCCCGACGGCAGCGCGAGCAGCAGCACCGGCAGCGTGGTCGCGGTCTGCACCAGGCTCACCCACCGGGCCGCGTCGCTCTGGTGGACGACCAGCCACTGCGCACCGACGGTCTGCATCCAGGTGCCCACGTTGCTGGCGAGCACCGCGATCCAGAGCATCCGGAAGATCGGCGCCCGCAGCGGCGCCCACGGACTCAGTTGACGCGGCGGCGCGCTCCCGGACCGGGCCGGGGCGCCAGCTCCCGATAGTCGGTCACCGCTTGCCCGTCGTCGCATCGCACCTCCAGGTGCACCGGCTCCTCGTCGGCCCGATGCACGAACTGCAGCGGCGGCCCACCCGGGTCGGCCAGATGGCGGTTGCCCCACTCGGTGACCGCGATCAGCACGGGATAGAGGTCGAGTCCCCTCTTCGTCAGCCGGTACTCGTGGCGCACCCGGGATCCGGGCTCACGATAGGGCTCGCGCCGCAGCACGCCGTGATCGACCAGGGTATTCAGACGGTCGGCCAGCACCTGCCGCGGGACCTGGGTGCGCACCCGCATGTCGTCGAACCGCCGGATGCCGTTGAACACCTCCCGCAGCACCACCATGGTCCACTTCTCGCCCAGAATCTCCATCGCGCGGCCGAGCGTGCAGTGCTCGACCGACCAGTCCAGCGCGGCTTGCATGACAGCGAGGCTAAGTCTCATTGACAGACTCAGCAAGGGGTGAAAACCTGCGTCCATGACGCAGACTCAGGACGACGTGCGCACCCGCACCTTCACCTGGACCGACCCCGCGACCCACGCCGGCCTGGTCGGCGTCCGCTCCGGCCTCGAGATGCTGCGGGCCCTGAGCGCGGGCGAGATCCCCCCGCCCCCGATCATGAAGCTGATCGACATGGCCGAGTTCATCGCCGAGGAAGGCAGCGTCACCGTCCGCCTGGACCCGCAGGAGTTCCACTACAACCCCCTCGGCTCGATGCACGGCGGCGTCATCTCCACCCTGCTCGACACCGCCGCCGGCTGCTCCGTCCACAGCCTCCTGCCGGCCGGCGTCGGCTACACCAGCCTCGACCTCAGCGTGAAGTTCCTGCGCCCGATCACCCTCGCCTCCGGCCGCCTGACCTGCACCGGCTCGGTCCTCCAGCGCGGCCGCCGCACCGCCCTCGCCGAGGCGCGCCTCACCGACGCCGAGGGTCGGCTGGCCGCCCACGCGACGAGCACCTGCATGATCTTCGAACTCCCGAAAACCCTTTGATACGGAATCGGCGATGCGTCCCGTGGGTCGCGGACGGCCCAGGCGCCACTCAAGGCCGTCCCCGGCCGCCGGCCCGGCGACCCGCGTCAGAGCGCGTCGAGGAACTCCTCGACGGCGGTGCCGATCAGGCCCAGCACATCGGTGTAGTTGCTCACCCGCCCCGGCACCCGCAGGTTGTGGTCGCCGTCCGGCACGGCCAGCACCGGCTTTCCCGTCGCGGCCGCGATCTCGGGCACCCAGAACTTGTCGGCCGTGCCGCCGATCAGCAGGGTCGGCGCGGCGCTCGCCGTGATCGCCTCGGCGATCGTCGCCTCGGTGAGCAGCGGCGTCAGCCAGATCGACGGCAGCTCGAGCTCGGCCGCCAGCACCGCCGCGAACGAGCCCAGCGACTTCCCGATGAGCACCGGCCGGTCGCTCGGCGAGCGCCCCATCGCCGACGCCACGTGGGCCCGCACGAACGGCTCCGCCTGCCCGCTGCGCACCAGGCCGTAGGGCACACTCCAGCTCACCGCCTCGACGGGCGCCCGCCGATCCCGCAGCGCGTGGTCGGCGAGGTCGAGGAGCGGGCCCTGCACGGTGTACATGCCACCCGGCACCAGAATTCCGGCGAGCATCGGGACACCCTAGCGAAGTACCGCTGGGTTAGAGGCTACGGTAGCGTAGGTTACGCAACCGTAGGGAGTTGATCGTCGTGCCCCTGGACCAGACCGCTCTTCTGATCGAGCTCGAGCCGGTGGTCGCCACCAACCTCGAGCGCCACCTGTCACTGGCCAAGGAGTGGTTCCCCCACGAATACGTTCCGTGGAGCGAGGGCCGCACCTATGACGGCCTGCTCGGCGGCGAGGCCTGGCAGGAGAGCGACGCCAAGCTGCCCGAGGTCGCTCGCACCGCGCTGATCGTCAACCTGCTCACCGAGGACAACCTGCCGTCCTACCATCACGAGATCGCGACCCTGTTCGGCCGCGACGGCGCGTGGGGCACGTGGGTGCACCGGTGGACGGCCGAGGAGGGCCGGCACGGCATCGCGATTCGCGACTACCTGACGGTCACCCGCGCGGTCGACCCGGCCGAGCTCGAGCGCGCCCGGATGGACCACATGTCGGCCGGTTTCACCAACGGCCACCCCGACTCGGCGGTGCATTCGATCGCGTACGTGGCCTTCCAGGAGCTCGCCACCCGCATCTCGCACCGCAACACCGGCAAGGCGACCGGCGACCCGATCGCCGAGCAGCTGCTCGCCCGGGTGGCGGCGGACGAGAACCTGCACATGGTCTTCTACCGCAACCTGCTCGGCGCCGCGTTCGACCTCGACCCGGACGGCGCGATGCAGGCGGTCACCGACGTGGTGGCCAACTTCCAGATGCCGGGCGCCAACATCGAGGGCTTCGGCCGCAAGGCGCTGTCGATCGCGCTGGCCGGCATCTACGACCTGCGCCAGCACCGCGACGAGGTCCTGCAGCCGGTGCTCCGCCAGTGGAACGTCTTCGGCCGCACCGACCTCAAGCCCGAGGGCGAGAAGGCCCGCGAGGAGCTCGCCGCCCACCTGGACGAGCTGGAAACCCAGGCCGCCCGCTTCGAGCAGCACCGCGAAGCCCGCCGCCTGCGCCTGGCCGCCCGCAACGGCTGAGGGCCGCCAAACACCGCGAGGCTCGCCGTCGCCGGCGAGCCTCAGCGAATCCCTCACCGGCCGCCCCAGCGAATCAGCGGATCCGTTGCCGGCGAACCTCAGCAAATCGGCGGATCCGTCGCCGGCGAGCCGAGACGAACGGCGGTCAGGAAGCGCTGATCACCGGGTGCAGGTCGGCGGCCGGCGGCGCCCAAGCCGCCGCATCGGCCTCCACCTGGTCGCCCGAGCGGATGTCCTTGACCGAGTCGGGCTCGCCGTCCGCGCCCGGGAACCAGACGTACGGGATCCCGCGCTGGTCGGCGAACTTGATCTGCTTGCCGAACTTGGCCGCGGTCGGCGCGACCTCGGTCGGGATGCCCCGCCGGCGCAGCTGCCCGGCGATCCGGTCGCACTCGGCCCGCCGCTCGTCGGCCGGCAGCGCCACCACCACGCAGGTCGGCACCGGGCGGGACGCGGCCAGCGCGTTCTGCCCGAAGAGCAGGCCGAGCAGCCGGGAGACCCCGATCGAGATGCCGACGCCGGGGAAGCGCTGGTTGCCCGCGGACGCCAGATTTTCGTAGCGGCCGCCCGAAGTGATCGAGCCGAACCGCTCGTAGCCCTCGAGCTGGGTCTCGTAGACGGTGCCGGTGTAGTAGTCGAGTCCACGCGCGATCTTCAGCTCGGCGGTGACCAGGCCCGGGGCGTGCTCACGGGCCGCCTCGACGACCTGCACCAGTTCGTCGAGGCCCTCGTCGAGCAGCGGGTCGGTCACCCCGAGCTTGCGGACGGCGTCGACGAACGACGCGTCCTCGGACGAGATCGCGGCCAGCTCGAGGCAGGCGTCGGCCTGGGCCCGGGTCGCGCCGGCGGTTTCGATCAGCTGCTCGGCGACCCGCGCCGGACCGATTTTGTCGAGCTTGTCGACCGTACGCAGAACCTGATCGGTATCGGCCAGGCCGAGGCCGCGATAAAAGCCTTCGCAGACCTTCCGGTTGTTGACCTGGATCCGCACCCGCGGGATCGGCAGGCCGCCGAGCGCGTCGCCGATGATCAGCGGCATCTCGGTGTCGAAGTGGAACGGCAGGGTGTCGCGGTTGACCACGTCGATGTCGGCCTGGATGAACTCGCGGTAGCGGCCCTCCTGCGGCCGCTCGCCCCGCCACACCTTCTGGATCTGGTAGCGGCGGAACGGGAAGTGCAGCTTGCCCGCGTTTTCCAGCACGTAGCGGGCGAACGGCACGGTCAGGTCGAAGTGCAGCCCGAGCTGATCGTCGGCGGAGGGTCCGGCACCGGCCTCCTCCTGCAGGCGGCGCAGCAGGTAGACCTCTTTGGACGTCTCACCCTTCGAGAGCAAGGTGTCGAGCGGTTCGACCGCTCGCGTCTCGATCGAGGCGAAGCCGTAGAGCTCGAAAGTCCTGCGGATGCGGTCGAGGAAGAACTGCTCGATCTGGCGCTGCGCGGGCAGCCACTCGGGAAAGCCGGAAATGGGCACTGCTGCTGCTCCTAGCGAAAAGAAAAGATTCAGAGACCACGGCCGGGCGCGGCGACCAGTTCCCGCAGGTACGGGTTCGAGGCGCGCTCGCGGCCGATGGTGGTGGCCGGTCCGTGGCCGGGCAGCACGACGGTGTCGTCGGCCAGCGGCAGGATCTTGTCCCGCAGGCTGGTCAGCATCGTCTCGGTGCTGCCGCCCGGCAGGTCGGTGCGGCCGATGGAGCCGGCGAAGAGCACGTCACCGGAGAGGCAGACCTGGTCCGCGTCCCACTCGGACTGCGCGCCGGGCAACCGGAAGAGCACCGACCCGCCGGTATGGCCCGGTGCATGGTCGACGGTGATCTCCAGGCCGGCCAGGGTCATCGTCGCCCCGTCGGTAAGCTCGGCGACGTCGTCGGGCTCGGTGTAGGTGAACCGGCCGCCGAACAGCTCGTTGACGCCGACACCCAGGCCCATGGCCGGGTCGGCGAGCATCTCCCGGTCGGCCGGGTGCACATAGGCGGTGATCCCGCGGGCGCCGCAGACGGGCGCGACCGAGAAGGTGTGGTCGAAGTGCCCGTGGGTCAGCAGGACCGCGGCCGGGAACAGCCGGTGCTGCTCGAGCACCTCGTCGAGCTGGTCGAGCACGCCCACGCCGGGATCGATGATCAGGCACTGCTCGCCCGGACCCGCGGCCACCACATAACAGTTGGTGTCGAAGGCCTCGGCCGGAAAGCCGGTCACGAGCACTTGCCGTCTCCTCCTCGCGGGCGTCCTCGGGTGGAGCCCAAGCCTACTTGAGAGGTTCGGACCCCCCGTTATTGGCCAGAGCATTCAGATTACGAGATTGCATCGATAATGACGTCAAACGATCTCCGAGCTCCCAGCGGAAACCCAGGATGCTCCTATCCTGGCTCGACACGAGGTGGATAACGTGCCGAGAAGAGACGCCACGCCAACCTCGCCATCGCTTTTCCAGTGAGTGGCCGTACACTCTTGCGGGCGTGTGGCGTACCGCACCTCTTGACATGGGTTTGAGGAAGGAAAGCGTTCGGTGGCATCCAGCAAGGACCGGCAGCGCAAGCTGGCTCGGGCGAAGCTCGATCGGCAGATGGCGCGCCAGGCTGCTCGCGAGCGCCGCCGTCGACGCATCCTGGCCGGAGCCGGTGCGGTGGTCGCGATCATCGTGATCGCGGTGGGCGGCGCGTGGATCGGCGGCGCTTTCGACAAGAAGCCGACCGACACCGCGGCTCAGGACATCTGCGCCTGGACGCCGCAGAGCGCCACGAGCAACACCTCCCTCAAGGAGGTCGGCACACCCCCGACCAAGGGCATCCCGACCAGCGGCACCGAGGCGATGACGATCAACACCAACCAGGGTGAGCCGATCGTCGTCAGCCTCGACGTGACCGACGCGCCGTGCAGCTCCGAGAGCCTGAAGTACCTGGCCGGCAAGAAGTTCTACGACAACACCGACTGCCACGAGATCACCACCGACGGCGCGGTCCGCTGCGGTGACCCGTCCGGCACCGGCCAGGGCGGCCCCACCTACAGCATCTACAGCGAAAACCTGCCGTCCGCGCCGGACGCCTCGGCCGGTCCCTCGCCCGCGCCGAGCGCCGCCGGCCAGGCTCCGCTCTATCCGAAGGGCACGGTGGCGCTGATCGGCGACCCGCCGGGCACCAACGGCAGCCAGTTCCTGATCTTCTTCAAGGACTTCAACCCGGCCAGCCCGGAGTACCCGATCGTCGGCACGGTGACCAGCGGCTTGGACACGGTCACCAAGATGTCGAAGATTCCCACCGTGGCCAACGCGGCCGGCGACAAGGTCAAACCCTCGAAGAAGATCACCATCAGCAGCCTGACCGTCGCCGACCCGGGGGCGGCCCCGGTGGCGAGCGCCGACTCCTAGTTCGATCCACACCCCAATGACAGTCAACGCCGGATAAACAGCAGCAGGAGGAACACCGTGTCGTCGATCAAAGACCGGCAGCGCGCGGCGGCGCGGGCCCGTCTCGAGAAGGAGATGGCCGAGCGCGCAACGGCCGCCCGCAAGCGCCGCCAGCGCCAGGCGATCATCGGTTCGGCGATCGCGGTGGTGGTCGTGGTCGTCGCCGCGGGGTTGATCGTGACCAAGCTCCACAATGACGACAAGAAGAAGACCACGGCCACCGGCAGCAAGACGCCGGCCGGCACGGTCTCCTGCACCTGGACACCGGCCGACCCGAGCACCGGCGGCCAGGTCAAGGACGTCGGCATGCCGCCCACCACGGCGCCCAACGTCGGCACCGAGGTGATGACGCTCGACACCAACCTCGGCAAGATCGAGGCGACGATCGACCTCTCGAAGGCGCCCTGCACCGGGGCCAGCTTCGCGTACCTGTCGGCCAAGAAGTTCCTCGACGGCAGCAAGTGCCACCGCATGGTGAACCAGCCCGGCTTCCAGGTGTTGCAGTGCGGCGACCCCTTCGCCAAGGGCAAGGGCTACCGCCAGTCCGACGGCACCGGCGGCCCGAGCTACACGATGGCCGAGGAAAACCTGCCGACCGACACCAAGAACCCCTACCCGGCCGGCTCGATCGCGATGGCCAACACCGGCCAGCCCAACAGCACGGGCAGCCAGTTCTTCATCTGCACCGGCAACACCACCATCCCGGCCAGCTACACCCTGCTCGGCAAGATCACCTCGGGCCTCAACCTGGCCCAGGAAGTGATCAAGGCCGGCGACGACGAGGCCTTCAAGGCCCAGGCCGGCGGCGGCCACCCGAAGAAGGAACTCGACATCAACTCGATGACGGTCACCGCTTCCTGACCTGCCGCCACAGACCGAAAGGGCGGGCCCTCCGCACGGAGGGCCCGCCCTT
>DASWRZ010000193.1:0-25795 GCA_036402935.1 Actinoplanes sp.
CCGCAAGGCGGTGGAAAACAACGCGATGGTGCTCCAGCAGCGCATCGCCGAGCGTTCCCGCCTGCTGAGCCAGCTCGAGCAGGCCAAGATGCAGGAGACGGTCGCCAAGTCGCTCGAGTCGATGTCGTCGCTGGCCGCGCCCGGCAACACCCCGTCGCTCGACGAGGTACGCGACAAGATCGAGCAGCGATATGCGAGCGCGATGGGCCGGGCCGAGCTCGCTTCGAACTCGGTCGAGGGCCGCATGCTCGAGGTGCAAAAATCCAGCCTCGACATCGCCGGCTCGTCCCGGCTCGAGCAGATCCGGGCCAGCATGGCCGGCGAGCAGCTCGGCGGCCCGACGGCGACGCCCGCGGTCGAGCAGGGTGCCCCCTCGTCCGACCCGGCCAGCGTGGCCCGGCTCGACGAGATCCGCGCCAGCATGAACCAGAAGCGGGGCGACACCAGCGCTGCCGGCTGATTTTCCGGTGGCCGCCGGCTGATTTTTCGATGGGGGAGGACGGCGGTGGACGAGCGCACCAGGCACTTCAGGCGGCTCAGGCGGCTCCGTAACTCGGCGCGTCGCTGGAGCGTGCTGGGTGGTGGCCTGACCGCGGCCGCCGCCGTGCTCACGCCCTACTCGGGCATCGGCCTTCCCGACGCGATCTGGGCCGGCGCCGCCGGTGCCTCGGTCGCGCTGGCCTGGTGGCGCTGGAGCGACCATCGGGCCCTGGCCGCCCTTCCGCCGCCGCCCGCGCCCGAGCCGGCCCTGCCCGGGCAGCGCCTCACCGCGGCGATCGAGCGGTTCCCGGCCGGGCGCACGTTTCTGCACGAGGTGCGCCGGCAGCGCAACCGCTACGCGTTGCGCGGCTCGGCGATCACCCAGGCGTGGGACCGGCTCGACCATGCTTCGTCGACGCTGATCGGACTGGCCGGCCGGCTGCACGGGCCGGGCGAGGAGGCGCTGCTCGAAGCGGCGACCGCCGAGCACTGGCTGCGCGACCTCGGCCAGCGGGTGGCCAGCGTGGAGAAGGCGATCCCGATCAGCCCGCCCGACCAGCGGCCGGGGCTGGAGCAGTCCCACGCGAGCCTGGCCGAGCAGTTCGTCGAGGGCGTCGAAGCCTATGAGCGGCTGGTCGCGGCGGCCGCCGGCTACGTCGCCGAGGACGGTCACCCGATGGCCGACATGAAGCACCCGGCCTTCTCCAGCCTGGTCGACGCGACCGATCGGCTGCGCGGGCTGGCCGAGGGGCTCTCCGAGCTGAAACGGCCCGCCTACTAGGGTCTGGGCCCTAGTCAGTTCTGGGTTGGCAGCGCGGGCACCAGTAGGTGATCCGCTCGTCGCTGTCGGCCTTCTCGATCGCGGTGCCGCAGCGGCGGCACGGCTGGGCACGACGACCGTACACATAGTTCGTCGTGCCGCGGCGCAGCGAGCCGGTCGTGGTCTGGGTCCAGCGCCCCCGGTTGGAGGCGACGAGTTTCTGCGCCAGCTCGACCATCGCCGTCAGGTCGACGACCTTGGCCACCGGCGTCCACGGCCAGACGCCGCGCAGGAAGAGCGTCTCGGCCTTGTAGAGGTTGCCGATGCCGGCCAGGTTGCGCTGGTCGAGCAGGGCCTCGGCGATGGTCACGTCCGGCTTCACGGAGATGCGGCGTACCGCCTCGGCCGGATCCCAATCCGGGCCGAGCAGATCCGGTCCGAGATGCCCGACCAGCTTGTCCTCGTCGGCGGTCGGGACCAGCGCCACCTCATGCAGGTGATAGCCGACCGCGACCGAGCGAGCGTTGCGGATGACGACCCGGATCAGGTGCGAGGGGCGGCCGCTCCAGCGCTCGCCCGGGGCGTACGCCCGCCAGGCGCCGTCCATCCGCAGGTGCGAGTGCAGGGTGCGCGGGGCCTCGCCGGTCCTGGTCAGCCGCAGCAGCAGGTGCTTGCCGCGGCTGCCGGAACCGGCAACGGTCCAGCCCGCCAGGTGGGTCGTCGCCAGTTGCGGCACCCGGAAGTCGGAACCGGTCAGCACGTCACCGGCCAGGGCTCGCTCCAGCACGCGAGCCGTGTTCCAGACGGTGTCCCCCTCGGGCATGCACCTATCCTGCCGTTCTTTCCGCGAGCCTGACCATGTCTCCCGGCGTCACCGACAGGACGACCACGGCACGGCCGTTGTTGATCGCCAGCGCGACCCGGCCCGCCGAGTCCTCGAAGACCAGCAGATCGCCCCGGTCGACGTCGGCGAACGTGGCGCCCAGGCGGCCCCGCACGTTGCCGTTGACCAGCAGGTCGGGGCCGAGCCCGGCCAGCGTCGCGCCGTCCGCGGCCAGCTGCACGTTGCCGAACCGGTCGACGGTCAGCACCTCGGCCTCGATCCAGCCGTTGCCGACCGTGACCACCGGGTCGGGCAGGCGCACCAGCGTGCCCGGGTCGACGGCCGGTCCGGCGTCGCCCAGCCCGGTGCCGAGCGCGATCCGCGCGGCGGCCGGCGTGAACAGGTCACGCCCGTGGAAGGTGCGCGAGACGTCGCCGCGGAACCAGTCCTTGTTGGTCAGCTCGTGCACCGAGCCGATGCCCCCGAGCGCTTCGGCCGCCCAGATCAGCACGCCGTTGTCCGGGCCGACGAGCACGCCGCCCGGGGTGCCGATCGCGATGCCCCGCCGGGTCGTGCCCACGCCCGGGTCGACCACCGCGACGTGCACCGAGGGCGGTAGGTGCGGGGCGGTCTGGGCCAGCACGGCGGCGCCCCTGGACACGTCGGCCGGCGGGACGTGGTGGGTGACATCGATCACCCGTACGTCCGGCGCGATCCGCGCGATCGATCCGTGGCACGCGGCCACAAATCCGTCGAAGGTGCCGTAATCGGTAGTAAGTGAGATCCATCCATACCCCGCCATGGTGGCAAACGTTACTGCCCCCGTACGCAACGCGAGCGGCAGGTGCGGCCAGGCGCGCCGGAGAACTCTGGCAGGGTTGATCCATGCGTCTCGTGATTTTCACCGAGCCCCAGCAGGGGGCAAGCTACGACGACCTGCGACGGGTCGCCCAGGCCGCCGAAGCCGGCGGCTACGACGGTTTCTTCCGCTCCGACCACTTCGTGGCGATGGGCGGTGACGGCCTGCCCGGACCCACCGACGCCTGGCTCACACTGGCCGGCCTGGCGTTGCAGACGTCCCGCATCCGGCTCGGCACGCTCGTCAGCTCGGCGACCTTCCGGCTGCCCGGGCCGCTGGCCATCGCGGTCGCTCAAGCTGACGCGATGAGCAACGGCCGCATCGAGTTCGGTCTCGGCGGCGGCTGGTTCGAGACCGAGCACGCGGCGTACGGCATCCCGTTCCCGCCCCTGAGCGAGCGTTTCGACCGGCTCGAGGAGCAGCTCGAGATCATCACCGGCCTGTGGGCCACCCCGGTCGGCCAGACCTACGACTTCCACGGCAAGCACTACCAGCTCAGCGACTCGCCCGGGCTGCCGAAGCCGGTCCAGTCGCCGCGCCCGCCCGTCATCGTGGGCGGTCACGGCAAACGGCGTACGCCCGCCCTGGCGGCCCGCTTCGCCGATGAGTTCAACGTGCCGTTCGCCCCGCTGGCGGACGTCGCGCCGACCTTCGCCCGCGTCCGGGAGGCGTGCGCCGCGATCGGCCGCACCACACTGCCCACCTTCTCGGCCGCCGCGGTGCTCTGCGTGGGCCGAGACGACGCCGAGGTGCGCCGCCGGGCGGCGGCGATCGGCCGGGACGCCGACGAGATCCGCGCGGGCGGCGGCATCGTGGGCACGCCCGGCGAGGCGGTGGAGACCATCCAGAGGTACGCGGAGGCCGGTGCGACCCGCCTGTTCCTGCAGACGCTGGACCTGAGCGACCTCGACCACGTCGAGTTCGTGGCGGCCGAGGTGGCTCCTCAGCTCTGAGGTCTTGGTTTCGGCGCTGGGCCGTCGAGGTGGCTTGCCCGCTCTTCGGGCCGCCGTGGTGGCTCGCCGGCTCTTCGGACGTGGTTTCGGTGCCGGGCCGCCGTGGTGGCTCGTCAGCTCCGAGGACGTCGTTTCGGTCGGGCCGTCTTAAGGTCGGCGGCCCGGATGCCGATGCGAAGCCTTAGGGGGTGCGGCGGTGGCGCGGATCTACGTCATGCGGGACAACGGCGTTATCGTCGTGTCCCGGCGACGGCTCGGCCGGCTGCGAAATCGGCCGGTCCCGCGCTCGTGGGACACCTTGGTCGAGATCCCGCCGCGAACCGGTCGTGCGCCCGGCGAAACCACGCTGGTCTTCGCGCCGCCGGTGGCGCTCGGCGCGCTGGCCGCCGTGTTCGCACCGGCCGAGGTCGGCGTGGCGGTAGGTGGCGCGACCCTGATCGCCTCGACCTATCTGACCCCGCAGCTGCGCCGGTGGCTGGCCGGTCGCCGCCTGCGGCGGCCGGACAACATCGTGCTCCACAGCGAGCGGGCGCGGTCCGCCTTCGACCACGCGCTCGCCCTGGCCGACCGGGTCAGCGAGACCTGGCCGGCGTTGGGGCCGCTGGTCGACGCCGACGAGGCCGCGGTGATGCTGGCCGAGGCCCTGTGGCAGGTCGCGGCGGTGCTGTCCCGCCGCGAGGAGCTCGACGCCGTGCTCGAGCCGGTCGGGTTCGATCCGAGCGCGGCCAGCGTCGAGACCCGCTCCCAGCTCAGCGTGGCACGGGCCGCCCGAGCCCGGGTCGACGCCGAGTTCCAGCGCCGCGAGGCCGGCCTCCGCCGGGCCGAGGAGGCAGGCCGAGACTTCATCCGCGAGCAGCAGATGCGCGAGGCCGTCCGGGCCGCCGACCAGACGTTGCGCGCCATGCCGCCGGCCGTCCTGGCCGGGCCGGGCGCAGCCCTCGAACCCGCGTCCGACCTGGCCGAGCACACTCACTCCGTTCTCGCCGCCTACCGCGAGCTGACCGCCGGCCTCGCCTCGGACTGACACATCGGCTGTGGACAACCGCGAAGGATTGTCGGACCCACGTGCTTGAATACGGCCCCACCCAGCAGGGTGGGGGTGGCTCGTGGCTGCTCAGAAACGCAACATTCCGCCCATAGGCGGCGCAGGCGCGCCTCTCTACGCGGGGCAGAGAGCCGCGCGTCAGCGGTGCGGCTGTCTCGGCGCCGAACGCAAGCCGGGCGTCGGTCTCGGCGCGTCAGCGGTGCGGCTGTCTCGGCGCCGGACGCAAGCCGGGCGTCGGTCTCGCGCGTCGGCGGTGCGGCTGTCTGGGCGTGGGACGCAAGCCGGGCGTCGGTCTCGCGCGTCGGCGCTGCGGCTGTCTTGGCGTGGGGCACAAGCCGGGCGTCGTCTCTCGCGCATCAGCCGCGCAGGCGTAGTCCTCTCGGAGTGGGGCGGAAGCCGGCCGTCGTCAGGGCCTCGCGCAACGGTGAGGCGTGGACCGACTCGCCGTCTGCCCGCTCGACCGACATCGGGCCCAGTGCGCCCGAACGGACCGCGCCCGCCAAGGCCTGGCCCGCCGCGATCAGGGACTCCGGGTCATCGGTGAAGGACAGCAGGGTGCGGCCGCCGCGTTCGACGTAGAGGACCAGGTCGCCGGAGACCACGACGACCAGGGCGCCCGCCTTGCGCCCGGCTCGGTGGCCCGCTTTGGCGACCGGTTCGCCGTCGCCGCTGTCGACGATGCGTTCGGGCCAGGGCAGAGCGGCGCCGTAGGGGTTGGCGGGGTCGGTGGCGGCCAGCACGACCGCCGCGCTGCCGGTGCGTTTGGCCAGCTCGGCCGGCTCGGCCAGGGCGCGCAGGCGGTCGACCGCTCCCGGCACCGCGAACTGGGCCGCGCCCAGGCCCTCGACGAAGTAGCCCCGGCGGGCCGCCCCGCGCTCCTCCAGGGCGCCGAGCACCGGATAGACCGCGGAGAAGCCACCGGTCACCCCTTCGGCCATGACCGCGCCGCGGGTGACCACGCCGTGACGCTCGAGCAGGAGGTCGGCCAGGGCGGCTGCCCGCCGGGTCGGGTCGAGGTCGCGGGCGGGCAGCCGGGACCAACGGCCGGCCATGTTGGGCGGGCCGCCCCGGGCCGGCATGGTCGGGCGGCCGGGACGGCGGTAGCGCCCGCGGGCCGGGGCCGGCCGGGACCGGTGGGCGCCGCTGGCCCCGAGCAGGGCGCGCAGCGGCGCGAGCGTGTCGTTGGTCAGGTGGGCGGCCCACACGAGATCCCACACCGCGGCGGCCAGTTCGGTGTCGTCGGTCGAACCCAGACGGTCGGAGAGGCCGCGGAAGAACAGCGCCTGGCCGTCGTCGAGGGCCGCCAGTACCGACTGATGCAGCGGGGCCAGAGCGAGTTCCTCGTCGGGTGGCGGGAGCAGCAGCGGCGCGCTGTCGGCCCAGGCCAGGGTCACCCAGCCGTCGCCGCCCGCGATCGAGCCGGAACCGGCCCACAGCACCTCGCCGCTGCCGCACAACTCGTCGAGCTGAGGTGGTGCGTAGTCGGCGACCCGGGCCGGCAGGACCAGCCGCTCCCAGGCCGAGGCGGGCACGGCGATGCCCTGCAGCTGCTCGATCGAGGCGGCCAGCGCGTCGATCCCGCGGGCGTTGCCGCCGATCTGGTGCCAGCGCGGCAGGAAGGCGGCCAGGATGCGGGGCGGGACCGGCTCGATCTCGCGGCGCAGCGCGGCCAGCGAGCGGCGCCGCAGCATGCGCAGCACCTCGGCGTCGCACCACTCGGTGCCGGCGCCGCCCGGGGTGAACTCGCCCGACCCGACCCGCCCGGTGGCGCTGAGCCGCTTGAGGGCCTGCTCGACCACGAAGACGCCGAGCCCGAAGCGGGCCGCGCAGGTCGCCGCCGCGAACGGCCCATGGGTGCGGGCATAGCGGGCCACCAGGTCGCCGAGCGGGTCGGCGACCGGTTCGAGGTACGCCTCGGGGAGCCCGACCGGCAGCGCCACGCCCAGCGCGTCGCGGTAGCGCCCGGCGTCGTCGATGCCGATCCAGCGCTCCTCGCCCGCGACCCGGATGCGTATCGCTCGCCGCGACACCTCCAGCGTGGACGCCCACGCCTCCTCGACCCCGCGCGCCTGCAGCTCGGCGGTGGACAGGTCACCGAGCAGGCGCAGCAGCTCAGCGGCGTCTTCCGCGTCGCGCGGGCGGCGCTGAGTGGTCAGCCACTGCAGCTGGGCCTCGGTCTCGGCGACCACCGACGGGTCGAGCAGCTCGCGCAGGTCGACCCGGCCGAGCAGCTCGCCGAGCAGCGTCGAGTCGAGCGCCAGGGCGGCCGCACGGCGCTCGGCCAGCGGGGCGTCGCCCTCGTAGAGGAACGCGCCGACATAGCCGAACAGCAGCGACCGGGCGAACGGCGACGGCCGCGGCGTCTCGACCTCGACCAGGCGTACCTTGCGGCCGGAGATCTCGCGCATCAGCCCGACCAGACCCGGTACGTCGAAGACGTCCTGCAGGCACTCGCGGGCCGCCTCCAGCGTGACCGGGAAGTCGGCGAACTCGCGGGCCACGTCGAGCAGCTGGGCCGAGCGCTGGCGTTGCTGCCAGAGCGGCTGGCGGCGGCGCGGGTCGCGGCGGGGAAGCAGCAACGACCGGGCCGCGCACTCGCGGAAGCGGGAGGCGAACAGCGCCGAGGTGCCGACCGACTCCTCGACCAGCTGCGCGATCTCCTCGGGGTCGAACGCCACGAGATCGGTGCCGGGCGGTTCCTCGGCCGTGTCGGGCAGCCGCACCACGATGCCGTCGTCGGAGGGCATGACCTGGCCGTCGACGCCGTACCGCTCGCTGAGCCGGCGGGCGATCGCCAGGGCCCAGGGTGCGTTGACGCGGGCGCCGAGCACACAGTGCACGGTCAGGCGCCAGTCGCCGAGCTCGTCGCGGAAACGCTCGACCACGATCGTACGGTCGTCGGGCAGATGGCGAGTCGCCTCGCGTTGGTCCCGCAGGTATGAGATCAGGTTTCCGGCCGCCCAGTCGTCGAGCCCCGACTCGAGCAGCGAGGCCGTGCCTTTCTCGTCGCCGGCGCGGGTCAGCGACCGCAACCGGGCGCCGATCGCGCGGCCCAGTTCGATCGGGCGGCCCAGGGCGTCGCCCTTCCAGAACGGCATGCGGGCGGCGGCACCGGGCGCGGGCGAGACCAGCACCCGGTCGGGCGTGATGTCCTCGATGCGCCACGAGGTCGAGCCGAGCAGGAAGACGTCGCCGACCCGCGACTCGTAGACCATCTCCTCGTCGAGCTCGCCGACCCGGGACGCCCGCTCGGCGCCGGCCAGGAACACGCCGAACATGCCCCGGTCGGGGATCGTGCCGCCGCTGGTCACGGCCAGTCGCTGCGCGCCCGGGCGGCCGGTCAGCTGATCGGTGCCGCGGTCCCAGACCAGGCGCGGGCGCAGCTCGGCGAACGCGGTCGACGGATAGCGCCCGGAGAGCATGTCGAGCACCGCGTGCAGCGCCGACTCGGGCAGCTCGGCGAACGGCGCCGCCCGGCGGATCAGGGCGGCCATCTCGTCGACCTGCCACTCATCGAGCGCGACCATCGCGACGATCTGCTGGGCCAGCACGTCGAGCGGGTTACGCGGGTAGCGCAGCTCCTCGATGGCGCCCTCGCCCATCCGCTCGGCGACGACCGCGCAGGAGACCAGGTCACCGCGGTGCTTGGGGAAGACGACGCCCCGCGACACCGCACCGACCTGGTGACCGGCGCGGCCGATGCGCTGCAGCCCGGCCGCGACCGAGGGCGGCGCCTCGATCTGCACGACCAGGTCGACCGCGCCCATGTCGATGCCCAGCTCGAGGCTGGACGTGGCGACCACGGCCGGGAGACGGCCCGACTTCAGCGCCTCTTCGATCTGTTTGCGCTCCTCGCGGGAGACGCTGCCGTGGTGGGCCCGGGCGACGACCGGCGGCGCGCCACCGGCCTGGCCGGCCTGGGCCATGATCTCGGCCGGCGGGCGGTCGGGCACCGGGACGACCTCGCCCGCCCGCTCGGCGGCCAGCTCGTTGATGCGCGCACACAGCCGCTCGGCGCCGCGCCGCGAGTTGGTGAAGACGATGGTCGACCGGTGCCCCTGGATCAGGTCGAGCACCCGCTCCTCGACCGCGGGCCAGATCGACGGCGAGTGGCGCCCGGCGCCCGGGTTGTCGGGATCGACGTCAGGCACCTCGTCGAGGGCGGTCATGTCTTCGACCGGCACCTCGACCGTGACCTCGATGGTCTTGGCGCTCTTGGGCTGGACGATCTCGACGTCGTGCGCGCCGCCGAGGAAGCGCGCCGTCTCGTCGATCGGGCGGACCGTGGCCGACAGCCCGATCCGCTGGGCCGGGCGCCCGAGCAGGGCGTCGAGCCGTTCCAGGGAGAGCGCCAGGTGAGCACCGCGCTTGGTCGCCGCGACCGCGTGCACCTCGTCGACGATCACCGTCTCGACGCCGCGCAGCGAATCCCGGGCGGCCGACGTGAGCAGCAGATAGAGCGACTCGGGCGTCGTGATCAGGATGTCCGGCGGCGTACGCCCGAAGGCCCGCCGCTCGTCGGCGGGAGTGTCGCCGGTGCGCATGCCGACGGTGATGTCGGGCGGCGGAACGCCGAGCCGGCCCGACGCCTGCCGGATGCCGGTCAGCGGCGCTCGCAGGTTGCGCTCGACGTCGACCGCGAGCGCCTTGAGCGGGCTGACGTAGAGAACTCGGCAGCGGCGTTTGGCATCCTGCGGGATCGGCTCGTGCGCGAGCCGGTCGAGCGACCAGAGGAACGCCGCCAGGGTCTTGCCGGAGCCGGTGGGCGCGACGACCAGCGCGTTGCGACCGGCGCCGACCGCGCGCCACGCCCCGGCCTGGGCCGCGGTGGGCGCGGCGAACGCTGCCCGGAACCATTCCCTGGTCGCCGGGCCGAACTGTTCGAGCACCTCTTCCACGCCGACCATCCTCTCTCGCGGGTACGACACTTTCTCCCCGGCTTCTCCTCGACCCAGCGTGAAGACGACGTTTCGGACAGTGCTTGACTCCCACGTCCGCGATGCGGTTGGTTTCTTCTGCGCGCTCGCCCACCGCGCAACCGGTCCGTCAGACATCAATGTCAGTGCAAGCAGCGGCCCCCCACCCGACAGGAGGCTCCGTGTCCCTTCGCGCATCCACCCGGCGGCGCCTCGGCGGTGCCCTCGCGGCCATCGCCGCGCTCGCGGTTGTCACGCTCTTCGCTTCGCCCGCCCAGGCGGCCGGCGCCGGTTATGTACGCCTCGCCCACCTCTCACCCGACACCCCAGCGGTCGACGTCTACCTCAAGTCTTCGTCGAACGCGGTCAAACCACAGGTCTTCAAAGGCGTCGCCTACGGCGCGATGTCCCAATACCTTCGTCTGCCCACCGGCACCTACCAGGTCGCGATGCGCAAGGCCGGCGCGCCGGCCAGCACCAAGCCCGTGATCACCACCGAGGTCGGGGTGGCGAACGGCGACGCCTACACGGTCGCCGGCGTCGGCCGCTTCGCCGACCTCGGGCTGCGCGTCCTCAAGGACGATCTCAAGCTCCCCGACCCCGGCAAGTCCAAGGTCCGGGTCATCCAGGCCTCGGTGAAGGCCCCGGTGCTCAACGTCGCCGGCAAGAACGGCAAGACCATCGCCGACGGGGTCCAGTTCGCGACCACCACCGCCTACCGCGAGGTCAACCCGGGCAAGTGGAGCGTCGAGGTCGAGCCGACCGGCGGCGGGAAGACCAGCGTGCTGCCGTGCACGCTCGGAGCGGGCAGTGTCTATTCGCTGATCGTGCTCGACGACAAGAGCGGTGGCCTGAAGCCCCAGCTGCACGTCGATGCGGAGCGTCAGGGCACGGTCCCGCTGGGCGGGGTGGCAACGGGCGCCGGTGGCACGCAGCCGACGTCCCACCTGACCACGGCGCTGCTGCTGGCGTCGCTGGCCGCGGTGGTGACGGCCGTGTTCGTGGTCGTCCTCCGCCGCCGCTTCCGGGCGGCCTGAGGCGAGGTCCGGCGTGACGGCCGAACTCCGCACCGACCCGGCGCCTCCAGGAGAGGAGGCGCCGGACACCACGATGCCCGGCGTTCCGGCGCCGGCTGAGGGGGTGGTGCAGGCCGTTGCGGACGTACGCGGTGAAGCCGCGGCCCCGGCGAGCGGCCGCGCCCAGGTCAGGCCGCCACACGCGGCCGACGCCGACGGGGTGCTGCGGCCACCGGTGGTCCGGGCCGTCGCGGCCGTGCCGGGGGCGCTGTCGGTGCCGCGCCCGCCGCCGGCGTGGCCGCCGATCCCGCTGGCGCCGCCCGGGCTGCCGGGCCGCCCACCGACCGAGAAGCGGCGAGCCTTCGCCATCCACCCCCACGACTTCTTCGGCGACGCCGCCCCGCCGGCCGAACGGCACATCGGGCGCGCCGCCCTGCCACCGCCCGCCCCCGGCGCCGAGCAGGGGATCGGTGCCGTCCCCGATCCGAGCCTGGGCGCGGCCGCCGGCGAGGCGCACAGCCCGCAGCCTGATCCGGAGGCGGCGGCCGGCGACGAACCGCCGCGGCTGAGGCCGGGCGCCCCGGATGCTGCCGTCGCCCACCCGCACGGCGCCGGCGGACGCCCTCCACCGGATGTGCGGCCGCGCGATCAGAGGCACCTGAACGGGCAGCCCGAGGCGACCCCGCCTGCGGAAGAGCAACTGCAGGTGAAGGGCCCGCCTGCGGCGCGCCCGCGTGCGGAAGGCCAGCTGCGGGTGGAGGGCCTACCTGCGGCGGGCCCGCGTGCGGAAGGCCAGCTGCGGGTGGAGGGCCTACCTGCGGCGGGCCCGCGTGCGGACGGGCAGCTGAACGTGAATGGGCGACCTGCGGCGAGCCCGTGTGCCGACGATCAGGTGAATCAGGACGGACCGCCGGCAGCGAATGCGCGGACGGGCGGGCAGGCTCGCCGGGACGATCGAGATGCGCCGGGCGTGCCGGTGGGCGGCCAGGTGCGCCGCGGCAGGCAGGCTGACGGGAGTGCGAGGGTAAACGACCAAGCCGCGGCGAGTGCGGGGCTTGATGGCCGGATCCGGTCCGAGGGGCGCGCTCGTGGTGGCCGAGCCGACGGGCCGTTCGGCCGGCCGGGGCGGCCCGCGGCGGGAGCGCTGGTCGAGCTGCGACGACCGCGTCAGCACGATGAGCAGGAGCGCGGCGGCGAGGGCGGCGGGCTGGGGCTCGAGGGATCAAGGGCCGGCGTTGACGGCTCGGGGCGTGGCGAGCGATCGAAGGGCGGCGGGCGAGGGCTCGATGGATCGGGGCGCGGCGCGCGGGGGCTCGACCGGTCGGGGCGCGGCGAACAGCGGCTCGACGGATCGGGGCGCGGGGCGCCGGGGCTCGACGGATCGGGGCGCGGGGCGCAAGGGGTCGACGGATCGGGGCGCGGGGCGCAGGGGGTCGGCGAACGGAAGCACGGCGGGCCGGGACGCGGCGAGTTGGAAGGCCGTGAGCAGGAAGGCGGCCACCGGGAGCGCCGCGAGCACGGCGACGATGGGGTGCGTGGGGGCGACGGCTACGCATCTGACGGGTCGGGCGGGGGCGGGGGAGAGCTGCTGCGGGCAGTGGCGCCCAAGACCGACGCGGGGCCCGCTGGGGAAGAAAGGCCCACGGACGGGCAACCCGAAGGGGGCGGGAACGGCCCAGATCCCGTACGGAAAAAGAGGCTGCGGCAGACCGCCCTGCCGATCGTCGCCGCCGGGGTTGCCGCGTTTGTCGTCGGCACCGGATATCTCGCTGTCAGTGACCGCGGTGGCGGGTCTGACCTCGGGCGATGGGGGCCTGAAGCGGTCGCGGCGCCGGTTGTCGTGGGCGGAAGGTCGGGGGATGATCCCTTCGGCGCCGCGACCGCGGCGCCTGTCGGAGCCCCCGGCCGGTTGCGGGTGAAGGCGATCGGCATCGATACGCCGTTGGAGAAGCTGCACCTCGGGGCCGGTGGTGCGCTGGTGCCGCCGAAGGAATATGGGCGGGCGGGGTGGTATTCGGGCGGCACGGCGCCGGGGGACGTCGGGCCGGCCGTGATCGCTGGGCACGTCGACTCGAAGTCGGGGCCGGCGATCTTCTATCGGCTACGCGAGCTTACGGTCGGTGACCGCATTGAGGTGGTGCGCGGGGGGTCGGTGGTGCGGTTCACGGTGGTTCGCGAGGCTTGGTACCCGAAGACGCACTTTCCGACCGGCGAGGTTTACGGGCCGACGCCGGACCGGCAGCTGAGGCTGATCACGTGCGGTGGGGTGTTCGATCATCGGCTGCGGTCGTACAAGGACAATTTCGTGGTTTACGCAGTGGCCGGGTGATCGTGGTATCGCTGGTCCGGGGGCCTGTCTATCCTGAAATCGAGTCGACGGTGGGGGCGGGATGGCGGTCAGGCGCATGCTCGTCGCTGGTCGGTATCGTCTCCGCGAGCCGGTCGGCACCGGCGGCATGGGCCGAGTGTGGCTCGCTCGCGACGAGATGCTCGACCGCGACGTCGCGGTCAAGGAGTTCGTGCCGCCCGAGTGGATGACCGACGAGGAGAAGGCGCGCCTCAAGGACCGCACGCTCCGTGAGGCCCGCAGCGCGGCTCGGCTCAACCACCCCAATGTGGTGCAGATCTACGACGTGGTGCATGCCGACGGGCTGCCATGGATCGTGATGGAATACGTTCCGTCCCGGTCACTGCACCAGGTGCTCACCGAGGACGGCGCGTTCAGCCCGGTCGCCGCGGCGCGTATCGGGCTGCATGTGCTCGACGCTCTGACCGCTGCCCATGAGGCCGGGGTGCTGCACCGCGACATCAAGCCGCACAACGTGTTGATCGGCCAAGAAGGCCGGGTTGTCCTGACCGATTTCGGGCTCGCCACCTTCGTCGACGACGGCTCGGTGACCGGTCCCGGGTTGATCGTCGGCTCGCCGCAGTACGTCTCGCCCGAGCGGGCCCGTGACGGTGCGTCTACGGTGGAGTCCGATTTGTGGTCCTTTGGGGCGACACTCTATGCCGCGGTCGAGGGCCGGTCGCCCTATGCCCGCGAGAGCGCGATGGCCACGCTGATGGCGCTGGCGACAGAATCGCCCGATCCGCCGGAATTGGCGGGTCTGCTGGCACCGGTGCTGACCGGCCTGCTGCGGCACGACCCGGAGGCCCGGCTGACCGCGACCGAGGTCGACCGCCGGCTTCGCATGATCGTCGCGACGGCTGACGGAGAGCCGGCCGTCGTCGATCGTGAGCGTGCGCTGACGGTCCCGGCGCCCCGCCGAGCACGGCAAGATCGCAGGCATGCCGAGGTCGGTGCCATGTCGGGCGCGCCGGCAACTCCCGCTGCGCGGTCGGTCGACCAGCCCCTCGTACGCGCGGTGCCCGCGCAACGTACCTCGTCCGGTCCGGTCTCGCCCGCCCCGGCCGGGACCGGCGCCGGCCCGCGCGTGGACGCTCCGCCGAAGTTCCGATTTCCCCTGGTCGTGGCGGCGCTGAGCGCGGTCGCGATTCTTGGTGCGTCGGGAATCGTGGCCGGCTACCTGATCCAGCGGGACGACCATCGCGCGGCGCCGATGGTGTTCCCGGGCGTGGCCTCGCAGTCGTCGGCCCAGGTCTCGTCGCGGCGGTCGGCGGTCGGCGGCTTCAGCCCGGTTGCCTGCGACGCAACGATGTCGTCGGACGCCCCCGAGACGCCGCAGAGGAACGCGTCCCGTGGCGTCAGCGGCTTCGCGCTCTACGAAGGGTGGTCCTACTTCACCGACGGCACCGGTTTCCACATGCCGGTGCCCGACCACTGGACCTATCAGAAGGTCGGCACGACGTACTGCTTCCGCGACCCCGACGGTGGCCGGGTGATGACCCTCGACGTGGGGCGTAAGCCCAGCTCGGATCCGATACAGGCGTGTCGCAAGGAGGCGACACGATTGGTTTCGGCCGGGGCGTTGCCGGGCTATCACCAGATCCTGCTGGAGCCGCGGCCGTTGCTCAACAAGGCGGCCGACTGGGAATACCAGTACACGGCGCCCGACAAGACGCTCCTGCATGTGCAGACCCGCTGGTTCGCCACGAACGGTAAGGCTTATGCCGTCAGTTGGCAGAGCCGAGACGTGGACTGGTCGGGCGACTTCGCCAAGATCAGCATGGTCCTGAGCACGTTTTATTCGGATCGCAAGTAGGACCGTCGGCCTGTCTTGATGGTTGTCTAGCTCACAGCGAGTTATCAGACGAGCTTGTTACGGTCGCCGCTCGCGCCCCACCGTTTCATGGCTGCCGCTGTGCTGCCGGGGCCGCTTCCCCTTCCTCGTGCCACCCCGTTGATTCAAGGAGGAATGACCCGGTGGTCTTCAAGAAGATGATGCGTGCCTTCGGTGTGGGCGGTCCGTCCGTCGACACCGTGCTCGCCAACCCGAACACCCGGCCGGGCCTGACCCTGGGCGGTCAGGTGCAGGTCGTCGGCGGCGACCACGACGTCACCATCGAGCACATCGCCCTCGGCCTGGTCACCCGGGTCGAGTCGGCGCACGGCGACGGCCTGACCGAATTCCTCCGGGTGCCGATCTCCGGGTCGTTCGCGCTGGCCAAGGGCGAGCGGCGCGACATCCCGTTCACCTTCCCGATGCCGTGGGAGACCCCGGTGACCCACGTCTACGGCCAGCGTCTGCACGGCATGACCATGGGCCTGCGCACCGAGCTGGCGGTGGCCAAGGCGGTCGACAAGGGCGACCTCGACGAGGTGGTGGTCCACCCGTTGCCGGCCCAGGAGCGCATCCTCGACGCCTTCGCCGCGCTGGGCTTCCGTTTCGCCCGGGCCGACCTGGAGCACGGCGCGATCCACGGTGTGCGCCAGCAGCTCCCCTTCTACCAGGAGATCGAGTTCTACCCGCCGCCCCACCTGGCCGGCGCGATCAACGAGGTGGAGCTGACCTTCGTCGCCGATCCAGCCGGGGTCGAGATCGTCCTCGAGTTCGACAAGCGGGGCGGCTTCCTCACCCCCGGCCACGACGCCTACGGCCGCTTCCGGGTCGCTCATGAAGAGGCCGACACCGCTGACTGGCAGTCCGTTGTCGACTCCTGGGTGCAGGAAGCGGCCGGTCGCTACCAGGGCATGCGCGCCTCGTACGGCTTCGGAGGCCATGGCGCCGCCTTCTCGAGCGGCCAGGGTTATCCGTCGGGCCAGGGTTATCAGTCGGGCCAGGGTTATCCGTCAGGTCAGGGCTATCCGGCTGGCCATGGCTATCCGGTCGGCCAGAGCTATCCCATGGGGCATGGCCCTGGTCGTTCCCGCGGCCCGGGGATGGGCGCGATGGCGGCCGGTGTGGCCGGCGGCGTTCTCGGCGGCATGGTGCTGGGCGAGGTCGTCGAGGAAGTCTTCGAGGACGACTCCGAGGGCTCCGACGAATAGACGTCCTCGGCGCCCTTTCGCTGTTGCGCGGAGTCGTCGTTGCCGCGGCGCGCAGCTCCCGCCGATGTCAGTTGCGCCGCCGTCAGCGAGCTTCGGCCGCTCCCTACAAAGAGCTCCGGACGGCGTCCTCCGCCGGGCAGGGCACCGCCGCGCTGGAGCTGCTGGAGGACACCGCCACCCCCTGCTGGAGCTGCTGCAGGGCACCGCCGCGCTGGAGCTGCTGCAGGGCACCGCCACCCCCCTGCTGGAGCTGCTGCAGGACACCGCCAACCCCCGCTGGAGCTGCTGCAGGATACCGCCGGCCCCGCTGCCACCGCGGTGGCAGCGCGGGCGGAATCGGGCTGGTCAGGTGGTCCGGTGCGGTAGTCGAGTTTCCTCGGTCGGTGCGGATCGCGCAGACGGCCGGCGGTGGCTGTCAACGCATGGCCGGCTCCTTCGAGGGGCCGGCGGCCAGACGAGCGCGGAGGCGCTTGGCGGCGGCCGGCCACTCCTCCGCGGTGAGGGCGAAGACCACCGTGTCGCGCCAGGTGCCGTCCGGGCGCAGGCGCTGGGCGCGGATCAAGCCGTCGCGGCCGGCGCCGAGGCGGGCGATCGCGTTTTGCGAGCGCTGGTTGCGGATGTCGGTGTGCCAGAAGACCTTCTCGGCGCCGAGCACGTCGAAGGCCCGGGCCATCAGCAGCAGCTTGGCCTCGGTATTGACCCCGGTGCGCCACCACGGCCGGCCGATCATGGTGTGGCCGATGCCGACCGAGCGGTTGACCGGGTCGATGTCGTGGTAGGTCGTCATGCCGATGACCTGGCCGGTCGACGGGTCGACCTGGGCCCACGGCACCTGAAGGCCCCGCCAACGACGGCTCAGCAGGTTGTCGACGTGGGCGGCCCACTCCTCGCGGGTGGTCAGTCGTGGGGTCGGCAGGAACTGCCAGAGCTCCTCGTCGGAGAGGACCGCCCGAAGCCCGTCCACATGCGCGGGAGAGAGTGGCTCCAGGCGGACGTGCTCGCCGTTGAGCAGGACCGCCTCGTGCCATGGGGACCGTGGGGCGCCGGGCAGATAGGCGGGCGGCGCGACCTGCACGGTGCGCTCGCCGACCGGCGGGCCGGCCACGCGCTGCAGTGGTAGCACCCCGGCCCAATGCGGCAGGTCGAGGTCGTCCGTCTCGTCGTTGACGCCACCGGTGCGGCTCCGCACCGAGACCTCCTCGAGCGGGAGGGCGAGCACCGACGTCTGGGCCAGCTCCTGCTTGGACGGTGGGCGGCTGTCGGCGGCACGGCCCACCCCGAACTTTTCGACCAGGGCGTGGAGCACGGCCAGCTTCGTCACGTCGTCGGGGACCAGACGGGCGACGCCCATGACGACCACCGAGCGGTAGTTGGCGCTGTGGTGGAACTGGGATCGCCCGTACACGAAACCGTCGAGCAGCGTGACGCTCACGCAAACCTTGACCCCGTCGTCGCCGCGGGCCGTCAGGCCGAAGCGGCCGCCGCTGGAACCGTGCAGATAGAGCGTGTCGCCGATCCGGACGTGCAGCGTCGGCAGGACGCGGGGCTCCCCGTCGGCCACGATGCCGACGGAGCAGTCATAGGCCTCGTCGAGGATCGCGTGCGCGGTGGCCCGGTCGTAGCTCATCAGTTGGCGCGCGCGGGTCGCGGTCGTGCGGGCGGTCGCGGGATAGAGGTCGGACATCGGGCCTCCCGGCTCGCTTCGTTCTGGCTTACTTCGTTCTGGCTTGAGTTCGTTCTGGCTTGACTTCGGGCTGGCTTGCTTTTCCTTCTGTACTAGTACAAGCTCTCTCTTGTGTCAGCACAGTATCAGGTCAGCGGCGACAGCGCCGCCGCGATTTCCGCCAGCATCGAGTCCGGCGTCCTGCGCGGAGACTGGGTGTCCGGCGCCGCCCTGCCGGCCGTCCGCGTGCTCGCCGACCGACTGCATGTCAGCCCGGCGACCGTGGCCAAGGCCTATCAGGAGCTGCGGCAACGGGGTGTCGTCGAGACCGAGGGCCGGCGCGGCACCCGCATCCGTTCCCGCCCGCCGATCGCCGGACCGCGGGCCGCACTGCGTCTTCCGGTTCGGCCAGGCCTTCGCGATCTCTCCGACGGAGAGCCCGACCCGAACCGGCTCCCCTCGCTCGCGTCGGCCCTTCGCGCGGTCGCCGAGGATGGTGTTGAGCCGCAGGGATATGCGTCCGCGGTCGCCATGCCCGCGCTCACCGACGCCGCCCGGCTGCGTCTGGCCGCCGACGGCGTCCCGGTCGAGCGCGCCACGATCGCCGCCACCTCCGGCACCCTCGACGCGATGGAGCGCCTGCTCACCGCCCACCTGCGGCCGGGTGACGCGGTCGCGGTCGAGGATCCGGGCTGGGCCAACCTTCTCGATCTGCTCGCCGCGTGCGGTCTGCGCCCGGTTCCCTTCTCCGTCGACGACGACGGGCCCGATCCGGCCACGCTGTCCGATGCGCTGCGAGCCGGTGCCCGGGCCGTGATCATCACGGCTCGGGCGCAAAATCCGACCGGTGGTGCCCTGACCGCCGAGCGGGCGGCCGAGGTGCGCCGCGTGCTCGCCGGGCATCCGACGGTGCTCCTGGTCGAGGACGATCACGCCGCCGAGCTGGCCGAGGTCCCGCTGCACTGCCTGGGCCCGGTCACCGACTCGTGGGCCTTCGTCCGGTCGGCCTCCAAACCGTTCGGCCCCGACCTGCGCATCGCGGTGGTAGTGGGCGACGAGACCACGATCGCCCGGGTCGTCGGGCGGATGCGCATCGGCACCGGCTGGGTCTCCACGGTGCTCCAGCGCACGCTGCTGCACCTCTGGCGCGACGAGCAGGTCACGGCCCTCGTCGCGGAGGCCTCCCGCACCTACGCGCAGCGCCGCCGGGCCCTCTGCGAGGCCCTCGCGGCGCGCGGCCTCACGGCCACCGGCAAAACCGGGATCAACGTCTGGGTCCAGGTTCCCGACGAGACCCGGGCCGTCGGCCTCCTGCGCGATCAGGGGTACGCGGTGGCGCCCGGCTCGCTGTTCCGCGTTGCTGCTCCGCCCGGCATCCGCGTGACGATCAGCGCGCTGGACGAGTCGGAGATCCCGGCGGTGGCCGACGCGGTGGCCGACGCCGTTCACCCGTCCGGTCCCGGGGTGCCTTCCCGGTGAGTGTGGGCCGAACCCGATCGGGTAAAACGATGGGATGTCGAGGACCGAGGCGCCGGTCGGCGCGCAGCAGTGGGTGCCCGCCGAGCCGACCAGCATCGACCAGCTCAAGTCGGCCGCGGCCGGGTGTGAGGGCTGCGAGCTCTACGCCGCCGCGACCCAGACCGTCTTCGGCCGGGGCGCGCCGCAGGCGTCGGTCGTCTTCGTCGGCGAGCAGCCGGGCGACGTCGAGGATCAGCAGGGCCTTCCGTTCGTCGGACCGGCCGGCCGGCTGCTGCGCGAGGCGGTCGACGACGCCGGCATCGACCCGGCCGACGTCTACATCACCAACGCCGTCAAGCACTTCCGCTTCGAGTTGCGGGGCAAGCGGCGCATCCACCAGACCCCCGGCCCGGCTCACATCACCGCGTGCCGGCCCTGGTTGGTGGCCGAGTTCGCACTGCTCAAGCCCAAGATCGTGGTGATGCTCGGCGCGACCGCGGGCAAGGCGCTGATCGGCCCGTCGTTCCGGGTCACGCAGTCGCGCGGCCGGCTCATGCCATGGCCGGCGTCGGCTCAGCACCCGGAGGACTTCCCGATCGACGAGGTTCAGGCGCTCGCGACGATCCACCCCTCGGCGGTTCTGCGGGCGGATGACAGAGATGCGGCGTACGGAAGCCTGGTCGACGACCTGAAAGTCGCCGCCGCGGCCGTGAGGTGACGCCTGCCTCGCGTCGATGGCGCCCGAAGGCGGCTTGAGTAGGCTCGATGGGTGCGGTTGACGGATTTTTGGGAACGCCTCGGCGAGGTATTCGGGCCGAGCTATGCGCGAAGTATTGCGGCCGACCATTCGTTCGCGGATCTCGGCGACCGGACGATCGATGAAGCGATTGCTCAGGGTGTCGAAACCGTTACTATCTGGCGAGCAGTGGTGGCCGCATACCCCGATCGGGTGCCCTCTCGCCTGCATTGACGCGTTTTTAGTACGCCTGTTCTGGCGTGTCACTCGATCGTCGTACACGTGTTCGGCTATTGTCCACAGGGCTTGGTAATCCACAGTCCGGGGCAGGGCGGCTGATTTTTGTCATACCCACCGCCTACCTTGATGCGCGTGGTGAACAAGAGCTCATCGGCGAAGACGCCTGCAAAGTCGAGTACAGGGGTGGCGGACATGGTGGCAGGACCTGACCGAGATAAGGCGCTCGATCTGGCGTTGGCCCAGATCGACAAGCAGTTCGGCAAGGGCTCGGTGATGCGGCTGGGCGAGCGGCCGGTCATGCAGATGGCCATCATCCCGACCGGCTCCATCGCCCTCGATGTGGCCCTCGGCGTCGGCGGCCTGCCGCGTGGCCGCGTCGTCGAGATCTACGGGCCGGAGTCCAGCGGTAAGACGACGGTCGCCCTGCACGCGGTGGCCAACGCGCAGCGCAACGGTGGCATCGCGGCGTTCATCGACGCCGAGCACGCCCTCGACCCGGACTACGCACAGGCCCTCGGTGTCGACACCGATGCCCTGCTGGTCTCCCAGCCCGACACGGGTGAGCAGGCCCTCGAGATCGCTGACATGCTGATCCGCTCCGGCGCGATCGACGTCATCGTCATCGACTCGGTCGCCGCGCTGGTGCCGCGCGCCGAGATCGAGGGCGAGATGGGCGACAGTCACGTCGGTCTGCAGGCCCGCCTGATGAGTCAGGCCCTGCGGAAGATCACCGGTGTGCTCAACACGACGGGCACGACCGCGATCTTCATCAACCAGCTCCGCGAGAAGATCGGCGTCATGTTCGGCTCGCCCGAGACGACGACCGGTGGCCGCGCGCTGAAGTTCTACGCGTCCGTGCGGCTCGACGTGCGCCGCATCGAGAGCCTGAAGGACGGCACCGACGTGGTCGGCAACCGCACCCGGGTCAAGGTCGTGAAGAACAAGGTCGCCGCGCCGTTCAAGCAGGCCGAGTTCGACATCATGTATGGCAAGGGCATCTCACGCGAGGGCTCGCTGATCGACGTCGGCGTCGAGCAGAGCATCATCCGCAAGTCCGGCGCCTGGTACACGTACGACGGTGACCAGCTCGGCCAGGGCAAGGAGAAGGCGCGGGAGTTCCTCAAGGAAAACCCCGACGTGGCCGCCGAGATCGAGAAGAAGATCCTCGAAAAGCTGGGCGTCGGCCAGACCACGGGCGACGCCGCCGGCGGGCCTGAGCTGCCGCCGGTCGACTTCTGATCTCAGATATGGCCGGACGACGCGGAGCGCGGTCCGGGCGCGGATGGGATGCCCTTCCGCCCCGGACGGCCAGCCGTAACACCGACGAGCCTGCCGCCGATGGCGAGCTCCGGCGTGGCGTGACGGGGCGCGGCAACGCCCCGGGGCGCCGCCGGGGCTCGCCGGGCGGGCAGGCCGGACCGCCGGCGGCGGAGCAGACCGAGTCCGAGCGGGCGCGGGAGATCTGCCTCCGACAGTTGGCGGCGCGGCCGCGCACCCGGGCCGAGCTCGACAAGGTGCTCACCCGCAAAGAGATCTCGGCCGAGGTGATCGCCGAGGTGCTCGACCGCTACGACGAGGTCGGCATCATCGACGACGCGGCGTTCGCGCGGGCCTGGGTGAGCAGCCGTCATCAGGGGCGGGGGCTCGCCCGGCGGGCGCTCGCCAACGAGCTACGGCAGCGGGGGGTCGACGCCGAGGTGGCCGGCGAGGCGCTGGAGACCCTCGACGAAGACGACGAGGCGGCGACGGCACGCGCCCTGGTCGACCGCAAACTGCGCTCGGCGACAGGCGCTCCCGAGGCGGTCTTCCGACGGCTGGTCGGCATGCTGGCCCGCAAGGGCTACCCGGCGGGGGTGGCGATCCGCGCCGTGAAGGACGCGCTGGCGGCCCGCGATGCCGAGGCAGCCGAGTTCGCCGACCAGATCGACGCCGACGCCCTCGCCGACGAGGCCACCGAGTCATGACGAGGCCACCGAGTCATAGCGAGGCCACCGAGTCATAGCGAGACGGGCAGCTGGTACCGATCGGCGCCTCGGGAGCGGCGCGTCTCGTCGATCGGTCGGTGCCGGCGCTTTTTGCTGGCGGTGTCATTGAGTTGTTCGGGGCCGGACGATCTTTCGAGACATCGGCCCTCGCAACTGGCTGGTAATCTGCGACGTCGTGACCGAGGAGTCGCGCAGCCGGACGCAGGGCCACGGTCCCTTCCCCGAGGGTGCCGAGCCGACCGCGCCCATCCCCGCCTCGCCGACCGGTGCCGAGCAGCAGACCTATGCCGAGCCGGCGCCGAGCAGCAGCGACTCGGCTCACCTGGCGGGCGGTCACGCGGCACCCGACCGCACAGCGGCAGGCCATCAGGACGGTTCAGTTTCCCCGCAAAACGCTAATGTCCCGCCTTCCGCGCAAAGCGGCGAAACGCCGTCGGCCCAGCCGGCCCAGGTGACTCAGCCGGCCCAGGTAACTCAGCCGGCACAGGTGACTCAGCCGGCCGCGTCGCCCAGCGCGCCGAACCAGCCCACGCTCACCGGCGCGGGATCGGTCCAGCCAACTGGTGGCTATCCCGGCTATGTCCAGGGGAGCGACTCTGGTTCCGAGGGCGGTCGCCTGAACACCGCTCAGCGCGGTTATCCCCGGCCGGGCGGGTTCGCGGCACCAGGCGCCGGCCCCGGAAGCTGGACACCGGGCCACGACCCGGACACCACCGCTTCCTACCCGCCGCAGCCGACGACGCCATACCTGCCCCAGCCGGCGACGCCAGCGCCCACCGGCATGAACGCCGCACCCACGGGCATGAACGCTGCACCCACCGGCATGAACCCGTATGGGGCCGACCCGTCGGGCACGAACCCGCATGTGGCGGATCCCTCAGGGACCTACCCCGACGGCGCCTACCCGCCGGCTCCCCCGAGCGGCATCCCCACCAACGCCTCCTCGGCCAGCGGCTCGCCGTACCCCGATCCCTCGAGCGGCATGCCCACCAGTGCTTCCCCCGCCAGCGGCTCCTCCTACCCCGGCGCCACGAGCGGCACCCCCCACCCCACGAGCAGCGGCACCCCGTCCTACGGCCCGTTCCGGAGCGACGACACCTCGTGGAACTCCGCCACCCCCGACCCGCTCGCCTTCACCTCCTCTACCGCCTTCCCCGGCCGCCGCATCGAGCCCTCCCCACCCCCGGACCGCAGCCGCCTGGTGATCGGCCTGGTCGCGGGCCTCGTGGCCGGCCTCCTTGTTTTCGGCATCGGCGGGTTCTTCGCGGGACGAGCGACCGCCCCCGACGCCGGACCGAAGCCCCAAGCCGGCCCGACCGGGGGGAATCTCGGCGTCTTCGAGCAGAGCCAGGTCGCCCTCAACCGGCCCCACTTCGCCGGCACCGGCCTGGTCGCGATCTCGCAGGGCTGGCTTCCGTACCTGTCGACTTGCTCCCGGAGCGGCGACCCCGGCGGCCCGAACCTCAACCAGGGGGAGAAGGCTCGCGTCCGCTGCACCCTCAACGGCATGAGCGCGATCTTCGTGGAGTACAACTCGATTGCCGACCGTGACTACGCGCGGGCCAATACGGTGAAGCAGAACGCCGACGCGCGTTCCCTCACCCCAGGGGCCGGCGCCCCCGTGCAGCGACCCACCCCGTCCGGCCGGACGAGTGGCTACTACGTGGAGTATGCGTACAAGCTCACCGAAGGTGGTGTCACCCGTCCGGTGGCCGCGGTCTGGTGGGACGATGCGCAGGCGCCGGTGGCGGGCTATCTGCTCGCATACTGGAAAGAGGGACTGGGTGAGAGCTGGGACCCGATGCGTGATCTCTGGGCCCGGTACGCCTGAATTGCCCCCCAGCTGGGCGTCCGCGGGTCTGTGCCCTAAGTCCCATCCGCTGCCGAATCATGGATCCTTGACCGAAGTGCCACTCGCGACCTAGCCTCGCGTTACAACAAGGTTTGTTCGACCATCGCATGCAACACGCACAACATAGATCGCATTACATTACGGCATCACTTGTGAAGTCCCGGCCGAAGAGGCGGGACGCCATAACCACATACCTGACGGTATGCCCCAGTCGCCCCACGCGGAGTGTCCTGGGGTCATCGTCGTATGCGGTCATCGCCTTGGTCGGGCATCCCGCAGACGGCCCGCGCGTGCGGGCGGCGAAGGGAGACGCGGCGAGATGACCGCCCTGGACTGGGTGCTCGTGGTGGCGATCGTCGTTCTTGCCGCGTTCGTGCTGGCCGGACTCGTGCTCGGGGCCCGCGCGCTGCGCCAGCTGCGCACCGACCGGGCCGATGCCGAAGATCGTCGTGGCCAGGCGGTCGACGACGCGCAGGCCAAGGTTGCCGACGCCAACGCGAAGGCCGCTTCCGTACGCGCCGAGGCCGCCGGCGCGAAAGCGGAGGCCACCGCAGCCCGGGCCGAGGCCCGCCGGGTCCTCGAGGCCGCGCACACCGAGGCCGACACCATCCTCGAGCACGCCCACCGCCAGGCCGAGGCCGACGCCGAGCAGGTGCGGTCGGCCGCCCGGCGCTCCGGCGAGCGTGAGGTCGCCCTCCTCAACGCCACCCTCAAGGAGCAGTCGGCCGAGGTGGAGCGCCGCGCCGCCCGGATCGACGAGCGGGAGCGCCTGCACGGTGAAGAGGTGGAGCGCCTCGTCGGGCGTGAGCGCCGCCTCGCGACCATGGACGCCGACCTTGTCGCCCGCGAGGGCGCGCTGACCACCCGCGAGGGCGAGATAACCGCGGCCGAGGAGAAGCACACCCGTGAGCTGGAGCGGATCGCCGGCCTGACCGCCGAGGCCGCCCGCGCCGAGCTGGTCGAGAACATCGAGGCCCAGGCCAAGCGCGAGGCCGCGATCATGGTGCGCGACATCGAGACCGACGCGAAGACGACCGCCGACTCCCGGGCCCGCCGCATCGTGGTCGACGCGATCCAGCGGATCGCCAGCGAGCAGACCGCCGAGAGCGTGGTCAGCGTGCTGCACCTGCCGAGCGACGAGATGAAGGGCCGCATCATCGGCCGTGAGGGCCGCAACATCCGGGCGTTCGAGTCGGTGACCGGGGTCAACCTGATCATCGACGACACCCCGGAGGCGGTGCTGCTCTCGTGCTTCGACCCGGTGCGCCGGGAGGTCGGCCGGCTGACGCTGGAGAAGCTGGTGCTCGACGGGCGCATCCACCCGCACCGCATCGAGGAGGTCTACGAGACCGCCAAGAGCGAGGTCGACGTGCTCTGCGACCGGGCGGCCGAGGAGGCGCTGGTCGACGTCGGCATCACCGATCTGCACCCGGAGCTGACCAAGCTGCTGGGCCGGTTGCGTTACCGCACCAGTTACGGGCAGAACGTGCTCAAGCACCTGGTCGAGACCGCCCACATCGCCGGCATCATGGCCGCCGAGCTGGGCCTCGACATCCCGTCGATGAAGCGGGCGGCCTTCCTGCACGACATCGGCAAGGCGCTCACCCACGAGGTGGAGGG
>DASWRZ010000194.1:0-28979 GCA_036402935.1 Actinoplanes sp.
GAGTAGGACACCGCCGGACTCAACGTGAACAGTAGGCCCACCCTCCGGGGTGGGCCTACTGCCATTTCTGGACCCTTTTTCAGCACAGCTCCCGCACGGCGACGATGCAACACGACGGCGGTGCGACACGGCCGACGCGACGACGGTTCGGCCGCTGCTGCTTTCGGAGGGCGGCGCCTGGCGTACTCGAGCGAAGCGAGAGAAACACGCCGGCGAGCGACCCGCCCACCGCAACTCCCACCGCAACCACCGCACCGCGGGGTGTCCGGGGGCTCGGCCCCCGGAGAGAAATGACGACCGGCCCCGGTCCGCGCTTTTTGCGGACAGGGGCGCCGCCGGGCGTGGGCCGAACGTTGCACCATGCGAACCGCGCCACCAAGATCACGGCGATGCCACGCGCGGACGTTTTAGCAGCTCACGACGGTAGCGGTGGATAGCCGTACGGTAGTCACCGCACGCGTACGCTAGCATTGCTATCAGCCCCGAGTGACGAGGAGATGAGGCAATGGCGGCCCTTAGCATCCGAGACCTGGACGACTCCGTCAAAGAAAAGCTGCGTCTTCGAGCGGCCCGGCACGGCCGTTCCATGGAGGCTGAGATTCGCCTGATCCTTACGGCGGCTGCCATCGAGGAGGAGCGCCCACGTACCGACCTGTTCAGCGCTTTGACTGAGCGGTTCGGGCGGCTCGGCGGAGTCGACCTCGACGTTCCGGCCCGGACCACCCCACCCCGTGCGGCGGACTTCGGCGAGTGATGATCGTCCTCGACACCAACGTCGTCTCTGAACTCATGCGTGCCACTCCCGCTCCGGCCGTACTCACATGGCTAAAGCAAACGTCCAGCACAGGCCTTTACACCACGTCAGTAACTGTCGCCGAGATCCGCTACGGCATCGCACGACTACCAGACGGCCGTCGCAAACATGACCTGAATCAGGCTGCCAACGAGATCTTCGCCGCCTTCCCCCGCCAGATTCTGCCCTTCGATCTCGCCGCAGCCACCACCTACGCCGACCTGGTCGCCGGCCGCGAAGAAGGCGGCAATCCCATCAGCGGGTTCGACGGCCAAATCGCTGCTATCTGTCGATCACAGGCCGCGACCCTCGCCACGCGCAACACCAGGGACTTCATCGAGACCGGAGTCTCGTTGATCGACCCGTGGCAGGAGACAACCGCCTGACATCACCTGCACGATGTCGTCAGCAATCCATGAATCCGGCTCGGCGACGGCACGGTTCGCCCAATGCCTCATCCTGCCTGAACTCTGGGGCTGTACCGTTCGCGTTACGGACCCTGAATTCCCGCGCAGGTCAGCTACGTGGTGGGCCGCCCGGGACTCGAACCCGGAACCTAAGGATTAAAAGTCCTCAGCTCTGCCATTGAGCTAGCGGCCCGCGGGGACCAGGCTACCTGAGGCGTCCGCGGCGTGTTGCACGGCTTTCCGGTGAGCTATGGCTCGGTGGTGGGGAGGCCGGTTCGGTGGGCGAGGACGACTGCCTGGACTCGATCGCGGAGGTCCAGTTCGGTGAGGATCCGGGAGACGTAGATCTTCACCGTCTCGAGGCTGATCACCATCGCGGCGGCTGTTCGGCGCGTTCGGCGGCGGTCGCGGCGGCTGCACCTCGAACGGGTCGCGCGACCTCCTGTTTCTGCAGAACCGCCGCGGCAACGCCGGTCGTCGCCCGGGTCGCCTGCACCAGCCGCCAGGGCGGCCGTTAAGACCTATGTGTCACAGATTCTCACCAAGCTCCGTTTGCGCGACCCGATGCAGGTCGTGGTCTGTGCCTATCGTCAAGGGCTAGTGACATAGCCGGAGCCCGGCCATACGATCGAGTGACCATGGAACTCCACTGGTGGTCCATCGAGGTCTTCGACGGCGCGCAACTTTCCGCGGCGCGCTGGCAGGATGCCCATGGCAATGACCTGGTCGAAGCGGCGATCACCCACGGGGCCTACGACTGGGCCTGGCATCGCCATTCCTGGGGCGTCCTGTTCGAGATCGCCTTCCGCAGTGACGACCAGTGGCCGACGTTCCGTGATCTCCTGGTCGTCCGGGCCGCGCTCGACGCGGTGCCCGATCCGATAAACGGCCTGCTCACCTACCCCGGCCGGGGCGGGAGTTCGGGTCGGGTGCAGCTGCGGCCGCGCCGCCCGATCTCGGGTGGCGGTGCCGCCGAACTGCCGATCGAGCCCGAGATCGTCGAGGTTACTTTGGCCGAGTGCGCGCCGGCGCCGACCGCGGCGGGCGTTATAGCGGCCTGACCGAGCCGCGCGAAACGGTTCCGAAACGTTTCTTCGCCTTGTGCATGACAACGTGCCTGGAGATCGACGCGGCACCGAGCGGGTCGTACTCTGGCGGCCCCCGGCAAAGGAACGACTACGGCCCGGCCAACAACAGGTTGACGGAAGGCGGACTGATGTCCGACGTCGAAACCCACAGTGAGCCTGACGGCAGTCTCGTCATCCAGCCACACGGAGTGATGGACGCCGACCGCGCCGTCCCGCTCCGTCAACTCCTCGTCCACGCGGTGCGTAAGGTGCGGCCGCGACAGCTGATCGTCGATCTTCGTGACGTCCACACTCTCGACGCGATCAACCTGGGCACGCTCGCCGCCCTGTGCGGAGTGGCCGACGATCACCGGGTCGCGCTGGTGCTGGCCAATCCGAGCGCGGAGATCCGATCCGAGCTGCTGGCGGCCGGCGTCGCGGCCCAGCGCATCCGCTACACGCGGGAGACGACCAGCGTCGATACGCCCGAGGTCGCGTCGATGTCGTAGCGGTCGGCCGCCGCCGACCAGCCGTCCGGGGTCCACATCGAACCGCCGGCGACGCCCGAGTGCGTCACGCCGTCGATCGTCACGCTGCCCGCGCCGCCCGTCGCGGCTACTCGCACCGGGGCGTCACCGGAGAGGCGGACGTCGAACTGGGCCGCCCCGCCGCCGAGCACGACCCGCTGCGTACCCTTCGCGGCCGGGAGAGCCACCGCGGCGCGCGAGGTTCCCGCACCGAAGTCGACGTCGCCACCGGGACCGCCGGTCAGGTCGACCGACTCGTCGTCGGCGCCGCCCGACAGCCGGACGCTCCAGTGCACCTTCGAGCTCAGCACGACCGTGACCAGCGCCGGGCCGCCGCCGTCGGTCGCGTGCAGCCCGGCGATCACTTCGTGGTTGTCGACGTCGACCGCGGGCACGACCTTGGCGCCGTCGGGAGTCGACACCTCGTAGCGGTCGCCGCCCAGGTCACCGAGGCGCACCCGGACCACGTCGGCGCCGTTGACCAGGGCGAACGACGAGACGTCACCGCCGCCGCGCACCCGATGACCGTCACCGTCGTGGTGGCCGGCCTCGACCAGGGCGACTCCACCGAGCCACCCGTCACAGCCGGTCAGCAGGAACACCGTTGCCATCGCAGCCAGGAACCGTACGTTCACGCCGGTCGATTACCCAGAACCGACCAGGCGTACGCGGTCGACCCCGTGCGCCGACAGGAAACCGTCCACCGCCGTCGCCCACGGGAAGCGTTCCGCCTGCTCCCGGGCCGCCCGCCGGCGCACGTCCTCCGGCCGTTCCATCAGCGCGAGCACCGCGTCCGCGTAGGCCGGCCCGTCGCCCGGCGCCGCGATCCCGGCCGAGCCGATCACCTCGGACAGGGCGCTCTCGGCGCTCGCGACCACCGGCGTCCCGCTGGCCAGCGCTTCCAGCGCGGCCAGCCCGAAGGTCTCGACCGGTCCCGGGGCGATCACCACGTCGGCGGTCGCCAGCAGCGCCCCGAGCAGTGCCGGATCGCCCAGGAACCCGAGGAAGCAGACCGGCAGCGCGCGTCTCTCGGCCTCGGCCCGCAGCATCGGCAGCAGCGGTCCCGACCCGGCCACCACCAGCTGCGCGGGCACCCCGGCCCGGCGTAGCGCGGCCACCGCGTCGAGCGAGCGCCGCGGCTTCTTCTCGGCCGACAGCCGCCCGCAGTGCAGCAGCAGGATCTCGTTCGGCTTCGCCCATCGGGCCCGCAGCACCGGGTCGTTCAGCGCCGGCGAGAAACGGTCGAGGTCGACCCCGAGCGGCACGCGGGACACGTTCGGCGCGTCGATCCGTTCGAACTCGGCCGCCGCCCACCGGGTCGTACAGACGATCCGGTCGTAGCCGTCGGCCGTCCGCCCGTTCAGCTTGTCGGCGACCTGCCGGCCCCAGGCCGGGCCGAACAGCCGCAGCAACCCGTCCAGGCTTTCGTGCGACACCATCATCGACGGCACGTCGTGCTTGCGGGCCCAGCCGCCGACCCAGCGCAGGGAGGTGCGGTCGGACACCTCCACCCGGTCCGGCCTCAGGTCGCGCAGCAACGATGCGGTCCGTCGCCGCCCGAGCAGCATCCGATAGCCGCCCATGCCGGGCACCCGCGGACCGGGCAGCGTGATCACCAGCCCCTGCGCGGTCTGCTCCTCGGACGCCTCGGGACCGGGCACGATGAGGACCGCCTCATGGCCGGCCGCCTCGTAGCCGGTGCCGAGATGTCTCAGGGCGGTCCGGAGACCGCCGGACTTCGGAGTGACGAAGTTGGCGATGCGGACAATCCTCACGCAGCCACCGCCGTGCGGCGGTTGCCCGCCGTAACGTCGAGGACGTCGCGGTAGTGTCCCAGCAGTTCCTCGCCGACCGCATACCAGCTGCGGCCCTCGATCGAGACGCGGCCGGCGGCACCGAACGCCGCCCGCTTCTCCGGGTCGGCCACCAGGTCGGCGATCGCCGCGGTGAAACCGGACGCCTCGAACGGCGGCACCAGATAGCCGGTGCGCCCGTCGTCGACCAGGTCGACCGGGCCGCCGGCGCGCGGCGCGACGACCGGGAGCCCACTCGCCATCGCTTCCTGCAGCGCCTGGCCGAACGTCTCGTAGGGGCCGGTGTGCGCGAACACGTCGAGACTCGCATAGATGCGGGCCAGCTGCTTCCCGCGGCGTACCCCCAGGAAGGTTGCCTTGGGCAACGCCTTGTGCAGCATGTCCGCCGCCGGGCCGTCACCGACCACGACCAGCCTGACCCCCGGCCGGCCGGAGACCTCCGCCAGGAGGTCGACCTGCTTCTCGACCGCGAGCCGGCCGACGAATCCGACCAGCACCTCACCGTCCGGCGCCAGCGCCCGGCGAATGCCGTCACTGCGATGCCGCGGATGGAATTGAACGTCGTCGACGCCCCGCCGCCACAGATAAATGCGTTCCACCCCGTGCGTGTGCAACGCCGCCGCCGATTCCGTCGACGGCACCAGAGTGCGCGTGGCGAGATTGTGCACCCGGCGGATCCAGCGCCACGCCGCACCCTCGGTCATCGAAACCCGATAGGCGCGGGCATAGGCGGCGACATCGGTCTGATAGACCGCGACGGTCGGCAACTGCTGCGCCCGCGCCGCCATCATTCCCCACGCGCCGAGCACGAACGGGCTGGCCAGGTGAACGACCTCGGTGCCGTGCGCCCGCAGCGCGGCGGAAATCGTCGGCGTCGGCAGGCCGAGCCGAATCTGCGGATAACCGGGCATCGGCATCGACGCCACCCGGACCACCGGATAGGGCACTTGCACTCGCGTATCCCGGACCGCCGGCGGCGGCTGAGGAGCGATGACGAGCGGCTGATGGCCGCGCCGCACAAGATGCTCGGCCGTGCGTACAACCGAGTTGGCGACCCCGTTCACATCCGGCAGGAACGACTCCGTGACCAGTGCGATCCGCATGCCCCCACGATGATCTGCGCCGATGTCCCCGCAACCGTCACTTTGTAACCGCCACCCGAACGCTGTGGAACGCTTAGGCGACCGGCGTCAAATCAAACCCGTCAGACGTACGCCCCGGGGCCCCGCCGGCCGCGCGGCGGCCGCCCTCGGCTCCGCCGCTGCCGCACGCGACCATCGGGCCGCGCACGGCCGTTGCGCGCGGCACGCGTCGGCGGGTGGCCGGTCTGAATAGATCGTCCGGCAAGGTGGCGAGCCGAACTGGTACTTCTTCCAGGTCGCCGGCGACTTCTGAGCCACCGGGTGGGGCGGCTCCGGCCGCCCCACCCGGCGAACGCCGCGGAAAAACATCATGACGGCCGTAGACCGGGGAACGGCCCGACTGCGAGGCTGACGACGTGTATGACTACGACCTGTTGGTTCTGGGCTCGGGGCCGAGCGGGCAGAAGGCCGCGATCGCTGCGTCCAAGCTGGGCCGTCGAGTGGGCATCATCGATCGCCGCGACATGATCGGCGGGGTCTGCATCAATACCGGGACGGTGCCGTCCAAGACCCTGCGCGAGGCCGTCCTCTATCTGACCGGTCTAAGCCAGCGCGACCTCTACGGATCCAGCTACCGGGTCAAGGACGAGATCACGGTGAGTGACCTGGCCGCGCGCACCCAGCACGTGATCAGCCGGCAGACCGACGTCATCCGCAACCAGCTGGCCCGCAACCACATCGTGATGATCACCGGGACCGGGCGGTTCGCCGACGCGCACTCGCTCTGGATCGACGACGGGGACGGGCGGGACACCAAGGTCACCGCCGACAAAATCATCATCGCCGCCGGCACCCGGCCGGCCCGTCCGGACAGCGTCGACTTCGACGACCGCACGATCGTCGACTCGGACGGCGTGATCAACCTGCAGGCGGTGCCGCGCAGCATGGTCGTGGTCGGGGCCGGCGTGATCGGCATGGAGTACGCGTCGATGTTCGCCGCCCTCGGCACCAAGGTCACCGTGGTCGAGCGCCGCGAGAAGATGCTCGACTTCTGCGACGAGGAGATCATCGAGTCGCTCAAGTACCACCTGCGCGACCTCAGCGTCACGTTCCGGTTCGGCGAGGAGGTCGCGGCGGTCGAGCGGCATCAGACCGCGGCGCTCTGCATCCTCAAGAGCGGCAAGAAGATCGTCGCCGACACCGTGATGTACTCGGCCGGCCGGCAGGGCCAGACCGACGACCTCGACCTCGAGGCGGCCGGGCTCGCCGCGGACCGCCGCGGGCGGATCGAGGTCGACTCCAACTACCGCACCGCGGTCGACAACGTCTACGCGGTCGGTGACGTGATCGGCTTCCCGGCGCTCGCCTCGACCTCGATGGAGCAGGGCCGCCTGGCCGCGCACCACGCCTGCGACGAGCCGGTGCGCGAGATGAACAAGCTCCAGCCGATCGGCATCTACACGATCCCGGAGATCAGCTTCGTCGGGCAGACCGAGGACGAGCTGACCGACACCGCGACACCGTTCGAGGTCGGCATCGCGCGCTACCGCGAGCTGGCCCGGGGCCAGATCGTCGGCGACTCGTACGGCATGCTGAAGCTGCTCGTCTCGCCCGGCGACGGCAAGCTGCTCGGGGTGCACGTCTTCGGCACCGGCGCGACCGAGATCGTCCACATCGGGCAGGCGGTGATGGGCTGCGGCGGCACGGTCGACTACCTGGTCGACGCGGTCTTCAACTATCCGACGCTGTCCGAGGCGTACAAGGTGGCAGCCCTCGACGCCTCCAACAAGATCCGCAACATCACGCGGATCGACGGCTAGGTTTTCAGTAGACCCAGACTTTGGTCTTCAGCGGGATCTTGCCGGTCGACCAGATCCAGTTGATGGCCGCGTTCGACAGCCGGGCGCAGCCGTGTGAGGCCGGGTAGGGCGGGATGCTCGGCGACCCGTGCACGGCGATGCCGCCGTTGAAGTATTTCGGGCGGAACAGGTCGCCGAGAGGGCCGTGCCGCACGCCGTCGATCTGCCGGCCGACCTTGAAATGGCCGGTCGGGGTGTCGGCCAGATAGGTCTGCCCCTGGTAGTCGTAGTGCCGGTTGGACCCGGTCGACGTGTTCAGGGTGGCCACCACCGAGCCGTCCTTGACCAACATCAGCAGCTGCTTCTTGAGGCTGATCTCGACGAGGTAGCCGCTGCCCGCCTTCGACTTGGCCGTCGGCCGTACGCCCGCGTCGAGCGCCTTCCGGGTCTGGGGCCCGACCGTGCCGTCGCGGCCGATGCCGGCCGCTTTCTGCAGTGCGAAGACCGCCTGCTGGGTGGTGCCGCCGAAGTTGCCGTCCGCCTTGCCGTTCCAGTAACCGAGCTCGGTGAGCCGTTTTTGCAGCGCCACGACCTCGGTGCCCTTGGCGCCGACCTTCAGCTTCTTGGGAGCGGGCGGCTTCGTTTTCGTCGGCGTCGGCGTCGGCGATGCCGACGGGGAGACGGACGGGGAGACGCTGGGCGCCGAGGACGGTACGCCCGGGGCCCGCGCGTCGGTGGTGCCGGTGTTGTGCGAGCACCCGGCGGCAAGGGCGAGCGCGGTGCCGGCCGTCAGAACGAACGTCAGAACCTTGCGCATCGTGCCGCCTCCCTGGTCACACCCCGATCATCGCTGAAAAAGTCTCACCATGGCCATAGGTCGGACGAACGGGTGCAACCGTAATCGCCGCCTAGGCGGTCCGTAATGATCCCAGTCCACAGCGGTCGCCCGAACGGATCGGGAGGTGGACAGTGTCGTGAAAAAGAATCAAGTAGGCTTCGGCTATGTCATGGAAGGCGAGTGCCCGGCACGGGGTCCGCGAGGCCCCGGCCGGCCTCGCGCTTGTGCAGGAGCTGATCAATACCCGGCCGACCATGTCGTACGGCGCCGATCTCCTGGCGACCGCCGACGACGCGCAGATCTGGCTGACCGAGGCGCTGGCGACCTGGTCCCGCGCCTCCGGCCTGCCGGCGCCGATTCTGCTGATCTCGGCCACCGATCTGCGGGCCATGCGCCGGCTGCGCACGACGTTCGAAAACGTGATCCTGGCCGGAGGTAACCCGGAGCCCGACGGCGCGCTGCCGCCCGCCGACGTCCCGGTGAGCCTGGTGCCCGACGCCGACGGCTGGGTGCGCATGGTGCCGACGGGCCGCGGCACCCGCTGGCTGGCGTCGGCTCTGTGGGCCGAGGCCCTGCTCGCCCAGCAGGCCGGGCTGTGGCCACGCCTCAAGCTGTGCCACAACGGCGACTGCCGGGCCGCGTTCTTCGACACGTCGCGCAACAACAGCGGCGTCTGGCACGACGTCAGCACCTGTGGAAACACGGCCAACCTGCGGGCCTTCCGGGAACGCAAGCGGCTGCTCGGAGGCAGCGGCGGCCGCCCGACGATTCCCGGGCCGCCCGGCCTCCGCTGACTCCCCCGGTAGGCAACGGCAGCTGCGCTGATTTCCCCGGTGGAAAAAGGCAGCTGCGCTGACTTCCCCGGTGGACAAGGGCCGCAAAGTGTCATACCCGGGTGTTTGAGTAGGCCCCACCCAAAACGAGGGTGGGGGGTGGCTTGGGTAACCCCAGTAGCCGGGAAAGCCGACCGGGAACCAACGGGCCACTTCGCGCGACTATGGGTTCATGGCGTGTGAACGGTGGCGGGAGATGCTGTCTGCGCAGCTGGACGGCGAGGACGACCCGGCGGACCGGGCGCTGGTCGAGGAGCACCTGGCCGGTTGTGCCGGGTGTCGCGCATGGCTCGATCAGGCGGCGTTGGTCAACCGGCTGACGCGTACGGCCGTGCCGGTGCCCGATCTGGGCGACCGCATCCTGGCCACGCTCCCCGAGAAGCCGGCGCCCGTCAGACGGCGCGTCTCCTGGGCCTCGCTGTTCTTCCTGGCGCTGGCCGGGGTCGGCGCGGTGCAGCTCATCCTCGGGCTCAACCAGATCGGCGGCGGGGTGACCGGCGCCCACGTGCACACCGGGCTCGACGCGACGCCGGGGCACCTCTGGAACGAGTCGGCGGCCTGGAACGTCTCGATCGGGGCCGGCTACCTCTTCATCGCGTTGCGCCGCACGCGGCCGACCGGGCTGGTGCCGATGCTGACGGCGTTCGTCGGGATGCTTCTGCTGCTCTCGGTCAACGATCTCACCGGCGACCGGGTCGACGGCACGCGGCTGATCAGCCACGGCTTCGTGATCCTCGGATATGTGCTGGTGGTGGCCCTGTCGAAGCTGCCGGGCGGGTTTGCCGCACCGCCGGGGCAGCGGGTCGATGCCGGATCGGGGTGGCGTGCCAGCTTCGCCGACGAGGAGGACGAAGAGGTGACGGCGCCAATGCGGCCGGGGCTGCGACTCCTGCCGGGCGGTCCACTCACCGCGGAGCACGAGGAGCGCCAGGCGGCCTGATCAAAGAGGCCCGGCGGGGAAGCTTCCGCGGTCACAGGCTGGGCGGCGCGCCGGCTGGGAACAGGCGGCGGGGCGCACAGGCCGCGAAACGCGGGCCGGGGATCGTTCGTTCAGCGGGCGGGCGGGCGGACCGACAGCTCACGCCACTCGTCGGGGCCGGAAAGCAGGGCCCGTACCGTGTCGAGGGCGGAGTCCTCGCTGTCGTACTCGAAGAAGTGCGACACCCCGTCGGCACCTCCCGCTCGCTGCTCGACATACCACTGGTCGCCGCTCACCCGTAGGTAGACATCTTTGCGCGCGATGCGACCCCATTTGCCGTTCCACCAGTGCTTACGCTGCTCCATCCCGGCACTGTATCGAACATTTGTTCGAACAGCGCCGGGACGGATGATCTTTTTCGTAGCGTGCTGAGGGGGCTACTGATAGCGCGGGGGCTGGTCGTTGCCGCCCCGGGCCTCGCGGTGCGTGGAGGACGAGGCGCGGCCGGCGACCAGGGCGTCGCGGATCTGGGTGAGCAGGACGATCTCCTCGCTCGGCGCGGACGGCGGCGGCTCTTCGCCGCGGCGGCGGCGTTCGGCCAGCATGTTGAGCGGGTAGACGACCAGGAAGTAGAGGACCGCGGCGGTGATCAGGAAGGTGATGATCGCGTTGATGAACGAGGCGTAGTCGAACGGCACCTTGTCGACGCTGAACGTGCCCTTACCGATGCCGAGCCCACCACCGAGCAGCTGGATGAGCGGCTGGATGAAGCCCTTGGTGAAGGCCGTGACCACCGTGGTGAAAGCGGCACCGATCACGATGCCGACCGCGAGGTCGACCACGTTGCCCCGCATGATGAAGTCTTTGAAGCCTTGGAACACCTTGTTCACGAGCACTCCTGGGTCGCCGAGGGGTTCGTACGGTCCCGGCAGCAGGTGCCCACCACCGGTCGGCGACAAACTACGCCAATCGGCCGCCAGCTCAAAGATCAGTCGAGCGCGGGCTCCTCCGCGTTCACGGCCTCGTCAACCGTGGGGTAGGTGTGCAGAACCTCGACCAGGCCGCTCACCTCGAGGATGCGCAGCACTCCGCGCTGGGGGGCGGCCAGCCGCACCGTGCCGCCGGCGTCGTCGGTGCTGTTTTTTGCCCGAACGAAGACCGACAGGCCGGTGGAGTCGCAGAACGACACCTCGGCGAGGTCGAAGACCAGTCGGGTGCGCCCCTTCTCCAGCAGATCGCTGATCTGGTCCTGCAGCTGCGGGGCGGTAGCCATGTCGAGCTCGCCCGCGACCGACACGACGACCATCGCGCCGCGCTGTTCCGTTTGTACCGTCAGGGACATTCAGGACCTCCAGGTATGTGGTGAACGGTACTCCAGGTGGGGTCGCACGTGCAGGACGGGGCGGCCGTTTCGACCGGCCCGTGGATTAGTTGGCCCACAGCAAGTAATGGCGTTACCGGTGGTAAAGTCCGCGCACGTGAACGAGCCGGGGAGGGTGCCGTGGCGCTGAGTACGGATGAGGCGGGCCGCTTCGCCGTTCTGCTGGAGGAAAATCAGGACGCCGTGGTCGCGGCCTGGACCGAGCAGGTCGCGCGCTCGTTGCGCGGCCGGCTGAGTCACGCCGAGCTCCAGCGGCAGACCTCGGAGCTGCGCAGGGCCTTCTACCAGGCGCTCTACGGCGGCGCCGAGACGCTGAACGAGGAGCCGGCGGCCGAGTTGCGGGCCCAGCTGAGCGACCTGTCGACGAGCCGGGCGCGGCAGGGCTTCACCGCCACCGAGACCGCGATCAGCGTCTTCGCCCTCAAGGAAGCGGTGCTCGGCGTCCTCGATCAGCGCAACGGGGACACCGTCACACTCCGTGACTACGTGGCCTTCTCGGCCTTCGTCGACGTGGCCGCACTGTTCACCTTCGACAGCTACGTGCGGGTGCGCGAGGGGCTGATCGCCGACCAGGCCGAGCAGCTGCTGGAGCTGTCCACCCCGGTGGTCAAGCTCTGGGAAGGCGTGGTCGCCGTGCCGCTGGTCGGCACCCTCGATTCGGCCCGGGCCCAGGTCGTCATGGAGCGGCTGCTGCAGACCCTGGTCGACACCGGCTCGCCGTACGCGATCATCGACATCACCGGGGTCCCGGCGGTCGACACCCAGGTCGCCCAGCACATCCTCAAGACCGTGGTGGCGGCCCGGCTGATGGGCGCCGACTGCATCATCTCCGGCATCCGCCCGCAGATCGCCCAGACGATCGTGGCGCTCGGCATCGAGTTCGGCGACATCGCGACCAAGGCGTCCCTGGCCGACGCGCTGCGCTACGTCCTCGGCCGCACCCGGCAGTCCGCGCGGCTGGAGCGCTGACGTGGATCAGATCCCGATCCTCAAGATCGGTGACCTGCTCCTGGTGTCGATCCAGATCGACATGGAGGACCAGGTCGCCCTCCAGCTCCAGGAAGACCTCGCCGAGCGGATCGTGGCGACCAGCACCCACGGCGTGATCATCGACATCAGCGCCCTCGACATCGTCGACTCCTTCGTCGGCCGCACGCTGGCCACGATCGCCTCGATCTCCCGGGTGCTCGACGCCGAGACGGTCGTCGTCGGCATGCGTCCGGCGGTGGCGATCACGCTGGTCGAGCTCGGCCTCTCGCTGCCCGGCATCCGTACGGCGCTCAACGTCGAGTTGGGCATGCAGTTGCTGGCCCGCGAGGCGCCCGTCGTCGGCAACCTGGAGGACGAGGTCGCCGACCAGGCCGGAACGCCCGTGGCGCCCGAGTCGTGAGCGACCAGGCCACCCGGCTCGAGATCACCACCGACCAGGACGTCGTCCGCGTACGCCAGCTCGTGCGCACCGAAGCGGTGGCGGTGAAGCTCTCCCTGGTCGACCAGACCAAGCTCGTCACCGCCGCGAGTGAGCTGGCCCGCAACACGCTGGTCTACGGTGGCGGGGGCACGGTCGAGGTCAACCGGGTCGACAACGGCCGACGACACGGCATTCGAATAGTTTTCGCGGACCAGGGGCCGGGCATTCCCGACCTCGACCTTGCGTTCACCGACGGCTACACGACCGGCGGCGGGCTCGGACTCGGCCTCAGCGGCGCCCGCCGGCTGGTCGACGAATTCGATATCGACACGGCGGTCGGCCAGGGGACCAGCATCACCGTGATCAAGTGGTGCCGATGAGCGGAGGCACGGTGGCGCTACCCGAAGGGCTCCTGGAGACGGGGCTCTGGTTCCGGGTGGAGGCCACCGCGACCGCCTCCTCGGTGCGCCGGTCGGCCGAGCGGCTCGCGGTCGAGCTGGGCATGCCCGAGCGCCGGGTCTCCGACCTGGCGATCGTGGTCGCCGAGGCGGCCGGCAACCTGGTCAAGCACGCCGGGTGGGGAATGCTGCTGGTCCGCGCGGTGCGCACGATCGAGCAGGCCGGGGTCGAGGTGGTGGCGGTCGACAGCGGGCCCGGGATGGCCGACGTGCCCCACTCGATCGGCGACGGGCACTCCACCGCGGGCACGCTCGGCATCGGCCTCGGCGCGATCGTCCGGCAGTCCGGGTGGACGGATCTTCACTCCGTACCCGGGAAAGGGACCGTCCTGGCCGCCCAGGTCTGGCCGTCCGCGGTGCCGGACCCGGTCTGGGCCTCGGGTTTGACCCGCCCGCTGACCGGCGAGGAGATCAGCGGTGACGCCTTCGCCCGGCGGGAAACCCAGGGTCGGCGACAGGTATTGATGTGCGACGGGCTCGGGCACGGCGGTCCGGCCGCGGTCGCGGCCCACGAGGCCGTACGCGCGTTCACCGACGCCCCCGCGACCTCCCCGGCCGGGGTGGTGGAAGTGCTGCACCGCAAGCTCAACCACACGCGCGGGGCGGCCCTCGCCGTGGCCGAACTCGACACGGACGCCGGCCTGCTCCGCTACTCCGGTCTGGGCAACATCGCCGGCACCCTGTTCGGACCCGACGGCACCCGCCGCGGGCTGGTGTCGCTGCCCGGCATTGCGGGACACCAGCGCCGCCAGATCCGGGAGTTCGAATACCCGCTCGCCCCGGGCGCCGTGCTGTTGATGCACTCCGACGGGATCGTCGACCGGTGGAGCCCGGCCGACTATCCGGGCCTGCTCAGCCACTCGCCGGTCGTGATCGCGGCGACCGTGCTGCGCGACGCCGGCACCCGGCGGGACGACGCCGGCGTCCTAGTGGCGCGTCTACCGTGACCACCAGGCCGGAGCCGCTCATGCGGACACGCCTGCGAATCGAGCAGGACGTCTTCGTGGTGCGGCAACTCGGCCGCGAGGTGGCCCGGATGGTGGGGCTGGAGGTCCAGGACCAGACCCGGCTGGCCACCGCGCTCAGCGAGGTCGGCCGGGTGATGCTGGCCGAGGGCCGTGAGGCCGACGTCGCGTTCACGATCCGGCCGAACGGGGTACCCGTCCTCGAAGTAGCGGTGCGCAATCCGGTGCCGGGCAACGCGTCCCGGCTGGCATCGCAGCTCGGACTGGTCGGCCGCCTGGTCGACACGATGGAGGTCGGTGATGAGGAAACCGGTACGGTCGTACGGATGGTGCGACGGTTGCCGTCGTCCGCGCCGGAGCTGACCTCCGAGCGCATGGATGCGATCCGCGCTGGGCTGGCCCAGCATGTCCCGGGAACGCCGCTGGACGAGCTCAACGTGCAAAACCAGCAGCTCATCGCGGCCCTCGACGAGGTGCGGCGGCAGCGCGACGACCTGGCCCGGCTCAACGGCGAGCTGGAAGAGACCAACCGCGGCGTGATGGCCCTCTACAACCAGCTCTCCGAGGAGCTGGAAGAGACCAACCGCGGGGTGGTCGCCCTCTACGCCGAGCTGGACGAGAAATCGGTGCAGCTGCGGGCGGCCAGCGAGGCGAAGACCCGCTTCCTGGCCAACGTGAGCCACGAGCTGCGCGCCCCGGTCACCGCGATCATCGGCCTGGGCCGGCTGCTCACCGACGCGTCGTCCGATTCTCTGAGCGAGGATCAGGGCCGCCAGGTCGAGCTGATCCGGGGCTCCGCCACCGACCTGCTGTCGCTGGTCAACGACCTGCTCGACCTGGCCAAGGCGGAGGCCGGGCGCCTCGAGCCGGACTGGGCCGACGTCGATCTCAAGGCGGTCTTCGGGCAGCTGAGGGGCACGCTCCGGCCGCTGGTCATCCGGCCCGAGGTCGAGCTGATCATCGACGAGCCGGCGGTGCCGGTGCTGCGCTCCGATGAGGTGCTGCTCGCCCAGATTCTGCGCAACCTGTTGACGAACGCGCTCAAGTTCACGGTGACCGGCTCGGTGCGGCTCACCGTGCGGCTGATCGGCGACGACATCGAGTTCGTGGTGGCCGACACCGGCACCGGCATCCCACCCGAGCTGCACGAACGGATCTTCGAGGAGTTCTACCAGGTGCCGGGCGGCAAAGCGCTCAACGACAAGGGCACCGGTCTCGGCCTGCCCTATGCCCGGCGGCTGGCCGGGCTGCTCGGCGGCGCGCTGCGGGTCGAGTCGGTGGCCGGTGCGGGCAGCACGTTCACGGTCCGGCTGCCGGCGTCATGAACCCGGCCACGATCCTCGTCGTCGACGACAGTGCGACCAAGCGATACCTGCTGGTCAGCTGGTTGACGCGAGCCGGCTTCACGGTGCAGGAGGCGGAGACGGGCGGGCAGGCGCTCGCTATGCTCCCCGGCGCGGGCATCGACCTCGTGGTCCTCGACGTCAAGCTGCCCGACATGAGCGGATTCGAGGTCTGCGAGAGGATCAAAAGCGATCCCGCGTACGGCGTACTGCCCGTCGTTCACGTGTCGGCGCACGCCGTCGACGTGGTCGACCGCACGCAGGGCCTCAACCGGGGCGCCGACGCCTATCTGGTCGAACCGATCGAGCCGGACGAGCTGATCGCGACCGCCCAGGCCGTGCTGCGCTACTACTCGGCGCGTCAGCGGGCCGAGTCGCTGGCCGCTCGCCTGGTCCAGCTGGCCGAGACCACACTGGCGATCAACTCGGCGTCCACCATCGAGGGACTGCTCGCGGCGGCGGTCGACGGCGCCCACAAGATCTTCGGCGGCCCGGCGGTCGTACTGGCCGAAAGCGCGGACGGCCACAGCCTGGCCGCGGCCGGATCGCCGCCGACGATCAGCCGGTGGGGTCCGCCACCTTCCAGCGTGGCGGTCGGCTCGCTGGTGCGCACCGACGAGCCGTCCGACTGGGATGTCGTCGACTGGCCGTCGGACGAGTCGGTCACCGTGGCCGCGGCCCGGCTGCGCACCGACCGGCCGCCGGTCTACGTGGCCGTGCCGAGCAGCTCGCAGACCCCCGGCTTCCCGGTGCTCCGGCAGCTCTCCCAGGCGGTCGCGGCCGCCGTCGAGGCCCAGCGGTCGTACGACGAGGAACACCGAATCGCGGTCACGCTGCAACGGAGCCTGCTCCAGTCCCGCCTGCCCGACGTGCCCGGCCTCGACCTGGCTGTCCGCTATGAGCCGGCCGGCGCCCAGACCGAGGTCGGCGGCGACTTCTACGAACTGACCATGCTGGACGGCCGCTTGCTGGTCGCGATCGGCGACGTGGCCGGCCACTCCCTGCACGCGGCCACGGTGATGGCCGAGGTGCGGCACGCGGTTCGGGCGTACGCGGTCGAGGGCCACTCCCCGGCCGCCGTGCTGGAGCTGGTCAACCGCTTCATGCGGACGGTACTGCCCAATGACTCGGCCACGCTGTGCCTGCTCACCCTCGACCCGGCGACCGGCGTAATCCGGCTGGCGAGCGCCGGCCACCTGCCGCCTCTGCTGCGCACCGACGAGGGGGTACGCCTCGTCGAGGCCCACGGCCCCCTGCTCGGCATCAACGCCCCGCGGCCGGCCGAGGCCGAGTTCGTGCTGCCGCCGGGCGGCACGCTCGTGCTCTACACCGACGGCCTGGTCGAGCGCCGCGACGCCGACATCGACGTCGGCCTGAGCCTGCTGGTCAAGGCCGCCACCGACGTGGACCCCGACCTCGACACCTTCACCCGCCGCCTGGTCCGCCAGCTTCCCGGCCCCGGCCAGCAGGCCGACGACATCGCGGTGGTCGCCTTGCGCCGCGCGGAACTCGACGTACGCCCTTGAACAGGTCCGCCAGGGCCTCGCCTCGGGTTCAGAGTTCTGCCCAGCGATAGCCGTCGCCGGTTATCGCGACGCGGGCGACGATGTCGCGGTCGTCGTAGAAGCGGAAAATCCAGTCCGCCTCCGGGGTCCTTCGTCGCAGCGCGACCGACATCCTCTGGAAGTCGGTGGCCGCCGACGAGATGGCCAGATCCCGGGCCCGCTCGAAGGCGGCGAGGGCATCACCGGGCAGCGGCGATTCCGAGAGGGGCGCCGTGAGGATCAGACGAGTTGTGCGGTTGTCCTCGCGTAGCCCGTCCGGCATGCATATGAGCCGCTTGAAGGCGTAGCCGAAGCCTGTCCGGTTGCCCTCCCGGACCGGCTCCGAGGTCAGCCCGCAGAGCTCCACCACCCATTGCCCGGCGCGCCCGTCCGGCCCCATGAGTCCGACCTCCCCGGACGCGGCGAACGCAATGGTCTCGGTCACCCCGGTGTTCGAGATATGCGCGAGTTGCCACCGGCTCGGATCGTCGAGATGCTTCTGCACCATGGCTATGGCTTCGGCGGCGGTCAGACCGTCCGGGGTTACGTCTCGCTCGGCAATGTCCCAGATGTGGTTGTCGATGGCCCGCAGCTGGTTCGCGATGGACACGACGTAGTTGTCGTTGTCGTCGTCGTCCAGGTGAACGGTGAAGAATGCGGCGTTGAGCGTCTCGGTCCGCATACGTCGAGTGCGCACTTTCCCCGTGGCGGCGTCCACGCCGACGGTCACGATGCTCTCCGACAGCGCCGGTTCGAAGACGGAGACGCTCCAGGTCGGCAGCAGACGGTTTCGCTTGTCACGTTCCAGCTTGGTCAGCACCAGGTGGTCGTCGGTGAGTGAAGACTCCACTGTCTCCAGTGCCGCCGCGACCGCCGTGTCGGAATCGACGAAGGCGTCGGTAAGCACCATCGGCCGGAAGCGCGAGTAACGCCGGGAAACGTACGTGTGCTCGTCCGGGTTTTGCTCGACGAGTCGTCGTGCCTGCTCCGCTGGATACTGGGGGCGGTGGTTGAGCGCACAGGAGAACACGACGGACGAATTCGCGAGAGGCGTCGGGTCGACGTCATAGAGAAACAGCGCGGGCAGGGGGTGAACGATCCCGTCAATAAGCGCGAACGGCTCGATCAGGCCCTCGTCCGGCCGGAAGAACTCGGTGATCCACATTCGACTGGTGCCGTCGGTCGCGTCGGCGCTTTCCCACTCCCGGCGGTTGGCCAGGGCGTACAGGGTGGCGACACCCTGTTGGGAGACGCCGAACAGCCGCCCCGCCGGTCCACGCTCGGATCTGACCTTGGCGACGGCCTCTTTCGCGGTGAGAAACCACGACCGATCCCGTACGCCCTCGATCGCGGCGGTCAGCCGGAAAAGCTCCCGACGGTAGGCCTGCGGCCGCCGGAAGTCGGCGAAGGCCATGGCGGCGAGTCGTTCCCCGCCCGAGCCGACGACCGTTTCCAGCAGCGCGGGCAGCACCCGGACGCCGGCCCGTTCGGCGATGCCGATCTCGCGTTCCACCCAGCCCGAGGCCATCGACGCGGCCGACACCACGACGATCAGGCAATCGGCCTCGAGGATCGCGGCCTCGATCTCGGCGAGTTCGGCACCGACATCGAGCATGCGCTGGTCGACCCAGGCGGTCGCGTCGGCCCGCTGCAGGTCCGCCGCCAGCCGCTGGACGAAGGGCCGGTCGGCGCTCGCGTACGAGAGAAAGACCTTCATACAAATGCAGTGTGCTCGATGCCGATGGGGAACAGCCCAGCCTTACGGACAGGTTTGCCGCATCAGGTCGTCGGTCCGCCGCCGAGCATGGCGTCGACGTGGTGGGCACCGGCCAGCTGGCCCAGCCCCCGGATGTATTCGAGCATGCCCTGACGCATCTGTTCGAGCTCCTCGCGGCACTGCCCGTTGAGCGGCCACTGGGACTCGGGCTTGCCCGGGTTGGCCTTCTCCCATTCGGACAGGAGCGCGTGCCACTTCGCCATGAACGGGCGCATCTGGATGTTCAGCATGCCGATCGCCAGGTGCTCGACGGTCTGGACGCCGCCGCTCCGGCCGGTCGGGTGGGCCTCGAGCAGGATTTTGCGCACCGACTGGAACAGGGCGTACAGGGAGTTGAGCGCCTCACGCAGCATGCCGGTGCCGTCGGCCAGTGGCTGGGCTGAGATCCGGGTCGCCGACTCGACGAAGAGCTGCCATGCCACGCCCTCGTTGGTCGGTGTCACGGCGAAGGTGAGGTCGGTGAGGTGGGGGATCGAGACTTTCAGCTGGGTGAGCCGGGCCGTCCGCGCGTATCCGTAGAAGACCAGCGCCGCTATCCCTCCGGCCGCGGTGCCGCCCAGCACGTAGAGGCCGGCGCCGTGCAGCCGGCTGCCCCAATAGACGGCGAACCCCACTATCGCGCCGGCCACCAGCCCGGCCCCGAGGGCGAACCAGCGTGAGTAAATCCACCGTTGACCCATGCGCACAGTATGGCGGGCGCGCGCCCGGTCACTGATGTTGCCGAATGATGTCGGCTTTATTCAAGTCTTGACACGGTTGGATCGCGCGCGCAGCCTGACAACGTTGTCATGCCCGGCGCGGCCGGGCGTTGCTTGGAGGTATGGATGCCCGTTTCCCGCCGGACCTTCCTCTCCGCCGGAGCCACGCTCCTGGCGTCGATCGGCGCGAGCGCCGTCCTTCCCGACGGTGCCGCGCAGGCCGCTACGGCTACCGCGACTGATCCGAAGTCGACCGATCTGGCCCTCTACCGCCCGGTCGCGGTCTCTTCCACCGACTATGCACCCACCCCCGCCTCCTTCGCCGTCGACAAGCTCGCCCAGGTGGGCGTCAAGGGCAGCGGCTGGCGCGCGGCGGCCGGCGATCCGCAGTGGATCTCGGTCGACCTGCAGGCGCAATGCCGGGTCGAGGCCGTGACCCTGGTGTTCGAGGCGACCGCGGCCGACCCGCCGTTCGACGGCAACTACGGCAACACCGACGGCGAAGAGATCCTGTCGAGCGCCGCCGTCGCGTACACCCTGGACGTCTCGGCCGACGGCCGGAACTGGAAGTCGGTGCACGCGGTGACCGATGGTGCCGGAGGCACCGTTGCGATCAAGCTGGACCAGCCGGTGACCGCGCGGTGGGTCCGACTGAGCGTGACCAAGCGGACCAACAGCAACCCGGTCGGCCTCAACGGCTTCCAGGTCTACGGCACCGCGACCGGCGCGCGTCCGAAAGCCACCGGCTGGACCAGTTGGGAGGGTGGCAACACCAAGCCGGCCCCGGCGCTGACCGTGGCCGACGACGGCACCGTGCCGCTGGAGTCGGGCTGGTCGCTGACCCTGGACGACTTCGTCAGCGCACCGCCGACCGGCCCCGGCGTGGACACCCGCGACTGGCTGCCGGCGACCGTGCCCGGAACCGTGCTGACCAGCCTGGTCGAGCAGGGTCACCTGCCCGATCCGGTCGGCGGCTTCGAGAACATGCACATCCCGGAGGCGCTGTCCCGGCACGAGTGGTGGTACCGCCGGCCGTTCACGTTGCCGCACCACTTCGGCGAGGGTGGGAAAAACCGGGTCTGGCTCGAGTTCGACGGCGTGAACCACCAGGCCACGAGCTGGGTCAACGGGGTCGAGGTCGGCACGGTCGTGCATCCCTTCGCCCGCGCCGCCTTCGACATCACCGAGGCGCTGAGCGGCAAGAAGGACCACGTCCTGGCGGTCAAGATCACCCCGATGCCGCACCCCGGCACTCCGGGTGACAAGGGCAAGGACGGCAACACCTTCCTTCAGAGCGGGCACATCTATCTGGACTCGCCGACCTATCTCGCGGTCTCGGGCTGGGACTGGATGCCGGCCGTCCGCGACCGGGTCTCCGGCATCTGGAACCACGTGCGCCTGCGCAGCACCGGTGCGGCCGTGCTCGGCGACCCGCACGTGGTGACCAAGGTGCCGAGCGTCAAGTCGGCCACCGTCGCGATCTCGGTGCCGGTCCGGAACGCGGCGGCAACCTCCACCGCGGTCACGGTGCGGGCCGAGTTCGACTCGACCAAGCTCACGCGTACGGTAACCGTCCCTGCCGGACAGACCGTGACCGTCACCTTCGACACCGTAACCGTGCGCAACCCCAAGCTGTGGTGGCCGAACGGCTACGGCGACCCGGTGCTGCACGACCTCGCGCTGACCGCCACGGTCGGCGGCCGCGCGAGCGATGAGCGGGCGACGAAGTTCGGCATCCGCGAGTTCTCGTACGACTGGGACCAGCCGGTCGTCATCTCGCCGCCCGCGATCCCGCCGCTGAACTTCGACAACGGGCACGCCACCCAGACGATCACCTTCGACAAGCAGAACGCGCGATATGTCCGCATCCTCGCCGTACAGCGTGCCACCGGCTGGGGCAACTCGATGTGGTCGCTCTCGGTGCAGAACGGCGACGGCGGCGCCGACCTCGCCCTGCACCAGCCGGCCACCGCCTCGACGAGCGACAACGATGCGGACGCGGCGACCAATGTGACCGACGGCGATCCGAACACGCGCTGGTCGAGCACCTATGACGACAACCAGTGGATCCAGGTCGATCTCGGCGAGGCCCAGGACTTCGACCGGGTCACGATCGTCTGGGAGACGGCCTATGCGCTGAATTTCAAGGTGCAGGTCGGCCAGAACAGCGGCGACGAAAAAGACGTCAAGGAGGTCGACAACGAGACCCCGATCGGCGACACGGGCGTCCAGACCGAGACCTTCCCGCCGCAGGTAGCTCGATATGTCCGCATCCTCGGCGGCCGTCGCACCACTTCGTGGGGCATCTCGATGTGGACGCTCACCGTGCGCGACCAGAACGGGCCCGACCTGGCCCTCCACCAGAACGTCACCGCATCGGGCGACGACGGCAACCCCGCCGCCAACGCCGTCGACGACAATCCACGAACCCGCTGGTCGTCGCGTTACCAGGACGGCGAGTGGATCCGAGTCGACCTGGGACGCGAGCAGACCTTCGACACCGTGGTCATCGCGTGGGAACAGGCCTACGCCCGCGACTACACGGTCCAGGTCTCGAACGACGACCAGAACTGGACCGACGTCAAGAAGGTCGACAACACCGCGGTCGAGCTCAAGATCAGCGTTAACGGCACGCCGGTCTTCGCCCGCGGCGGCAACTGGGGCTGGGACGAACTGTTGCGCCGCACCGAGCCCTACCGCACCCGCGACACCGTCGCGATGCACCGCGACATGAACTTCACGATGATCCGGAACTGGCTGGGCAGCAGCAACCGCGAGGAGTTCTACGCCGCCTGCGACGAGTTCGGCATCCTGGTCTGGAACGACTTCTGGGAGGCCGGCCAGTTCATCGACTCGTCGCCGACCTACATCGAGATCGCCGCCGACACGATCCGCCGCTACCGCACCCACCCTTCGATCGTGGTGTGGTGCGGCGCCAACGAGGAATACCCGCCGGCCGCGATCGGAGCCGGGCTCGAGAAGGCGGTCGCCGACGAGGACCCCGAGGTCATCTACGTGCCGTCGTCGAACGCCGGCATCGTCAGCGGCTCCGGCCCCTGGCACTGGATCGACCCGGCCCTCTACGCCGACCCCAACCAGTACCAGGCCGGCGTCTTCGGCTTCCACACCGAGATCGGCATGCCCGTGATCCCGGTCGTCGAGACCATGCGCAACCTGGTCGGCGACCAGCCCGGTTGGCCGGTCAGCGAGGTCTGGAACTATCACGACTGGTCACCGATCGGGAACCAGCACACGGACCGTTACCAGGCCGCCATCGACGCTCGGTTGGGTGCATCGACGTCGCTGGAGCAGTTCGCGGCGCGGGCCCAGTTCGTCAACTTCGAGAACCACCGCGCGATGTTCGAGGCCTGGAACGCGAGCCTGTTCCAGAACGCGTCCGGCCTGCTCCTGTGGATGTCGCATCCGGCCTGGTACAGCACGGTCTGGCAGACCTACGACTACGACCTGGACGTCAACGGCGCCTACTACGGATCCCGCAAGGGTTGCGAGGCCCAGCACGTGCAGGCCGACCCCGGTACGTGGAGGGTGCGCGCGGTCAACCACACGCCGACCGCGCTCACCGGCGTCACGGTGTCGGCCACCTGCTACGACCTCCAGGGCAAGCAGTGCGGAGCGGTGCAGCGGCAGAGGATCGACGTGCCGGCTTCCGCCGGCACGCCCGCGTTCGTGGTCACGGCCCCGGCCGGGCAAGCGCTTCATCTCGTACGCCTGGAGATGCGCGACGCCCGCAACAACGTGCTGTCCGAGAACACCTACTGGCGTTACCAGAAGGACACGGACATGCAGGCGCTCACCTCGATGCCGAAGACCCGGCTCGCGGTGTCGACCACCGGCGTGAAGCGGTCGGGCGACTCCGACCAGGTGACCGCAACCGTCACCAACCGTGGATCGAGTGTGGCCGCGCTGATCCGGCTTGCGGTGCGTGACAGCCACGGCGATCGCGTGCTGCCGGCCCGCTACGACGACAACTACTTCTGGTTGCTGCCGGGCGAGTCACGCAAGGTCACGCTGTCGTGGCCTGGGCGCCTCGGGTGCTCCCACGGCGTACAAGTGTCGGCGGAGGCGTACAACGCCGCTTAGAAGAAAAGGGGGCCGGGCATTTTTGCCCGGCCCCCGTTCCCGTACGCCTTAAGCCAGGCCGAGGACGTCCAGCACCCAGGACAGGATGAACGCCTCTTCCTTCCAGGAGTCGTAGCGTCCGCTCGGGCCCGCGTGCCCGGCGCCCATCTCGGTCTTGAGCAGGTAACTGCCCTCGGGAGCGACCGCCCGCAGGCGGGCGATCCACTTGGCCGGCTCGTGATAGAGCACCCGGGTGTCATTGAGGCTGGTCATCGCCAGGATCCGGGGATAGTGCAGCTTCTCGACGTTCTCGTACGGGCTGTACGCCTTCATGTAGGCATAGACCTCGGACGATTCGATCGGGTTGCCCCACTCCTCCCACTCGGTGACCGTGAGCGGCAGGTTGGGGTCGAGGATCGAGTTGAGCGGGTCGACGAACGGCACCTCGGCCACGATCCCGGCGAACGCCTCCGGGGCCAGGTTGGCGATCGCGCCCATCAGCAGGCCGCCGGCCGAACCACCCCGAGCGACCAGCCGGGCCGCGCTCGTCCAGCCGTGCCGCACCAGGGTCTCGGCGCTGGCCACGAAGTCGGTGAAGGTGTTCTTCTTGGCGAGGAGCTTGCCCTCCTCGTACCACCGGCGGCCCATCTCGCCGCCGCCGCGCACGTGCGCGATGGCGAAGACGACGCCGCGGTCCAGCAGCGAGAGCCGGCTGATCGAGAAGTACGGGTCGATGCTGTATTCGTACGACCCGTAGCCGTAGAGCAGTGCCGGGGCCGAGCCGTCGCGCGGGGTGCCCTTGCGCGCCACGATCGAGATCGGCACCCGAGTGCCGTCGTCGGCCGCCGCCCAGTCGCGGAACTGCTCGTAGTCGTCGGGGTCGTAGCCGCCCAGCACCGGCTTGCGCTTACGCAGCGTCATGGTGCGGGTGACCAGGTCGACGTCGTACACCGACTCGGGCGTGACCATCGAGGTATAGCCGATGCGCACGGTCGTGGTGTCGTACTCCGGGTTGTTGGTCAGCCCGACACTGTAGAGCGGCTCCGGGAACTCCATATCGTACGAGTCGGTGCTGCCGTCGCCCATCACCCGCAGGCCGGTCAGCCCGTCACGGCGCTGCGAGATCACGATGTGCCGGGCGAACGCGTCGACCGACTCGAGCCGGGTGCCCGGGGTGTGCGGGATCAGCTCGACCCACTCGCCGGGACTGTCGGCCGAGGTGTAGGCCAGCGCGAAGTCTTCCGCGTCCTTGTTGTGCAGGATCAGGAAGCGGTGCCCGTGGTGCTCGATCGAGTATTCGACGCCCTGCCGGCGCGGGGCGACGACGACCGGCTCGGCGGCGGGCTCATCGGACGGGATGACCCGCACCTCGGAGGTGACCTTGCTGTTGGCGTCGATGACGATGAACTTCTCGCTGCGGCTGAGCTCGACCCCGACCCAGAACCGCTCGTCGGGCTCCTCGAAGACCAGGACGTCCTCGACGCCGGCCTGCCCGACCGCGTGCCGCCAGACCCGGTAGGGCCGCCACGCCTCGTCGACCGTGATGTAGAACAGTGCGCTGCCGTCGGCCGACCACGCGCTGCCGTAGTGGGTGTCGGTCACCTCGTCGGGCAGCACCTCGCCGGTGCGCAGGTCCTTGACCCGCAGGGTGAACCGCTCGTCGCCGTCGAAGTCGGTCGAGTAGGCCAGCCGGTTGCCGTCGGCACTTACGTCGAAGGTGCCGAGCGCGAAGAAGTTTTTTCCCTCGGCGAGTTCGTTGCCGTCGAGCAGCACCTCTTCGCCCGGGCGGTCCTCACCCATCGGCGGGTCGTCCTGGCCCGGCTGCACCGGGACCCGACAGTGGATGCCGTACTGCTTGCCCTCGACCGTGCGCGTGTAGTACCAGTAGGCGCCCTTGCGGCTGGGCACCGACAGATCGGTCTCCTGGGTGCGGCCCTTGATCTCCTGGAAGACGGTGTCGCGCAGGTCGGCCAGGTGCTCGGTGGCGCGCTCGGTCCAGGTGTTCTCGGCCTCGAGGTAGGCGCTGGTCTGCGGATCGTCCTTGTCGATCAGCCAGAAATATTCGTCGTTGACCGTGTCGCCATGGAAGGTGCGCTCGTGCGGCACCTGCCGGAGCGAGGGTGGGCTGTCGGGAGTTCCGGTCGTCACGCTCTTACGTTACCGGTGCGCCGGGATTTTTTTGTCGACCACGGACACTGCGCGTTCGAACACCTGTACTATGTGCCAGAGTGGACGATCTTCAGACCGGTCGATCGTGGGGTGGGCGTCGGACCGGTGCCGAAACCCTGTCTGACCAGTCCGAACCCTGTCTGACCAGTGCCGAACGCTGTCTGACCAGGGCCAAACCCGGGGGGACTTCGACATGAGTGACCCGGTCCTCGACGCCCTCGTGGACATCTGCGGTCCCGACTATGCGCGCGCCGCCCGATCGGTCGACGCTGTCGGCGGCCGTCGCGTCGCCCTGGTGGCCGTACCGGCGACCGCGCAGGCGGCCACCGACGTGCTCCGGCTCGCCGCCGATCGCGGCCTGAGCGTGTTGCCGCGCGGCTCCGGCAGCAAGATCGACTGGGGTCGGCCGCCGACCGGCGTCGACCTGTTGCTCGACACCGCCCGGCTGGGTGGCATCTGGCAGCACGATGTGGGAGCGGCCACCGTCGAGGTGGGCACCGGCACCCCGGTCCGGGCCCTTCAGGCCGCCCTCGCCCTGCACGGGCAGCGCCTGCCGGTCGACCCGCCCGCCCCGACCGCCACGGTCGGCGGCATGCTCGCGGTCAACGAGTCGGGCCCGCTGCGCCTGCGCCGCGGCACCCCGGCCGAGCACGTCGACCGCATCGCCTACGTGGATCTGGCCGGCGAGGCCGGCGATTCCGACGGCGAGCAGGGCCGCCCCGGCATTTCACAGGTCACCGGCGTGATCACCAGCGCGACCGTGCGGCTCGAGGCGTTGCCCGGGTCGCGCCGCTGGGTCGGCGTGACCGTCGCCAGCCCCCTCGAGGTGCGTGACCGGGTCGAGCAGGCGCTCGACAACCATCCCGCGCTCGCGGCACTCGAAGTCGATCTTCCAGGCAATCGGTCCGGCACCCTGGCCGCCCTGTTCGAAGACGCCGACGCTGATGCCGAGGCGCTCGCCAGGGCCTGGGGCACGGACACGACCCCGATCGCGCCGCCCTGGTGGGGGCGCTACCCGTTCGGCCGGTCCGAGGTCGCGCTCCGGCTCTCGACGCCGGTCTTCGACCTGGCCGCCGCGATCTATGCGCTCGGCGACGCGGCCGGGCTCGCGGTGCCCGTACGCGGCTCGGCCGGTCTGGGCCGCGTCCACGCGGTGCTGCCCGGCGATCTGCCGCCCGCCCGGCTCGAGGGCGTGCTCGACGCGATGGGCCACGTCTTCCTGGCCCGCACGGGCCGGGTCGCGGTGGTCTCGGCCCCGCCCGAGGTCGCGCTCCGACTCGACATGGCGAGCCGCCAAGAACTGTTCAGCTGATGCCCGTCCAGCTGATGCCGTCCAGCTTGATGCCGGTTAGCTGATGACAGCGTGCTGCTTGGCCGGCGCGGCGGCCGACGTGTGGTGGCGCAGGCCGGCGATGGTTCCGACGGCGTAGGTCAGATAGGCGAAGCGGCCGACCGCGGCGGCACCGGTGAGGATCAGCTCCTGCGACGAGAGGTGCCGGGGCAGCAGCGGAACGCCGGCGCCGAGCAGGGCCGGGGCGATGCCGAGGATGATCTCGTCGAGCAGTCCGTGGTCGACGAACCGGCCGACCAGGTCGCCGCCGCCGGCCAGCCACACGTTCTTGCCCTTGGCGGCCACGATCATCGCCTCGTGCACGCGCTGCACGTCGCCGCTGACCATGAAGATGTTGGCGTCCGGCACGAGCGGGAGCTCGCGGCTGCCGAAGACCCAGCACGGGATGTCCCCGTAGAGGTCGTGCCAGTTGCGCGGCTCGGCCATCACGTTGTCGTTCTCCAGCACCCACTCGTAGGTGTTCGCGCCCATGCAGAAGGCGCCGACCCCCGCGAAGAAGCCGCCGAACGGGTTCTCGCTGCCGCCGTCGACGTCCATCAGCCATTCCAGCGAGTTGTGCTCGTCGGCGATGAAGCCGTCGATGCTGGTCGCCGCGTAGTACTGGGTTTTCGGCATGCCCTCACGATGCCACGCGAATGTCGCCGAAAGAGGCGAAATCGACGCCAGGGGGTGTCCTGCCCACTCGCGTGATGGGCAGGAGCGCCCTTAGGCGTCGTTTCTCAGAACCAGGATCGCGATGTCGTCGCGGGGCTCCTCGACCGAGAAGTTGATCGTGGTGGAGCGCAGGCGGGCGGCGATCACGTCGGCCGGATAGCCGGCCAGCGGGCCCGCCGCCTCGCGCAGCCGCCCCGTGCCGAACAACTCCCGGCCTCGCCGGCGCTCGGTGACGCCGTCGGTATAGAAGATAAGCGAATCACCGGGCTGAAGTCGCACTTCGACGTCGGGGGACGAGATCGACTCGAGCAGGCCGAGCGCGGTGCCGCCCTCGCCGACGAACGAGGTCTTGCCGTCCGAGCGCACCAGGACTGCCCGGTCATGACCGGCCAGGTGCAGGCAGACGGAGAGAATGCCGTCAGCTTGGCGCTCGACCATCGCCATCGCGAGCGTGCAGTAGCGGCCACCGCCGCGCTGCACCAACGTGCGATTCACCCGGCAGAGGATCTCGGTCATCGGCTTGCCGTCGTCGACCAGGATGCGGATCACGTCGCGGACCAGGCCGGTCACCGTGGCGGCCTGGACGCCCTTGCCGGAGACGTCGCCGACCACGACCAGCCAGTGGTTGTCGGCGGCCGGGACCACGTCGTAGAAGTCGCCGCCGACCTCGGAGCCGGTCGGCACGTATTCGGCCGCGAACTGCATGCCGGCGACGTGGGGCAGGGCGGGCGGGAGCAACGAGGCCTGGAGCGTACGCGCGACCTTGCGCCGTTCGTCGTGGATGCGCGCGTTGTCGATCGCCAGGGCGGCCCGGCGCGCCACGTCCTCGACCACCGCGACCTCGTCGGCGTCGTGCTTGTGCCGCGGGTTGCGACCCACCGCGAGCGTGCCCAGCCGGGCGCCCCGGGCCACCAGCGGCACCGCGAAACCCTCGTTGGGCGCGCCGAACATGATCTGGGTGCCGAGCCGGGACGCCTCCTCGAGCCGGGCCAGGATCGCGTCCGGACCGGTCTCGGCCAGCGTCGCGTGCAGCTCGGGGACCGCCGCCTCGTCGGCGTGGGTGGCCGCG
>DASWRZ010000195.1:0-2617 GCA_036402935.1 Actinoplanes sp.
CGACCGGCGACCTGCCGACGGCGGCGACCTGCCGAAGGCGGCGACCTGCCGAAGGCGGCGACCTGCCGAAGGCGGCGACCTGCCGAAGGCGGCGACCTGCCGAAGGCGGCGACCTGCCGAAGGCGACGCCGGCTGCCCCCCATCAGATCGACGAGGTTGGTAGGTTGCTCGCCTCATAAAGGAGTAACCGTGCGATTCGTCCGTACCCTTGCTCTATCTCTGGCGATACCCCTGGCGATCGCGGTCCCCTCGGCCGCGCACGCCGATCCCGCCACCACCGCGGGCCAGGGTCTGCCCTACATGGGCTGGAACACCTACTACGGGCTGGGCGGCGACCCGACCGCGGCCGAGATCAAGTCGATTGCCGACACGATGGTGGCGGACGGGCTGCGTGACGCCGGCTACAAGATCATCTGGATCGACGGGAACTGGGCCGCGACCACCTCGCGCAACGCGGCCGGTCAGCTGGTCGCCGATCCGGTCCGGTTCCCGGACGGGATGGCCGCGCTGACCGACTACGTGCACTCCCTGGGATTCCAGGCCGGCATCTACACCGACGCCGGGCCCTACCTCGCGGGCCATTGCGCGCTCGGCAGCTACGGGCACTACCACGACGATGTCCAGCTCTTCGCGAGCTGGGGCTTCGACGCGCTCAAGGCCGACTGGCTCTGCGGCAACGTGTCCGGTTTGGATCCGGAGACCGCGTACCGGCAACTCGCGGCCGAGGTCGCCCAGTCGCCACGGCCCATGCTCCTGAACATCTGCAATCCGGTGAGCACCGACTGGGGTGGCGGGCCGTACCCGCCGCCGAGGCTGTCTTCCTGGAGCTACACCTACGGACCCCAGGTCGCGGCCTCGTGGCGCACCAACACCGACGTCGGGTTCGGTGACCCGCAGCCGCCGCAGCAGTACCAGTGGGTGCTGCGCAACATGGACATCAACGCCGCTCACCCGGCGGCGACCTCGCCCGGTCACTTCAACGACCCGGACTACCTGGTACCCATGCGGCCCCTGCCCGGCGGTGGCACCCAGATGACGCTCGACGAGTCGAAGACCCAGCTGGGCATGTGGGCGATGATGGCGTCGCCGCTGATCATCGGCTCGGACCCGCGTACGCTCCCGGCCGGGATGATCTCGGCCTTGAGTGATCCGGAGGTCCTCGCCGTCGATCAGGACCCGCTGGTGCGCCAGGGGGTCAAGGTGGCCGATCCGAGCGGCACCACCCAGGTGTGGAGCAAGGCCCTGACCGGTTCCGGCCGGCGCGCGGTCGCCCTGCTCAACCGGGGAAGCAGCGCCGCGCAGATCACGGTGAACTTCGCCTCGGTCACTCTCGGCGGCTTCGTGCAGGTACGCGACCTGTGGGCCCGCTCCGACGCGGGCTCGTTCAGCGGCTCCTACACGACCACCGTCCCGGCGCACGGCGTCGCGATGCTCGGATTGACCGGCACCGAGCAGTTCGTCGGCAACGACCTCGGACAGAGCGGAACCGACGGCCCGGCGGTGGCCGGCGGGAAGGTCTTCGCCCGCTCCGCGAGCGGCATGCTTCAGGCGTACGCGGGTGGGACGTGGACTGATCTCGGCAAGCAGATCGTCGGGCAGCCGGCGGCGTACCCGTCGGCCGGTGGCCGGGTCGACCTGTTCGTCCGCGGCACCGACGACCAGGTGTGGCACGGCGTGTTGTCCGGCGGCCAGACCACGTGGACCTCGCTCGGCGGGGCTCTGACCGAGGCGCCGACCGCCGCCTTCACGAGCCCGGCCGTCTGGACCGTCTTCGCGCGCGGCACCGACCGCCAACTCTGGTTCCGTGGGCCGAGCAGTAGCTGGTCCCCGCTCGGCGCGCCGGTCGCTCCGGCCGCGGACGGCTTCAACGGCCGCCCGTCGGCCTCGATCGACGGGTCGGGCGCCGTGCACGTGGCCGTGCGGGCGCGCACCGACGAGATCTGGGAGCGGGTGCAGACCGGCGGCGTCTGGTCCGGCTGGCAGAGCCTGGGCGGGACACTGAACGACAGCCCGACCCTCGTCGCGGCCGGAGGCTGGATCTACATGTTCGCGGTGGCCGCCGACGACCGGCTCTGGCAGCGCAACTTCATCAACGGCGCCTGGGGCAGCTGGGCCCTGCGGCCGGACTTCGCCACGTTCGAGATCCAGGGCGCGATCGGCGGTGAGGCCACCGCCGACGGCCATGCGTCGGTCGCGCTGCGCGGCATCGACGGCCACGTCCGCTCGACGACGCTGTAGCCGTTACCCCACGTCGACCTGGGTCTTGTCGAAGGCAACGTAGCCCGCGAAGTCTCGGCCGACCCGGTCGGCGGCCCCGGGCAGCGGCTCGGGGTAGCTCCAGGCCGCGTCGTGACGGGCCTGGCCGTCGGCGGTGACGTCGTGGTACTGCGCCTTGCCCTTCCACGGGCAGGTGTACGGCGTGGCGCTGTCGGAGAGGGCGCCGGCGACCAGCGACGAGGGCGGGAAGTACCAGTTGCCCTCGATCTTCACCAGCTGGTCATCGCTGGCCTCGGCGACCGTCGTGCCGTTGATGGTGGCCTTCATGAGGTCCTCCCTGTCGAAATCCGGTGAGTCGAATCCGGTGAGTCGAAATCCGGTGAGTCGAATCCGGTGGGTC
>DASWRZ010000196.1:0-16710 GCA_036402935.1 Actinoplanes sp.
GATCGCGAACGCGGTGCAGCCGTCATGGTTGTAACCGCAACCGGTCACGGTGCAGGTCTACACGCGCGGCATTTACATCATCTGCGTCATGGTGATCCTCCGTAAGTTCCCCGGTTCAGTCACCCGTAGACGATAAACCATTTCTCGGTTGGCCAGAAATGACACCAAGAATCACCGTCAATAGGGTAGGCATCCCTAATGTTGCCCTTTATCGATTGCCGGCGCGTTCCCATTCCCGACCGCGTGGCGGCCGGACCCCCGGGGCACAGTAGGCTCCCCGGCCATGCGGATCACGGTCTTCGGCGCTACCGGCGGCACCGGCAAGCAGCTCGTCCGGCAGGCACTCGACGCCGGCCATGCGGTCACCGCCGTCGTACGCGACCCGGCGCGCCTGCCGATCCAGGCCGACAATCTCACGACTCTGACCGCGGATGTCTTCGACCCGGCCGCCCTGGAACCCGCGGTGTCCGGCGCCGACCGGGTCGTCTCCGCCCTGGGCGCCAAGCCCAACGCCAAGACTCCGGTGCGGGCCCGCGCGGCCGAGGCCATCGTGGCCGCGATGCAAGCGTCCGGCTCCCGCCGCCTGGTGGTCGTCACCTCGGCCGGCCACATTCCCGACGCCGCCGACAGCTTCCTGACGAAGGCGCTGGTCAAGCCGCTGATCCGCACCCTGATGGCGAGCCAGCTGGACGACTACGCCCGCACCGACGCCGCGGTCAGCGGCAGCGCCCTCGACTGGACGATCGTCCGTCCCGGCTGGCTCAACAACGGCGCCCATCGCGCCTACCGCACGTCGCTCGACCACGGCAACCCGGGAGCCAACTCGATCTCCCGTTACGACCTGGCCGATTTCCTGCTGTCGGCCGACGATTCGACGATCGGCCACGCGGTCTTCATCGGCTACTGATTCGGGGCGCGCCGTTCCCGCACACCAGGCGATCCCGCGGCCCCGGACGATCCCGCACCCCGGGGCCACCCCCAGGGCTCCGGCAAAGTCGTCAGGTGATGCCGAGTAGTGCCAACGGGCGGTCGCTGTCGTGGGCGTGAAAGCGGTCGGCGGCGGCGATGTTGGTAACGCCGGCGATGCGGAGCGCGCCGGCAGTGCAGTACGTCGACGGTGATCACGGTGTTGCCTCGAGGCAGCGCCCCGGCACATCCAGATGGGTCACCGCGAGACCGTCCACCCCGCCCGCGACCTCGACCGCATAGCGAACAGCACCGCGATCGGCGTGCTGAACGGGTGCTCGTCGTTGTCCCGGCTCTCCGGCTTGCCGACCCCTTTCGGGTCGAGCGCCGCGTGTGCCTTGCGGGCGCCGCTGTCGCTGTAGGGGAAGGCGCTCGCCCCGCTCCCCGTACGGTAATTGGCCGCCGCCGTGTAGACGTCGGTCGACCAGCGTCCGCTGCCCATGTCAGTTCCCTTCCTCGATCCGAAATGGCGGAACGTGCGTGGCCCGTAGAGTTGGTGGAGCAGTTCGTCGAACTCCTCGAGCAGCGCCCAGGCGTCCTGAGGCCGCATCCGGGGAGCGTCGAAAAGGCAGCCGGCGGCAAACCGTTTCATCGCCTTGGGCATGCGGTCCCCGACCAGCCGGGTCATCAGCCCGGTGGCCATGTAGATGTCGGTGGCCGGGGAGGCCTCTTTGTCCCGCCGCACCTCGGGCGGATACGCCGCGCCTTTCACGCGGTGATCCGGCTGAGCGGGACGAACCCGTCGAGCCGCTCGATCACGTTCACCCGCCGCCGCACCCGGGCCGCGTCCTCGTGCAGGAAGCTCTCCAGCAGGCGCGGCGCGTACGGCCGGTACTTCGCATCCCCGTCCCGCCACAGCTTTCCGAGCGCCTCGGCTTCGTTCTCCATGAGGTCGTTGTCGGCGGCTTCGTTCTCCCCCGCGCCGACCGCGTCCGGGTGCACCAGCTTGGCCCACTCGCGATAGGGGTGATCGGCCTCCCGATCCCCCGCCAGCTCCGCGAAGCTGACCGCCCGGCCGATCCGGCCCACTGCTTCCCCGAAGGTGACCATCAGCGGACGGCGTCCTCGCGGGCCGGGCGCAGCAGGGCCGGGGGCAGCAGGGCCGGATGCAGCCGCCGCGCGTCACCGGCCCGTAGAGTCAACCCTCCAAGAAACGGGCAAATCGCCCTTAAGGTTGAAGGCATGATCAACGGGTGGCGCCTACTGCTCGCGGCCCCGCTCGTGCTGGCTGCGGCCTGCTCCTCCCCCGCGCCGGCACCGAGCCCGTCCGTGAGCCCCGCACCGACGACCGCCACGACAACCTCGACCGCCGCGGAATCGGCCCGCACCCTGATCGGCAAGCCCCGCCCGGCCGGCACCTGGCCGGGCGCGAACGGCCTCTCCGGCGTCAACGGCGACCCGGTCCTCGACGCCGCCCACGTCGAGGCCTTCTGCACCGCCCGCGGCCGCCCGTGCCGAATCGCGCACACCTACACCGACCGCAGCACCTATGCCGAGATGACCGGCGGAACCGCATGGACGTTCGACAATTTCGCCACTTTTCCCGGCGCTCTCGTGATATCGCAGGGCCTGGTCCCGAACCGCGGCGAGAACGATATGACGGGCTGCGCGGCCGGCCGATTCGACTCGCTGTGGCGCAATTTCGGCACGCTGATGGCCGACACCGGCCGAGCTGATTCGATAGTGCGGCTGGGCTGGGAGTTCAACGAGTCCACCATGCCGTGGCGCGGAACAGACCCGTCGGTCTATATCGCGTGCTTCCGGCATGCGGCGGTCGCGATGCGGGCCACCGATCCGAAGGTTCTGATCGACTGGACCATCAACGCCCACCACACGCCGAAGGCGTTGTGCGGCGGCGTCAGCACGAATTGCTATCCCGGCGACGGGTACGTCGACATCATCGGCATCGACAACTACGACCACTATCCCTGGTCACCGACGAAGGCCGCCTTCGACCGCACGGCGAGCCGACCGGAGGGCCTGACCTGGCTGTATGCCTTCGCGCAGGCCCACCACAAACCGTTCTCGGTCGGCGAGTGGGGCGTCGCCGGCGGCCGCGACAACTCGAACTTCATCAGGTGGATGCACGCCTGGTTCGCCGCCCACGCGCCCGGCCTGGCTTTCGAGGCCTACTTCACCAATTGCGACGCCGGTGGCGTTCAGTCCAGCCTTTTCGACACCGGTAGCGGATGCACCCGGAATCTACAGGCCGCCCGCGTCTACCGCTCCCTTTATCGGTAATCGCGATTGACCGGTCAAGAATCCCCGCCGGTAACAATTCAACGATCTTCATCACTCTAAGCAATTGGTTCATCACGTTTAGTTAGGCTTCCCGCGAGACGGCCCGCCGGCGGCAATTCATGCGCGGGCCCACAACACCCGATCAGCGGTCCAGAGACCGTACGGAGGACCTCGCATGAGCAAGTCCAAGTCCAGTACTTCCCGGCGGCGGCTGGTCCGCGCCGGGCTCGCGGCGGGAGCAGCGAGCACCGTTCTTACCGCGCTGACTGCCGCCCCCGCCTTCGCGGTGGCCGGCACGCTCAGTCTGAGCACCACCGGTGGTCCCACGGGCGGCGGCAACACGGTGGTGGCAACGCTGGCGACCACCCCCACGTCGCCGAACCCCACGACGTTCACGACGTCGACGGCGGTGTACTTCGTCGTTGCCAGTTCGGCCACGGTCACCCCGACCTGCCCGACGGGTTACCCGGCCACGCCGGCGTCGAACGTCACCGCGGTGACCAACCCCGCGGTCAAGCTGCTCGCGCCGAACAAGATCGCGGTCCAGGTGCCGTCGGGCGTGGTGACAGCTTCGAGCGGAGCCATCTACAAGTACGCGATGTGCGCGTTCCAGAGCACCACCGCGGCCGCGCCCCTGATCGCCAGCGCGCAGTACACCGTCGGCGCCAAGCCCACCATCAACGCCATCGGCGGTATTTCTCCGGTCAGTGGCCCGGCTCTGGGCAGCACGACGATCACCGTCAACGGCACCGGCTTCGTGGGGAACACGACGACGGCACCGAACAACACGACGGCCGATCTCGACGGCCAGCCGTTGACCAACATCGTGGTAAACGGAACCACCAGCTTCAGCGCCACCACGCCTCCGCACGCGGCCGGTGGCCCGTTCCTGCTCAGCGTCACCACGCCGGGCGGAACGACCAACACACTCGGCGCCACCACCAACAAGGCGACGCTGTTCAACTACACGAACGGCATTGTCGTCTCGCCGAACACCGCGCCGAACAACAACGGTTCGGTCGACCTCGACGTCCTCGGTGTCGGTTTCGCCAACTACACATTCGACACCAGCACCGGCAACACGCCCAACACGAGCAGCGCCCACGTCTATCTGGTCGGCGGTTCGTCGGTGTACAACCCGCTCGACGCCGGCTCGACCGTCAAGACCAAGGGCGAGACGACCGAGTGCATCAACGTGCTGGTGGTCTCCGACACCGAGCTGCTGTGCAGCATGCCGCTGAACCACACGTACACCAACGCCACGGGCCTCATCACCACCGGCTCGGCGGCCCGGGCGACGCTCAACATCACGACCACCAGCGGTTCGTCCGCCATTACTTCCAGTAACGCGGCCTTCACCCAGGCCGATGTCGGCCTGCCGATCTCGGACACGGCCGGCACCACGGTCATCCCGGCCGGAGCGACGATCACCGCCGTTGCCAGCCCGACCAGCGCCACCATGTCGACGGCTGCCATCGGCACCAGCGGCACCATCGCCACCGGTCAGGTCGGTGGCCCGCGTGTGCTCACGTCGGTCACCACGCCGACCACGACCACCCTGGTGGGTGCCACCGGCACCTTCACGACGGCCGACGTCGGCCGCCTGGTGACCTCCGCCACCCTGCCGTCGAGCGCGACGCCCCCGGCGCCGGGTATCCCGGACAACACCACGATCATCGCCGTCAACGCGACCGGGACGACTGCCACGCTGAGCGCGCCGCTCACCGGGACGATCGCCACCAGCACCCCGTACACCGACGTCAACGTCACCCAGTCGACCCCGGTGAGCAACGGCACCTACACCGTGACCGTCGTCAACAACGGCGCCGTCGGCGCCCAGCTCGTCACCGGCTACCAGCAGTCGATCGTTTCGAGCGGTTCGACCTTCACCGTCGCGGACTACTGATCCACCCGGAGCGACGGGCCGGCATCACCCTCTCGACAACTGAATAGACGGCGGCGGCTCGAGGGAGATCCTTCGAGCCGCCGCCCTATGTGTGAGCGCCCACGCACGCTCAGCGCATCGCCCGCCAGACCCGGTCCAGCGCGGCAACGCTCACCGACTCCGCCGGCGGCGTCTTGAAGTCGACCGCCACGGTGTAGACGCTCTTGCGGGCGCTCAGGCGCCAGCAGATGAGCAACGTCGGACGCGCACGGGCCGGGCTTTCGGGGCTGAGGGTGATCTTCTTGGTGCAGAGGGCATCGCCGGTGGCCGTCCCGTCGCGTACCCAGGCGAGCTCGCGATAGCCGGTCAGGTCCTGACGGGCGGAGGAGACGCGAAGCATCTTGCCGGCCCGGTCCGAGCCGGTCTGCTCGACATGAACCTTCGCGGAGTCCACGTCGGTCGCCTTTACCGGGGACTGGTGACGAACCTCGGTGCCGAGCCGCTTGTTGGCCGACCGCGCCTCGGCCGCCCGCTCCTGCAGGGTTTGGGGGCCGGTGGTCTGGCCGGTCGCGGTTTGGCCGGCGGAGGCCGGACGCTCCGGCCCGGTCTGCGGTGCCGGCTCCGCGGACACCCCGGCCGAAACGGGCGGACCGGTGGTGACGGCCGATGACGGCCCGGCGCTTGTCGGGGAATCCTTGGTCACCTGGTCGGTCACGAGGAACGCGCCGGCGCCGAGGACCGCGGCCAGCCCGGTCGCCCCGATGACTGCGCGCCGGTGACGGCGTACGTGGCGGCTGAGAACCGAGGTGAAGCCGCCTTCTTCGTGGTCAGCGTTGATCATGTGCTCTGTCCTTCGCAGGTCCCGGTTACCGGGTAGCCGCACCGGCAGTGGGGCTACCCCCGAATCACATGGTCGCCACTCAGCACTACCAGTACCGGCAAAAGCCGCATTTAGTCAGCCGATCCACAGTTTCGCCGACGGCGACGCCGGTCAGCGCAGCTCGTTCCACCGCTTGTCGATCACGCCGGCGCTGTCGGCACCGGACGGGTTCTTGGCCACGGTCAGAACCACCACGCTGCGATCGTCCGACGTACGCCAGCAGAGCAGCATCGTCGGCCGCACGGTGGCGACGCCGGTCGCGCTGAAGTGGAAGTTGTTCGTGCAGCGCACGTCGCCGACCGGGTGGCCGCGGTCCGCCGCCCAGAGCATCTCGCGCTGACCACTGAGGTCGTACCGGGCCGAGATGATCCGCATGGTCCCGCCGCCGGCAAGGCGGCGGCTCTGCTCGGCGTACGAATCGGCGTCGTGGGCCGGCGCCGCCGTCGACGCGGCCAGCGGCCGCTGCAGCGGAATGCCGTCCTCCGCCGCCTTCTGCCGCGCCGCGTCGATCTGCCTCCGGACCTCGGCCGTGCCGGCGGCCCTGGTCGGCCGCGCCACCGTCGCCCGCCTCGAAGCCGGCGGCGGCGCAGCTGAAGCCGGTGCAGCAGAGGCCGGCACAGCAGCGGCCGGTGCGGCAGAGGACGGCGTTTCCGGGGACGGCGCCACGGAAGGCGGCGACGGGAGCGGCGAGGTGGCCGGCGGCGCCAGCGCACCCGTATCGCCCGTGACCGTGCCGCCGTCGCGGTCGCCCGCCCGGCTGGTGACCAGGTACGCACCTCCGCCCAGCACAGCGGCCGCGGCGACCGAGATCACCGCGAGGCGGTTCCGGCGGGGCGGTCGCGGATTCCGCCCGGACCGGTCGTCGTCGGAGATGCTCATCGTCGGTACCCCTCGCGGTCGGCTGCGGCGAACAGCCGTCGCGGCGGCGCGCCTCGAATCCCCATCGTCCCACTCAACTGGATAAAACGGGCCAAAACGCCGGGCCGGACGGAGGGAAGAAGCCCGGAGCCGAGGCTCCGGGCTTCTTCCCTACCGGTCTGGACTGTCGGGCGATCTGGAGTCGTCCAACCTGGAGCCGGGCAACCTAGAACGGTGCCACCGTGAAGGTCGAGCCGCTCGAGATGACGCTCTGCGTGAAGCCGGTCGCGTTCCACTTGCCGTTGCTCACCACGGTCAAGGTGTAGGTGCCGTTCGGCACAGTGGTGATCGTTGCGGCGGCGACGGAGGTCGCGTCGATAGTGATCGCGCCGGAGGCCAGATTCAGTTTGCAGAACAGTTCGTTGTCGCTGATCACGCTCGGGGTCGCGCATTCGGCCACCGCGGGGTTGCTGGCCCCGATCGCGTAGGAATCCGTGCCGACGCAGCTCGTGGTGTTGCCGGTGCAGGCGCCCTGGCCCTTGACGAGGAACACGCGTGCGGCGGTCGTGGCGGCGTCACCCACGATCCCGGCGGCGCTGAAGGCCAGCGAGGAGAAGCCGACACCCTTGACGTCGACCCAGGCGGCCGTGGCGGTGTTCGGTGCGGTGTTCGGCGAGACGTCGATGCCGTTCACGTAGTCGAAGGCCGGCGTCAGCGTGGTCGTACCGGTCGCGGTGCTCACGGTGAGCGGAACCCCGGCCTGGGCCGCGTGCGTCGGCGTGACGGCGGTGAAGGTGGTGGCGTCGACCGGCGTGATGTTGTTGAGCGGCAGGCCGCCCAGCGTTGCGGTGATCGAGCCGGGCGCGGTGGGAAGATTCGTGCCGGTGACCGTGATGAAATCACCACCGAGCGAGGAGCCGCCGGCCGGAAGCACACCGCTCAGCGAGGGCGGCGTCGCCACGGTGTACGCCGCGTTGGCCAGCAGGCGGTTGGTCGCCCCGGTTCCGGCGTAGATGCAGACGTTGTACGTCGTGCCCGGGTTCCACGTCCCGCCCGACGGGAGGGCAAACGCGCCGCGGTTGTTGGCGCTCTTGAGAACGAGGCCGTAGGTGTTCGCCCCCGGGGTGCCGTAGACCCCCGGGCAGACGCCCGACGTGGCGATCAGCGCCGGGCTCGTGGCGCCGGTGAGGAAGTTGTTGGCCGACGACACCACGAGGTTCGCGGTCGCCGAGCCGATGGAGTTGTTCAGCGTCACCGGCGGAAGCGAAACGTTGTACGCAGCACTACCGACCGAGGCCAGCGTTGTGCCGGAGACCACGGTGCCGCCCGTATAGATGCAGACGTTGTACGGCGTGGCCGCCGACAAGCTACCCGAAACGCCAACCGGAACGGTCAGGCTTCCGGCCGTCGTCGAACCCGAGTTGGGAGTGATCGTCGCGAGCGAGGTGGCGGCCGGGCTCCCATACGTGGAGGGGCACGGGGTGGTGGCCGGCACGAAAACCGCGCTGTTGACGGTGTTCCACGCCAGACTGCTCGGGAGCGTGACCGAGACGCCGTTGCCGCCACCGCTGGCGCCGGCGGTGGGGCTGATCGCCGAGGTCGGCACCACCTTGAACGTCAACGTGGGCGTCGACGCGTTCAGCAGCGCGCTGGTCGCGCCGGTTCCGGCGTAGGCGCAGATGTTGTAAGTGTTGGGCGCCGCCGTGGTCGGCACCACGAAGGTGGCGTTGGTGGCACTGGACACGGTCGGGCTGGCGCCGGCGACGGACACCGCCGGTGAAGCGGCGGTGGTGGTGTACAGCGCGGGGCAGGCCGTCAGAGTGGTCAGAATGAAACCGGCCGAAGACCCGAAGCTGCTCGCCGGGGCGACCACGGTGACCGTGGTGCCGCCCGGGCCGACGTTCGGGGTGGCCGACGTGAGGTCATAGGCGAAGGCGGCGACTGGGGCCACGAGCGCCCCGGCCGCGATCGCGGCCACCGAAGCCCCGGTGTACAGCAGCCGAGACTTGGTTCTGGACGTGGACTTACGCATGCGTTTGGTCCTCCTACGGTCGTGACAACCGCGTCAGTGAATGGGTGGGCCCGGGCAACCTGCGCTTCGTCGGGCCGTCTCGCGGGAAGCGTAACGTGGAGTATCCATGCATTCGCGTACAGTGACGAAGTTGAGTGGTTTCGCGAGGATTGCTCCGGATCTGCTGGTGGCCGAGGATGCGGACGAGGTGCGCTCTCGAGGCCGGTCAGCCGAGCTTCGCCCACTCGCGGGCAATGACGGCGGTGCTGGTCGCGGCCGATGGGCTGCCCTGTTTGCCGACCGCCAGCGTGACCACGCTGCGCGTCGCCGAGGTGCGGAAGCAGAGCAGCAGGTTCGGGATCTCCCGGGGCGCGGCGGCGTTGCTGAAGTGCACCCGGTGCGTACAGCGCGCGTCGCCGACCGGCCGGCCGCGGTCGGCCGCTATCAGCATCTCCTGCTGCCCGGTCAGGTCGAACCTCGCGGACACCACCCGAATCGTGCCCTCGGCCGTGGTCTCCGTCCGTTCCGAGACCGGCCCCTCGCCGGCCGCGGCCGTCAGGGCCCGTTGCAACGGGTGGCCGCCTTTGGCGGCGGCCGCCCGGGCGGCCCGGATCTTGTCGTCGACCGACGCCCTCTTCGGCGCCGGTGCCGGCGAGCCGGCCGGGGACGGGGCGGCCGGATGCGACGACGGTGAGGCGACGGGCGGGCCGGCCGAGGACGGCCCGGCGGACAGCGTGGCCGGCGAGGCGGAGGCGGTCGCCGCGGCCGGGCCTGTCGCGCCACGGTCCCGGGCCGACGTCGATCGGTGATCCCCGAGTTGGGCGGTCACGAAATAGGCGGCCGGGCTCAGCACGGCCATCAGGGCGACGGCACCGACCGCCCACCGCCGACGCCGGCCCGGGGGCCGCTCGGCGATACCGGCGTCGTCGTCGGAGATGCTCATCGTCAACGTCCCCCGCACTACGGTGGGCATCCTGGAGTCCTTCGCGGTTCGACGGCCGGGTCGCCCCGCCAAGGGGCAGCCCTCGGACGACCATCGTGACAAGCCGGTTCGGCCAGGCACGCCGAAAGCGGATTATTACTCCGAATCTCTCAGGAATCGTCCAGGCGGACGACCTCTCATCGATGTCGACGCCGTCCCGCTCCGCACTTGCTCCTGCCGATTCAGCTGACTGTGGCGTCGCCCGGCCGACTCTTTCTCCCGACCCCGACGGGAGGATCGACAATGACCATTCCCCTGCGCCGCACCGGAAGCCGCCTCGGCATCGGCCTGCTCGCGACCACCGCCCTGGCCGCCGGCGGCCTGGCCGTGGCCTCAGGAATCCACCATCAGACCGCGTACCACCTCACGGCGACTCCGGCCGGCCTGCTCCCGGCGACCGTCTCCACCGCCGACCCCGTGCGCGTGGTCAGCACCGGTCTCGACCCCACCGGCCGTCCGATCGTCACGGTCCACACGGCCACCGACCGGGCCACCGCGGCGACCCTCATGGAAAGAGGTCAGGTCGACGCGAAGATCAGGGCGACCGGCATCCCCGGCGGTTCCGACCCCTACCGGCCCCGCCAGTGGGACCTTCAGCGCCTCCACGCCACCACCGCCTGGCAGAAGTCGACCGGTGCCGGCGTCACGGTCGCGGTCCTCGACACCGGCGTCGACGCGAGCCAGCCCGACCTCGCCGGACAGGTGCTGCCCGGCTACGACGCGATCGCCCACGGCGGCACCGCCGACTCGGACCCCAACGGGCACGGCACCCACGTCGCCGGCACGATCGCGGCCCTGACCGGCAACCGGGTCGGGGTCGGCTCGATCGCGCCCGACGCCAAGATTCTTCCGATCCGGGTGATGGACGCCGACGGCAACGGCTACATGTCGGCGGCCGCGGACGGCATCGTCTACGCGACCGACCACGGCGCCGGGGTCATCAACATGTCGTTCTCGGCCAACACGCAGGTCGACGCCGTCACCGCCGCCGTCGCGTACGCCCGCGGCAAGGGTGTCGTCGTCATCGCCGCGGCCGGGAACGACCGCCAGGCGGGCAGTCCGGTCGCCTACCCGGCGGCCACCGACGGCGTGATCGCGGTCGCCGCGACGAACCAGAAGGATCAGGTCGCCGACTTCTCGACCGCCGGCAGCTACGTGGACCTGGCCGCTCCGGGCACCGACATCCTGAGCACCTGGCCGCAGAACACGATCAAGGCGATGAGCGGCACCTCGATGGCCGCCCCGCACGTGTCCGCGATCGCCGCGCTGATCGTCGCCAAGGACCCGACGCTCACCCCGGACCTGGTCGAGAAGGTCTTGGAGCGCTCGGCCCAGGACCTCGGCGCGCCCGGCCGGGACGACGACTACGGCTACGGCCGGGTCGACGCGGCCGCCTCGCTCGCCCTCGCCGCGGCCATACCCAAGCTGCCCAAGGCCCCGTCGACGGGGCCCACGACGCCCGCCCCGACGACGAAAAAGGCCAAGGCCCGACCGACGATCAAGGTCGCGAGCCTGCGGCAGCTGATCGGCGCGGACGTCACCGCGAGCACGACCTTCACGATCACCGCGTTCGGCAAGCCGTGGGCCCAGCAGCCGGTCCAGGTCTGCCTCGCACCGACCGGCTCGGCCTACACCTGCACCGATGACACGACAACCGAGGTGGGCACGGTCACCGTCCTGCAGACGGCTTCCCGGACGTACGCCGTAAAGGTCCTGACGACCGCAAGCGACAGTTCCGAGCCGGTGGCGTCTCCGGTGGTGACCGTGACCGTCGGTTCCCGGGTGACCCTCGCCGGGACCGCTCCGGGCACCCTTGAAGTCAGCCTGGCCGGCGCCGTCGGCCAGACCGTGCAGGTGCAGCGCATGTCCGGCACGCGCTGGGTGCTCGCCGGCACCTATCCGGCCGAGGCGGACCACGTCGTCACCGGCCTGGCGAGCGGCCGCTACCGGGTCGTGGTGCCGAGTGTGCCCGCCATGATCGGCTCGACCAGCGCGACCGTTCAGCTCTAGGCGGCTCCAGCTCCGCTGCACCAGAGCTGCAACCCCGGAATCACTGGTCGACACTCAATTCCCGCCGACTTTCCTCCCGACCCCAACGGGAGGAACCCCGCATGAAGAACCCGCTCAGCCGGTACGCCGTCGGCGCCCTCGCCCTCGGTGCGGTCGCCGGCGGCGCCGCGCTCGGCCTGCACGCGACCGCGCCGTCCTGGCAGCCGGTCACCTACGGCCTGCACGAGACGCCCGCCCAGCTCCTGCCGGCGAACGTCTCGACGGCGCACCCGGTGCGGGTCGTCAGCACCACGCTGGACAAGGCGGGGCGCCCGGTCGTCTCGGTGCACGCCGCGACCGACCGGACCACCGCGACCAAGCTGATCAAGCAGGGTCAGTCGGCGTCGCACGCGGTCGGGGTCGAGCTGGACGCGGTCGTCTCGGCGGCGGCCGTGCCGAGCGGCAGCGACCCCGACCGCGGCCAGCAGTGGGGCCTCGCGAAGGTCGGCGCCGGCGACGCCTGGGCGAAGTCGACCGGCACCGGCGTCACGGTCGCGGTGCTCGACTCCGGTGTGGACGCGTCCCATCCGGACCTCGCCGGGCACGTGCTCCCGGGCTACGACGTGATCGCCGGCAAGGCCGGGACCAGCACCGATCCGTTCGGGCACGGCACCCACGTGGCCGGCACGATCGCCGCGGTGACCGGCAACGGGATCGGGGTCGCGTCGCTCGCCCCGGACACCAGGATCCTGCCGATCAAGGTGCTCGGCGCGGACGGCAGGGGCTACATGTCGGACACCGCCACCGGCATCGTCTACGCCGCCGACCACGGCGCCAACGTCATCAACATGTCGCTCGGCGGAAGCACGCAGGTCGCGGCGGTCACCAACGCCATCGCGTACGCCCGCAGCAAGGGTGTCGTGGTCGTCGCCGCGGCCGGCAACAGCCGCCAGGACGGCAGCCCGACCAGCTGGCCGGGCGCCGACCCGGGCGTGATCGGGGTGGCCGCGACCGACACCAACGACAAGGTCGCGACGTTCTCCAACGCGGGCAGCTACGTCGACGTGGCGGCGCCCGGCGTCAACATCGAGAGCACCTACCCGGTCTCGCTGGGCAGCTACACCTACATGTCGGGTACGTCGATGGCCACCCCGCACGTGGCCGCGCTGGCCGCGCTGATCGAGGCGTACCAGCCGGGCCTGACCCCCGAGCAGGTGGAGAAGGCGATCGAGAGCAGCGCGCTCGACCTGGGCCCGACGGGCCGCGACAACGACTACGGCTACGGCCGCATCAACGCCCCGGCCGCCCTGGCCGCGGCCGCCACGATGACGCCGGCGCCGAACACGTCGTCCGCGTCGCCCGGCCCGAGCATCACGACCGCGCCGACCAAGGCTCCGACGACCGAGCCGACCAAGTCACCGAGCACCTCCCCGACGCCCGGCAACACCGTCACGCCGACCCCGACCGTCACGCCGACACCGACCAAGACCGTCACGCCGACACCGACCAAGACGGTCACACCGACGCCCACGAAGCCCGTCGTCAAGATCCGTCCCGTCGTGACGCTGACCCCGGCCTCTCAGACCGTCGTCGCCGGCACCGGCGTGACCACGACCTTCACGGTCACCGGCAACGGCCGGCCCTGGGCCGAGAAGCCGGTGAAGGTCTGCGTGACCCCGGTCGGCGCCGCCGCCACCTGCACCACCGCCACCACCGACGCGAAGGGCGTCGTGCAGGTCAAGTTCCCGGCCACCGGAAAGACCACCGTCCAGCTGACCGTCACCGAGACCGACACCTCGGTCGCCGCCACCTCCCCGGTCGCCACGATCCTGGTCCGGGCGCAGGCCACCATGAAGCGCACCGCTCCCGGGGCCCTGACCGCCACGATCGCGGGCGCCGCCGGCCAGGCCGTCCAGCTCCAGCGCCTCGACGGCACCCGCTGGCTCCCGGTGACGACCTACCGCGCCACCACGATCCACCCCCTGCCCGGCCTGATCGCCGGCCGGACCTACCGCCTGGTCGTGCCCGCCACGGCCGTGCTGGCCGGCACGACCAGCGACAACGTCACCGCCTGACCGACAGCACCGACATCCCCGGGGCCTGAGGCGGGCCCCGGGGATCAATCTCAGCCCATCGCCGTCCAGTTGCGATCGAGCACGTTGACGCTCGCACCGGCCAGCGGCCGGCCGTGCGAGCGGATCGCCACCGTGACGACGCTCTTCAAGGGACTCATCCGCCAGCACATCAGCATCGTCGGGCGTTCCGAAACCGGGCCCCCCGGCACGGCCGCCAGCTTGGCCGTGCAGCGCGCATCACCCACCGCCTGCCCCGAATCCCCCGGCGAGAGCGGCGACCACCGCCCCGTCATGTCGTACCGGGCCGCGACGATTCTGATCGAGCTCCCGTCCGTACCCGTCTCGCTGGAAACCGTGACCGGACCGCCGGCGATCGCCATCCCCGGGGCCGCCGGCTGCGGCGAAGCCTCCAGCAGGCGGCTGACCTGGTCCGCCGCCACCTCGTCGTCGGGGATCGACGGGGTCGGTGAGGGCCGCGCCGACTGCCGGACCGCGTTCCTGGTCCCGGGCTGGGGTCCCGGCGAGGGACCTTCCGAGCGCGGCGGCGAGGGCGACGCCGACGGTGAGGGCGAGGGTTGGGGGGCGACCGGAGCCAGCGCGTCCGGACCGCCCGAGACGTAGCCCGGCGGGTTGCCGGCGAGCAGCGTGGTCGCGAAGTAGGCGCCGCCGCCGAGCGCGCTCAGCCCGACCACCGCGACCGCCGCCTTCTTGAGCCGGCGCGCGACCGAGCCCCGGTTGTCGGTGCGGGCCGAGGTGCGGGAGCCGGAGTAGTAGACGCCGTCGCCTTCGCCCATGGCCTCATCGTCGCATCGGACAGGGACATATAGCAGTAAAAACGGCAACCGGCCCGCTCCCGAATCGGCACTGAAGAGAGAACCGCCGCCCCCGAAGGTTCAGACCGACACGTTCTGGGGAGGCCGGTCATGGGGAAACACCTGCGTAGATACATTCTGGGCGCGCTGGCGGTGGGCACCGTCGCGAGCGGCGCGGCCCTCGCGTTGCCGGGCGCGCATCCGTCCTGGCAGCCGCCGACCTACGGTCTCCGGCAGACCCCGGCGTCCTTGCTGCCGGCGACCGTGTCACGGTCCCATCCCGTACGCGTCGTCAGCACCGTCCTCGACCGTGGGCGCCCGGTCGCGACCGCCCGCACCGCCACCGACCCGGCCGCCGCCGCGATCCTGATCAAGCAGGCGCAGGAGGCGAAGAACGCGCTCGGCGTGCAGATCGACCACCCGATCCACGCGTTCGAGGCGCCGGCCGGGACCGACCCGCTGCGGTCGCGCCAGTGGGACCTCGCCCAGATCGACGGCACCGGCGCGTGGAACCGCTCGACCGGCGCGGGCGCGGTCGTGGCGGTCGTCGACACCGGCGTGGACGCCTCGCACCCCGACCTCGCCGGCCAGGTGCTCACCGGCTACGACGAGATCGCCCAGGCCGACGGCGGGAACACCGACCCGAACGGGCACGGCACCCACGTGGCCGGCACGATCGCCGCCCTGACCGGCAACGGGATCGGGGTGAGCTCGATCGCGCCGGACGTGAAGATCCTGCCGGTGCGGGTGCTCCGGGCCGACGGCGGCGGCTACACGTCCGACGCGGCCAACGGCATCGTGTACGCGGCCGACCACGGCGCCGACGTGATCAACATGTCGCTCGGCGCGGATGAGGACGACGCGACGGTGGACAGTGCGATCGCGTACGCCCGCAGCCGCGGCGTCGTGGTCGTGGCCGCCGCCGGCAACGAGCGGCAGAAGGGCAACCCGACCAGCTATCCGGCGGCCGACCCCGGCGTGATCGCGGTCGCGGCGACCGACTCCGGCGACGTCGTCGCGAGCTACTCCAACTCGGGCGGGTACGTCGACGTGTCGGCGCCCGGCAGCTCGATCGTCAGCACCTATCCGATCGCGTTGAACGGCACCGGCTACGCCGCGATGTCCGGCACGTCGATGGCCAGCCCGCACGTGGCCGCGGTGGCCGCACTGCTCCGCTCGGCCGACCCGTCGCTCACCCCGGACCAGGTGGAGAGCGCCCTGGAGAGCTCGGCCACCGATCTCGGCCCGGCGGGCCGCGACGACGACTACGGCTACGGCCGGATCGACGCGGCCGCGGCCCTGGCCGCGATCAACCCGGCGACCACCGCCCCGGCGACCACGGCCCCGGCGACCGAGCCGGCCACGGCTCCGACCAGCGAGCCGACCACCGAGCCAGCCACCGACCCGACCGGCGAGCCAGTCACTGACCCGACCAGCGAGCCGACCACCGAGCCGACCAGCGAGCCGACCAGCGAGCCGACCGCCCAGCCGACTGTCGACCCCACCACCGGCCCGACGCCCGACCCGGTGATCACGCCGAACGCCACCGCCCGCCTGATCCGCTACGGCACCACGCCGACCGTGACCTTCAGGGTCACCGCGAACGGCGAGCCGATGACCGGCACCGCGGCCGACGTCTGTGTCTCGATCAACGGCCGCGCCCTCACCTGCACCGATGTCACCACCGACGACCAGGGCGTCGTCACCTGGGCCCAGCGCGCCACCGCTCCGTTCCGCATCCGGCTGTCCGTGGGGTCGGCCTCGGCGGCCGCCAACTACAAGGTGCAGGCCGCGGTGACCGTGGCCCGGGCGAGCGCCAAGTCGCTCGCGGTCGCGATCGGCGGCGTCGAACGGCAGACCGTCGCCGTGCAGCGTCTGGACGGCACCAGTTGGGTGACCGCGAAGACGTTCAAGGCCGCCGCACGCACCACGGTGACCGGTTTGACCGCAAAGAAGCGCTACCGGGTCGTCGTTCGGGCCGGCACCAGCTTCAGCGGCGTCACCAGCGGGA
>DASWRZ010000197.1:0-2626 GCA_036402935.1 Actinoplanes sp.
CCCGCTCGATGGCGACCTCGAGGTCGGGCGCCTGCTCGGCGGCCTGGGTGCGGTACCGCCCGTCGGTGGCCAGGACGGGGCCGCGATCGTCGGCGAAAACCAGCAACGCGCCGTTCGAACCGGTGAAGCCCGACAGGTAGCGCACGTTGATCAGGTCCGTGACCAGCATCGCTTCCAGCCCGCTGGCACCGATCTGCGCTTTCAGATTGTCTCGACGCTGGGAATGTGTCACGACCCTTGACGGTACTCGCTAGGATTTTCCCCTATGAGGAACTGGATCCTGCGCGGATTGGTCTTCGCCGCCGTGATGGTCGTCGTCCGTTTGATACAAGGTGCACTGATCAACGCGTGGCAAACACAGGCCGGGCTGATCAGCGTCGTGCTGCTGCTTTTGTTCGTGATCGGCGTCACCGCGTGGGGTGTGTTCGACGGCCGCGCCGACGCCAGGGCCAACCCGGATCCGGACCGTCGCCAGGACCTGGCGATGACCTGGCTGCTGGCCGGCCTCTTCGCCGGCATCGTCAGCGGCGCGGTGGCCTGGCTCATCGCGCTGGTGTACACGGGGCTGTATACCGGGGGCCTGATCAATGAGCTGACGACGTTCGCGGCCTTCACCGCCCTCCTCGTCTTCCTGCCCGGAATCATCGGTGTGGCCGTGGGCCGCTGGCGGGTGGACCGGCAGTTTGAGAAGACGCCGGAGAAACACCACGGCCTCGGCAGTAAGCCGGAGCGGGAGGGCGACACCGACGTCTTCTCCGCCGTTCGCGGCGATGAGACGCCGACCGGCGAGATACCCGCGCAGACGGCCCCCGGGGCCCGGGCCGAGGAACGCACCGCGGGGGTCGCGACCGCCGAGCGCGACGCACCCACGGAAACCATCCCGACCGCCCGTCGCGAAGCGCCCACCGAATCGATCCCCACGTCCACCGACGACGCCAAGACCGAGGTCATCCGCACCGACACCGACCCCAAGCACGCCAGGCCGAGTTCGGAGCCGGAGCGGGGCTAACCCCTAGTCGTCAAGCGCCTCGACCAGGTAACGCAGGGCGAGCAGGTAACCCTGGATGCCCAGCCCGACGATCACCCCGGTCGCGATCGGGCTGATGTAGGAGTGCCGCCGAAACTCTTCGCGGGCATGCACGTTGGAGATGTGCACCTCGATCAGGGGCGCGCCCAACTCGGCGCACGCATCCCGCAGCGCCACCGAGGTATGGGTGAGGCCGCCGGCGTTGAGGATCACCGGTTCGCCGGCGTCGGCCGCCAGGTGAATCCAGTCCAGCAGCTGCGCTTCGTTATCGCTTTGCAGCACAACGGCTTTGAGCCCCAACGCGGCGGCTTCGCGCTCGATCAGCGCGGCCAGCTGGTCGTGCGTCGTGTCCCCGTACACGTCGGGCTCGCGCCGGCCCAGCCGGCCCAGGTTCGGGCCGTTGATGACATTCACCGTCGTGGTCATGGAGCTTCCGGCCCCGCTAGCCCGTCGTAGGCCGCCGCCAGCAACGCCGGGTCCGGTCCCGTTAGCCGGCCCGGCTTCCCGAGCCCGTCGAGGACCACGAACCGAAGCACGCCGGCGCGGGTCTTCTTGTCCCCGGCCATGTATTCGAGCAACTGCGGCAACGCGTCGGCGTCGTAGCTGACCGGCAGGCCGAGCGAGGTCAGGATGCTGCGGTGGCGCGCTGCGGTGTCGTCGTCCAGCCGGCCGGCGAGCCGGGCCAGCTCCGCGGCGAACACCAGGCCCACCGACACCGCGGCGCCGTGCCGCCACCGGTAGCGCTCCCGGCGCTCGATCGCGTGCCCCAAAGTGTGGCCGTAGTTCAGGATTTCGCGGAGCTCCGACTCCTTCTCGTCGGCGGCGACGACCTCCGCCTTGACGGCGATCGCGCGCCGGACCAGCTCCGGCAGCACGTCTCCCGTCGGGTCCAGCGCGGCCTGCGGGTCGGCCTCGATGAGGTCCAGGATCACCGGGTCGGCGATGAACCCCGCCTTCACCACCTCGGCCATCCCGGCGGCGAGTTCGTTGCGCGGCAACGTTTTCAGCGTCAACAGGTCGACGAGGACGGCGAGCGGCTGATGGAACGCGCCGACCAGGTTCTTGCCCGCCTCGGTGTTGATGCCGGTCTTGCCGCCGACGGCCGCGTCGACCATGCCCAGCAACGTGGTGGGCACATGGATGATGTCGACGCCGCGCAGCCAGGTCGCCGCCGCGAAACCGGCGACGTCGGTGGCCGCGCCGCCGCCGAGGCTGACCAGGGCGTCCTTGCGGCCGATTCCGATGCGGCCCAACACCTCCCAGATAAATCCCACGACGGGCAGGTCCTTGCCCGCCTCGGCGTCCGGGATCTCGATGCGGTGCGCATCAATCCCCTTGTCGGCCAACCGGCTTCGGATCTCCTCGGCGGTCTCCGCGAGCACCGGCTGATGGAGGACTGCGACCCGGTGCCGGCCGGACAGCAGGTCCTCCAGCTCGCCCAGCAGCCCGGTGCCGATCACCACCGGATACGGTTCGTCGACGGCCACGTACACGGTGACCGGCCCCCCGCTGTCGGTCATTTCGCGGCCGCCGGGTTGTTCTGGGGGATCTGCAAGCGAGAAAGGATGTTGCGGACCACCGCCCCGGGATTGCGCCGGC
>DASWRZ010000198.1:0-2253 GCA_036402935.1 Actinoplanes sp.
CGTTCTTCTACGCCTGGTTGATCCTCCTCGCGGGCGCCGCGCTGCTGATCACCATCGGCGGCCTGCTGTTCGAGTACTACGTCGGGCAGAACGCCACGCAGAGCTGACCGCTCCACGGTCCACGAGGGCCCCTTCCGCCGCTGCGGAAGGGGCCCTCGTCGTATGCGCATGCCGTCGAGTGCGCCGGGGAGTACAGGTTGACTGCAGGCGCCGGCGCACGTGCGCTGACTGCCAGTGGTCGGGCCCAGCTCTGGCACTCAGCGCCCGTCGCCGGGTCGGTGGCGGGTCGCGCCGGCTCAGCTGATCGGCGACCGCCCGCAGCACGGCGACCGGGAGGCCGGGGGACCCGGCAGCAGGCCTGGACGGCAGAGCGGCAGGCAGGTCCCGGCTGGCTGGACGACGGAACGGACGGCACCGGCCGACCGCGGCCTGCAGCGACGTCGTCGGAAACGCGAAGGGGCCCGACGGTGATCCCCGTCGGGCCCCTTCCGGGTTGGTGCTGTCGCGCTCAGTCGCGCGGTTCCTGCGGCCGGCCGCCGTCGGAGGGGCGGCCGCCGTCGGACGGCCGGCCCGAGGTGGTGAGCTCGCGGCCCTCCGCCTCGGCGGACGAGAGGCCGCGGCCCTCGCCACGCTGCTCCAGCTCGACGTCGGCGGGCGCCTCGATCGGCTTGAAGAAGCCCCGGATCGCCCGGCGGGCGCCACCGATCTGGTTCATCTTCTTCGGCACGGGAGCTCCGCCGTAGGCCAGCTCCCCGTGACCGTGCGCGTCGACCGGGCCGAGCGGCTGGTGGACCTCGATGAACTCACCGTGCGGCAGCCGCCGGATGATGCCGGTCTCGATGCCGTGCTCCAGCACCTCGCGGTCGTGGCGCTCCAGGCCGAGGCACAGCCGGTAGGTGAGGACGTAGGCGATCGGCGGCACGACGATCAGGCCGATGCGGCCGATCCAGGTCATCGCATTCAGGCTGATGTCGAACTTGTCGGCGATGACGTCGTTGCCACCCGAGATCAGCAGCACGATGTAGAAGGCGAGTGCCATGGCGCCCAGCGACGTCCGGACCGGCACGTCCCGCGGCCGCTGCAGCAGGTGGTGGGACACGGTGTCGCCGGTGAGCTTCCGCTCGAGCATCGGGTAGGCGAACAGGACCGTGAAGATGATCCCGGGCAGGACCACCGTCGGCCAGAACAGTGCCGGGATGTTGTAGTTCCCCGGCAGGTTGATGTCCCAGGCGGGGAACAACCGGGTCGAGCCGTCCAGGAACATCACGTACCAGTCCGGCTGTGACCCTGCGGAGACCTGAGCCGGGTTGTACGGACCCCACAGCCACACCGGGTTGATCTGCACCAGACCCCCGAGCGCGGCGCAGATGCCGAAGACGAGGAAGAACAGACCGGTCGCCTTGGCGGCGAAGGTGGGGAAGAGCCGGTTGCCCACCACGTTGTGCTCGGTCCGCCCGGGCCCGGGGAACTGGGTGTGCTTCTGCTTGACCAGGATCAGCAGGTGGATCGTGATCAGGATCAGGATGATCGCCGGCACGAGCAGCACGTGGACGATGTAGAGCCGGCCGATGATCACCTCGCCCGGGAAGTCCCCGCCGAAGACGGCGAAGTAGACCCACGTTCCCACGATCGGGATGGTCAGGATGATCGAGGCCATGATGCGGAGCCCGGTCCCGGAGAGCAGGTCGTCGGGCATCGAGTACCCGGCGAAGCCCTCGGCGATGGCCAGGATCAGCAGCGTGCTGCCGATCAGCCAGTTCGTCTCACGCGGCCGGCGGAAGGCGCCGGTGAAGAAGATGCGCAGCAGGTGGACCACGATCGCGGCCACGAACAGCAGGGCCGCCCAGTGGTGTACCTGCCGCATGAACAGGCCGCCGCGGACGTCGAACGACAGCCCCAGCGTCGAGTCGTAGGCGGCCGACATCGAGACCCCGCGCAGCGGCGCGTAGGCGCCGTTGTACGTGACCTCCTTCATCGATGCGTCGAAGAAGAAGGTCAGGTAGGTTCCCGACAGGAGCAGGACGACGAACGAGTAGAGCGCGATCTCGCCCAGCAGGAACGACCAGTGGTCGGGGAAGACCTTGTTCAAGGTCCGCCGGACCGGCCCGGCCACGATCAGCCGATCGTCGATCTCGTAGGCGGCCTTGCCGATCCGGGTGGTGGGCTCGCCTGGCGCCGTGGCGGTTCGGGCCATCAGATGCGCCTCCGGTTCCAGTACGTGGGGCCTACCGGCTCAATGTAATCGCTGCGGGC
>DASWRZ010000199.1:0-14375 GCA_036402935.1 Actinoplanes sp.
GCGCTGATGGTGGCCGCGGCGAGCGGATAGATCGCCCCGAACCGGATCTGCTCCAGCCGTTCGATCCGGCGCACCGCGGTCTCGAACTCGTCGCCGGCCGGGGGCAGGTCGGCCATCGCCGAGCCGGAGCCGAGCACGCAGACCGACACGCACGGCGTCTCCGGGGCCAGCGACTCGACCCTCAGCAGCGGGACCGGGCCGTTGCGGTCGAGCAGGCCGGCCAGCCACGAGGTGATCGACGAGCGGTTGGCGTCGCCGACCGCGGGCGAATAGAACTTGGCCCCTTCGTAGAGGGCCGGGACGTCGTCGGCGCCGATCGACGCGATGGCCCCGACATAGCCGCCGGCGGTGGTCATGGCGATGCTCCCGGAGTGAGGGACGCCGGGGTGACGTCGGGCAGGCCCGCCACCCGGACCCGCACCCGCACCGTCCCGGACGGGCTGTAGGGCACGGCGACCGTGGAGATCTCGGCGACGTGGGTGGTGCCCGGGGCGGCACCGTTGGCCATCACCATCGCGGTCGCGCGCTCCTCGGCGTCGCGGCGTACGCGTTCGAGCTGGGCCCCCGATTCGATGAACGCGACCTCGTCGAGCCACGACGCGGGCCGGCTGACCGCGGCGCCGACGCAGGCCAGCAGGTAGCGGTCGGCGGCCGCCCGGACGACCGGCACGTCGGCCTTGCGGTAGGGCAGGCCCTCCGGATGGGCCACCGGCTCCGGCGCCAGGACCGCGGTCGGCACCACGAGCTCGGTGCCGACTCCGGCCGGTTCCGCGGGGCGTACCACCGCGAGCCCGTGCCGCACCTCCCCGGCGACCCAGAGGTCGCCGTGCGGCAGCAGCACCCGGCAGTCCGACCGGCCGGCCAGATGGGCCGCCCCGCACAGTTCGAGGGCCTCGGTGGCGCCGAACGCGACGACCGGCGTGACCCGGATGCGCGACGGCGTGCTGTAACCGCCGTCGCCGCGGGCCACCCGCAGCTGGAGGCCGCCGGGCAGCCGGGACAGGGTGCGCTCACACCGGTCGAGGAGCCGGTCGGTCAACGAGGTCAGCGCGCAGTCGAGCACCACCGTCGCCTCGCGGGCGACCAGCCCCTGGCCGCCGTAGTCGCTGGCGACCGAGATGCGGGCGCCGGGCACTGCGGCCAGGATCGCGTCGGCCACCTCGCGCTCGTGGGCGGGCCGGGCCTGCGAGCCGGCCGCCACGATGGCGACGTGCCGGATGCCGGTCCCCGGGAGCTCGGCGCAGAGCGCGGCCAGCCCCTCGGAGTCGAGCGGGCACAGCTCGTTGCCGAGCAGGTCGTGCCCGCCGGCCACGGTCCAGCGGCGGACGATGCGCCGCTCCACGACCTCGGCCGGCGAGCGGGCGAGGACCGGGTCGGTGGCCGCGCGCGGGACGATCCGCACCACAGCCACCGGCGGTACCTCGCTTTCCGGCCGCAGCAGCGTGTCGAGCAGTAGCGGCGCGATGTCGACGGTCACCGCGTCGGCCCCGCCGGCGACCCGCGTCGCGACCTCCACCGCGGCGGCGATCGCCCCCTCGAGGTCGGCCCGGGCCGGGGCGACCGGCTCGGCCGGTGTCACCGTCGTGCCGTGCACCACCGCCGAGTAGGCCCGAGCCGGGTGCAGGCTCACCCCGACGTGCGCGACATCCCCGACGTTCGCGACATGGGCGTGAGCAGGCATTTGATCAGCTTAGGCGGTGTCAACGGGAGCGCCGGCGCAGCCAGCGATCCATGGTCACGGCGAACAGGATCAGGCAACCCTGCAGCACCTGCTGATAGATCGTGTCCCAGCCGAGGAGGTTGAAGCCGTTGCCGATCAGCGTCAGCAGGAACGCCCCGACGATGCCCCGCCAGATCGCCCCCTCGCCGCCGAGGATGCTGGTGCCGCCGACCACCGCGGCCGCGATCGCGGTCAGCTCCATGCCGGTCGCCATCGTCGACTGCGCCGATCCGGCCCGGGAGGCCAGGATCAGCCCGGCCAGGGCCGAGCAGACGCCGCTGATGACGAACGCCGAGATGTGGATCGACCCGACCCGGATGCCGGAGAGCCGGGCCGCCTCGATATTGCCGCCGACCGCGTAGAGCCGCCGCCCGAACGTGGTCGCGGCGACGACGATGCCGATGATGACCACCACGACGACGAACACGATGGTGGCCGAGGTCAGGTTGAACACCGACGGCCAGGTGAGCATGCCGAAGTCTTCGCTCTGCCTGGTCAGCGGATAGATGATCGACCCGCCGGTGACGACCACGGCCAGGCCGCGATAGACCAGGCTGGTGGCCAGCGTGCCGACGAACGAGTTGACCCCGCTGCGCACGACCACCGTGCCGGTGATCAGGCCGAGCAGCGCCCCGGCGAGCACGGCCCCGGCGAAGCCGACGACCACGTTCGTGTGCCGCACGATCTCGACGCCGATGATGGCCGAGAGGGCGAGCGAGGCGCTGGCCGTCAGGTCGAAGACGCCGCTGACGATGCAGACCGTGGCGCCGGTCGCCAGCAGGCCGAGCACCGACATCTGGTCGAGGAGGTTGACCAGGTTGGGGCTGGTCAGGAACGTGTCGGTGCTGAACGACAGGACGATCACGATGGCCACGACCGCGGCGACGATGCCGTAGTCGCGCAGCCGGTAGGCGAGCCGCGCACTCCTCATCGTGGCGGCCGGCGCCACGGCGGTCGGTTGCGGTGTGGTGTCGACACTCACGAGCGGTCTCCTTCTTCCTGGTCACCGAACGCGGCCGCGACCACTACTTCGCGGCTCGTGCCGCGGGGGAACTCCCCGACCGGGCGCCCGTGCCGCAGCACGAGGACGCGGTGGGAGAGCGCGAGCAGTTCCTCGATCTCCGACGACACGCACACCACCGCCATGCCGTCGGCGGCCAGGTCGGTGATGAGGTGGTGGATCTGGGTCTTGGCGGCCACGTCGACGCCCCGGGTCGGCTCGTCGATCAGCAGCACCCGCGGTTTGTTCAAAAGCCACTTCGCGAAGAGGGCCTTCTGCTGGTTGCCACCCGAGAGGGTCTCGATCGCGGCGCCCGGGTCGGCGGCCCGGATATCCACCGACTTCGAGACGGTGCCGACCGCGTCGCGCTCGGCGTTCTTCCGTACGAACGGTCCGACGCGCCGCTGTGGCAGCGACGACAGCACGACGTTCTCGGTCACCGACCGCTGCATCACCAGGCCCTGTTCCTTGCGGGACTCGGGCACCAGCGCGATGCCGGCCGCCATGCTCCGCCGGGGCGAGTGCTTGGCCAGGGCCACGCCGTCGACCTCGACCACGCCGGCACCCCGGTCGGCCCCGAACAGCAGCCGCAGGGTCTCGGTGCGGCCGCTGCCGACCAGTCCGGCGATGCCGAGGATCTCGCCCGCCCGCACCTTCAGGTCGACGCCCCGCACCAGGCCACGGCTCAGCCCTCGGGCCGAGAGCACGACCGGCGCCCCCTCGGGCACCGGCCGCGGGTCGGGGTAGAGCACGTCGATCTCCCGGCCGACCATGTCCCGCACCAGCTGCCGAGGCGTCTGCTCGGCGGCGGGCCCGGTTCGCACCAGAGCCCCGTCGCGCAGCACGGTGACCCGGTCGGCCACCGACAGCACCTCGTCGAGGAAGTGCGAGACGAGGATGACCGTGGTCCCGCCGGCCGCGAGCCGGCGGATCAGGCCGAGCAGGTTGGCCTTCTCGTGCTCGGTCAGCACCGCGGTCGGCTCGTCCAGGGCGAGCACCCGGGCGCCGCGGGCCAGCGAGCGCAGGATCTCGACCTGCTGCTGCACGCCGATCGAGAGCCGGTCGACCCGGTCGCCCGGGTCGACCGTGAAGCCGGTCTGCTCGATCAGGCCGGCCAGCCGCCGGCGGTCCGAGCGGGCCCGGATCAGGCCGCCACGCTGCGACCACCGGGCCAGGAACACGTTGTCGAGCACCGAGAGGGCGGGCACGAGCGCGCCCTCCTGCGAGATCAGGCTGACACCCTGCGCGATCGCGTCGCGCGGGCTGCCGATGCTGACCTGCTCGCCGTCGAAGCTGATCGTGCCGGCGTCGGCCCGGATCGCCCCGCCCAGGATCTTGAGCAGGGTGCTCTTGCCGGCGCCGTTCTCCCCGACCAGCCCGTGCACCTCGCCCGGGGCGATGTCCAGGTCGACGTCGTGCAGCACGGTCACGCCGCTGTAGCTCTTCGCGACGCCGCGCACCTCAATGGCCGGAGCAGTCATGTTCAGTCCGAGTAGTCCGCGGTCAGGCCCTTGAGGGTGTCCTTGGTGCCGAGGCAGTTGAACGTGGTCAGCGTCTCGCAGGCCACCGTCGACTCGGGTACGGTCTGCCCGCGGGCCTTGTTGAGGCCGAGCTCGGCCGCCTTCGCGCCCTCCGACTTCTCCGGTACGTCGTAGTCGCCGTACCAGGTGCCGTCCTCGACGAAGGCGAACGCCTGGGTCGAGCCGCCGTTGCCGACGATGGCGATCTTCTTGCCCTTGACCAGCGGGGTCGCGCCCTCCATCGCCTGCGAGGAGCCGATCACCACGTTGACGTCCGGGTGGGCCTGCAGCAGATTCTGCATCGCGGTGCGGCCGCTGTCCGGGGTATAGCCGCCGACGAAGTTGGAGATGACGTCGGAGGCGCCGCCGGCCTTCAGCGCGTCGACCGCCGCCTTGGTGCGGGCGGTGTCGAGCGGATAGTTGGCGAAGCCCTGGAAGTACGCCACCTTGCAGGCCCCGCTGGTGACCGTCTTGCAGGCGTCGTTGCCCAGCTTGGCCAGCCCCACCCCGTTGACCGTCGGCGGGTCGATGACGGTGACGGTGCCCGGGACCTGCGGGGTCGCGCTGTCGTACTGCCCGCCGACCGGGGTGAACTCGATGACCACGGTGATGCCGGCGGCGACCGCCTGCTTGATCGGGTTGACCATCGCGGTGCCGTCGTTCGCCTGCACGATCACCACGTCGTACCGCTTCGAGGTCACCGCGTCCTGCAGCTGGTTGACCTGAGTGGGGCCGTCGAAGTTCGAGTCGAGGAAGGTGGCCTCGGCGTTGTGCGCGTTCGCGTACTCCTGGACGCCGGCCCAGGTCGCCTGGGCGAACGAGTTCGCCTTGGCGAAGCCGAAGAAGCCGATGCTGAGTTTCTTGTCCGCCGGGGCGGCGCTGGCCGCAGCGCCGGCCGGGGTGGTGGAGGGCTTGCTGCAGGCGGAGACCGCTACCGCCGCGATCAGGCCGACCGCTATGAGTCGTGCAACTCGTTTCACTGGTGCTCCTCGAATTCGGTTTAAGAAACGTCCGATTCCTGCGGATCGACGAGCTCGAAAACTCCGCCAACGAGCGGCCCGTCGTCCGTGTTGTCGAGAAGTGCGGCCAGACGCCCGGACAAGGCGTCGCGCCAGGGGTCGTCGACCCATCGCCGGTAGTCCGCGGCCGTATCCCAGTCGGCGATGACGAGGTGGGTCGCGGTGCTGCCGTCGACGGATCGCAACAGTTGGGCGCCTCGGCACCCGGGGAAATCCCGGGCCCGGGCGAGGACCCCGTGGTCCGCATAGAGCGCCTCGAGCGCGCCGGCCTGACCGGTCGCCGCGCGGAGGGTGAGGATGCTGCGGACCATGGGAACCTCCCGGTACGTAGCGGGTGGTGGAGTGCGCAAATGCTGACGGTGGCCACTCCCGTACCGATGTGCGCCGAGCACAGCCGCGCGAGGTCCCGCTGTGCAGCCCGTTTCCGGACCGCTTCCGGGCCGCCCGCGGCGCCATTGACACCTCGAAACAGCTGTGTCACGTTCTGGTCCTCGCCGCGCCAACCGGCGACGTTCATCTGGCCGTCCGCACCCGGACGGGCGCCCCCACAGCGCCCCACGGACACCGGGTTCCGCGACCGGCCGCCGCACCCACACGAAGTGTTTCGGTGCCATTGCGCGCGCCGAAGCTGCCGCGTGCGCGGATGTTCGGGACCTGGCGAAAGGCGAGAAAACGAGATGACCAGCAGCAGCCGCGTGGCGATCGACGTCGGCGGCACCTTCACCGACGTGGTGGAGTTGTCGCCGGAGACCGGCGAGATCCGGTTCGGCAAGGTGCCGACGACCCCGGCCCAACCGACCGCCGGCGTCCTGGACGCGTTCGGCCTCACCGAGGCGCCGATGTCGGAAATCGCGATGTTCACCCACGGCACGACGCTCGGGCTCAACGCGTTGCTGACCCGCACCGGCGCCCGCACCGCGGTCGTCGGCACGGCCGGCTTCCGCGACGTCTACCTGCTCGGCCGCACCGACCGGCGGACCAACTACGACATCACCTACCGGCCGCCGAAGGCTCTTCTCGAGCGGTACGACACGTTCGAAGTGCCGGAGCGGAGCCGGTTCGACGGCTCGGTGCACCGGCCGCTCGACGAGGACGCGGCGCGCGAGGTGGCGGCGACGATCGCTTCGCGGGGGTACGACTCGGTCGCGGTCGCGTTCCTGCACTCGTACGCCAACCCGGTCCACGAGCTGCGCATGCGGGAGATCCTGGCCGAGGTCGCGCCCGAGGTGGCGGTCACGGTGTCGCACGAGCTCTCCCGGGAGTACCGCGAGTACGAGCGGACCAGCACGGCCGTGCTCGACGCGTACGTGAAGCCGATCGTCCGGCGGTATCTGCAGCGGCTGGAGGGCGAACTGGCCGGCGGCGGCTTCGCCGGCCGGTTCCTGATGACCCGCTCCGGTGGCGGGGCGATGACCGCCAGCGCGGCCCGCGAACAGCCGGTCAGCCTGATCCTCTCCGGCCCGGCCGGCGGGGTCATCGGGGCGACCGCGTTCGGCGCGCTGATCGGCGAACCCAACCTCATCACCATCGACATGGGCGGGACGAGCCTGGACGCGTCGCTGGTCGTCGACGGCCAGCCGGTGCTGCACCAGGGCGCCGAGTTCGAGCAGCTGCCGATCAACACGCCGTCGCTCTACATCCACACCATCGGCGCGGGCGGCGGCTCGATCGCGTGGCTGGACGGCGCCGGCGCGTTGCAGGTCGGGCCGCAGAGTGCGGGCGCCGACCCGGGCCCGGCGTCGTACGCCAAGGGCGGCACCGAGCCGACCTTCACCGACGCGGCCCTGGCCGTGGGTTACATGGGCACGACGGCCGCGCTGGGCGGCCGGCTGACACTGAACGACGAGCTGGCCGTGGCCGCGCTGGAGCCCCTCGCCGCGAAGCTCGACATGACGCCGCTGGCGCTGGCCCGCGGCATCATCCGGATCTCGACCACCAAGATCATGGGGGCGGTCCGGGCGATCACGGTCGAGGTCGGGCGTGACCCCAAGGACTTCGCGCTGCTCTCCTTCGGCGGCGGTGGCGGGCTGGTCGCGGTCGACGTGGCCCAGGAACTGTCGATCCCGACCGTCATCGTGCCGCCGGGACAGGGCGCGTTCTCGGCCTTCGGCATGCTCTTCGCGGACGTTCAGCACGACTTCTCGCGTACGGCCGTGACGCCACTCGCCGAGCTCGACTCGCCGCTGGTCGCCGCGAGTTACGCCGAGATGGCGTCCGAAGCCCGCGCTGCTTTGGAAACGGAAGGTTTCCCTGACCAGGTCCTCACGCGCAGCGTGGACGTGCGCTACTCCGGGCAGGAGCACACCGTCACCGTCCCGGTGCCTTCCCACGGCGACCTCGCGGCGGCCGTCGAGCAACAGTTCACCGAACTGCACGAACGGCAGTACGGGCACACCATGGACGACCCGATCGAGGTGACCACGCTGCGCCTGCGGGCGACCGGGCAGGTCTCCAAGCCGACGCTGCCCGTGCTCGCGACGCGCGATTCTTCGACCCTCGATCGGGAAGGCACACGCGACGTCTACGTCTCGGCCGAGCAACCGGCCGTGCCCTACGCCCTCTACACGCGCGAGAACCTGCTCGCCGGGGACGAGATCACCGGGCCGGCGGTGATTGCCGAGCACACCGCCACCACGGTGATCCACGCCGGCGACCAGCTCCGGGTCGGTTCGCACGGCGAAATGGTCATCAAGCTCCGGGAGTCCAAGTGAACATCGACTCGATCACCATCGAGGTCATCCGGCACGGCCTGCTGGCCGGGGCCGAGGAGATGGCCCGCAACCTGTGCCGCACGGCCTACAACACCGTGGTCTACGAGATCCATGACTACGGCATCGGGATCCACGACGCGAACGGTGACGTGGTGGCCGACGCGCCCGGCATCGCGGTCTTCACCCGGGGCAACGACCACGGCATCAAGCGGGCGGTCGAGTTCCTGGGCGCCGACAAGATGCGGCCCGGCGACGTCTTCGTGCTGAACTATCCGTACTGGTCCTCGGCCCACACGCTGGACCCGCTGGTGTTCGCGCCGATCCACGCCGAGGGCCGCCTGATCGGTTACGCCTCCTGCCGCATCCACGTGCTCGACCTGAAGCAGAAGGACGCCGGCTACGTCCTCGACTCGACCGACATGTACCAGGAGGGCATCTTCTTCACCGCGGCCCGGCTCTACCGCGAGGGCCGGATCAACGACGACATCTTCAACGTGGTGCGGTTCAACAGCCGGATGCCCGAGCGCACGATCGGCGACCTGCAGGCGCAGTGCTCGGCCTGCTTCACCGGGGTGCGGCGCACAACTGAGATCGCGGCGAAGTACGGCGCCGACGCCCTCACCGAGGCGATGGCCGCGATCAACGACCACGGCGAGCGGCTCGCACGCCTCGCGCTGGCCAAGCTCCCGAAGGGCACCTGGACCGCGCACGACTTCGTCGACACCGACGGGGTGGACCTCGATCGCCTGATCAAGATGAACTGCACGGTGACCGTCACCAGCGACGAGATGGTGATCGACTGGACCGGCAGCGAGAAGGACGTACGCGGCCCGATCAACCTGCCGGTCGGCCAGACCGAGGCGTTCTGCAGCCTCATCTTCAAGGCGATGACCACGCCCGACACCCCGGTCGTGGCCGGCAACTTCCGGCCGCTGCGCGTGGTCACCGAACCGGGCTCGGTCATGCACGCCGTGCCGCCGATGCCCACCTTCACCCTGTGGACCGGCCTGCTCGGCGGCGAGGTCGTGCTCAAGGCGCTCGCCCAGGGCATGCCCGAGCTGGTGCCGGCCTCCTCGGGCGGCGACGTCTGCTCGATGATGGGTCTGGGCATCAACCCGCGCAACGGCGAGGCCTGGCTCGAGGCGACCAACGAGGCGGTCGGCTTCGGCGGCCACGCGGGCGGCGACGGCGCGGACGGCATCATGCACATCTCCGAGCCGGGCTGCCGCAACAACCCGGTCGAGGTGCTCGAGACGAAGTCGCCGATGTTCATCGAGTCGTACGGCTACCGGCCGGACACCGGCGGCGCCGGCGAGCACCGGGGTGGGGTCGGGGTCGGCCGGGCCTACCGTTTCACGGCCCCCTCCACGGGCATCTGCATCGTCTACAAGACGAAGACCAAGCCGTGGCCGATCGGTGGTGGGCGCGAGGGCGACAACAACCACATCGTGCTGAATCCCGGCACCGACCGGGAGAAGGTCACCGGCGGCTCCTACAACCGGCTCGACACCGGCGAGGTGCTCGTCAACAACACCGGTGGCGGCGGGGGTTACGGCGACCCGCTCTCCCGCGACCCGGCCCGGGTCGGTGCCGACGTCCGCAACGGGTTCGTCTCGGTCGACGCCGCCCTGCGCGACTACGGCGTCGTGGTCGACCCGGTGACCTTCGAAGGTTCACGGCCATGAACCTCTCGATCGTCAACGCGGCCGTCTTCGACGGGGAGGGCCTGACCGACGGACCTGTTCACGTCGTGGACGGTCGGATCGTTTCGTCCCCGGCATCCGATGCACAGGTGCTCGACGCGCGCGGGCGGACGGTGCTGCCCGGGCTGATCGACGCGCACTGCCACGCGTACGGAATCGACCTGGACATGCTGGCGCTGGAGTCGCGTCCGCTCAGCTATGTCGCGCTCTCGGCCGCGCGGCGGCTTGCCGCCGCCCTTTCGCGAGGGTTCACGACCGTGCGCGACCCGTCCGGGGGTGACGCCGGACTGGCGCGCGCCATCGCCGAGGGCCTGATCCCGTCGCCGCGCTATCTGTGGACCGGCCCGGCCCTGAGCCAGACCGGCGGCCACGGCGATGTACGGGCAGCCGATTCCGACGTGTGCGGCTGCGGTGCGCACACGGTGGAGGTGGTCGATGGCGTGGATCCGTTGCGGCGCGCGGTCCGCGACCGTTTCCGGCGGGGCGCCCACGCCATCAAGATCATGGCCTCGGGCGGCGTGGTCTCCCTCACCGATCCGATCCGCATCCCCCAGTATTCGGCCGAGGAGATCCGCGCGGTCACCTCGGAGGCGGCGCGGCGGGGCAGCTATGTGGCCGCTCACGCCTACTCCCCCTCGTCGATCCGCCACGCGGTGGAGAACGGGGTGCGCAGCATCGAACACGGCAACCTCCTGGACGCTGACACCGCCGCGCTGATGGCTTCCGCGGGCGCCTTCCTGGTGCCGACGCTGGCGGCCTACGACGCGATGGACCGCCGGGGTGCGGCGCTGGGAATGCCTTCGGTGTCCCGGGAAAAGAACCGCGAGGTCCTGGCGGCGGGGCGCGAGGCCGTTTTGTCGGCCCGGGCCGCGGGCGTACGCGTCGGCTTCGGCACCGACCTCATGGGCGTGCTCGAAGACGAGCAGCTGAACGGCCTGCGCCTGCAGGTCGAAGTCGACGGTCCGCTGCTCGCCCTGCAGTCAGCCACGTCCGTCAACGCTTCGCTGCTCGGCCGCGACGACCTGGGCCGGATCGCCCCGGGCTGCGCGGCCGATCTGTTGATCGTCGACGGCAACCCCCTCGACGACCCGTCGGTGCTGTGGGCGGGCCCGGATCGCCGAACGGTCATCCAGGCCGGCCGGATGCTGTCCTAGGAACGTGCGGCCCTAGGAACGTGCGGCATCGAGTCCGGCATCAGCCCGGCGTCGCGCCCGGTGCCGCCCGTGCCGCACGATCAGCCGCGTGTCTCGGCGGTCAGCAGGTAGTCGTCGGTCTCGGGGCTCCACTTCAGGCCGACCGCGCCGCTCGTCGCCGCGGCCTTGCAGAACTGGAGGAAGCTGCGGTAGCCCAGCTTCTTCTCGCTGAAGTCGGGCACCACCTTGCGTACCTTGTTCTTCAGGCCGCTGAGCGCCACCGCCCCGTCGCGGCCGGCCAGGTCGAAGACGACGCTTCGCAGGAGGCCGAACGCCCGTTCCCGGTCGCCGTGCTCGGGCAGGGTGACCTCCGGATCGCCCTTCGCCGAGCCGGCGTTCAATTCGACGACGTTGCGGCCGGCGAGGAAGCGCAGCAGCTCACCGAAGGCCCGGAAGCCGTAGTCGGCCTCGTTGAAGGTGGGATCCTTGCGCAGCAGGGTTCGCTTGAGCGTGGAGGCGGTAACCGTCCCGTTGGAGCTGCTCTGCAGGCCGGCTACCGTCTGCGCGACCGAGGTGGAGAGTGTTTCGACGTCGCGGGCCGGCCCCTGCTCGGCCAGCCGCTCTTCGGCCAGCCCGTCCTCGACCAGCCCGTCCTCGACCAGCTCGGCTTCGGCCGACTCCGACACCAGCTCCGGCTCGACCGCACGCCGTGGTGCTTGAGCCGGACGCTCGCGCCGGGGCCGGGCCGGATGGATCTCGACGCCCTCCAGCCGGTCGTAGTAGAGGAACTCGTCGCAGGCCGGTGGCAGCAGGGCGGACGTCGACTTCTCCACGCCGACGCCGATGACCCGCTTGTTCAGTTCGCGGAGCTTGTGGACCAGCGGGGTGAAGTCGCTGTCGCCGGTGCACAGCACGAAGGTGGAGATGTAGGACCGTTCGAAGGCGGTCTCGAGAGCGTCGACGACCATCTTGATGTCGGCGGCGTTCTTCCGGGACGCCCCGAGCCGCTGCGGCATGTCGATGAGCTCGACGTGCGCCCGGGTGAGCATGCGGCGGTCCTCATCGAAGTACGACCAGTCCGCGTACGCCCGGCGGACCACGACCCGCCCCCGCTCGGCGAGCGCGTCGGATATCGGTTTCAGCTCGAAGGAGCCGCCACCGAGATGCTCGCGCGCGCTGATCGCCAGGTTCTCGTAGTCGATGAACAGTGCGATGCGCTCGTCATGATCCACGCAGGTCAGCCTAGGGGTGCCCCGGACATCGCGCCAGCGATCACCAGGTCTCTGTTAACGCTCACATCCGCCGTCCCGCGGGCCGACCGGCCGCCGGCGCCTTCCGAGCCTTGGAGGCGCCGGCGGCGAGGACGAGCAGGAGCCGAGCACGGTCACCCCGAGAGCGCCGGCCCCGGCCGTGAACAACAGCCGGCGGCGCGACAACCACAGTTCCCCCATGCCCATCGATCAAAGCAGCCGGGGCACGATGCGGGGCGCCCCGAAATTTCGGCTTCCGGCGAGTCCGTGCGCCTCGGTGACGAAGTCGAGCGCCGCGGCCGGAGTCCCTCGCCCGTCCGGCCGTGGCCAGTGCACGCTCACCTCGGTGAAGCCCAGTTCCTCCAGCCGCCCGACCGTGTCCACATAGCGGTCGCGGCTCTCGAACGGCCACTGGACCTCGACGCCGATCTGAACCGCCCGGCGGAAGCCGTCGCGCCTCTCCACCAGCTGCGACTGCTTCTCCAGCGCCGCGAACCACTCCTCCGGCGGCACCGCCGGACCATATGGCCCGTAGGTGACCCAGCCCTGCCCGAGGCGGGCGGCCAGGGCCAGCGAGCGCGGCCCGGTCCCGGCCACGGTGAACGGCAGGCGTGGCGTCTGCACACAGCCGGGCAGCTGGTGGGCGTCGATCGCGGAATAGAACGTGCCCCGCCTGGTGACGACCGGCTCGCGGAGCAGCACGTCGAGGAATTCGAGCCACTCGGTGAAGCGGTCCATCCGCTTGCGCAGCGGCAACGGCTCGTCGCCGAGCACGGCCGCGTCCAGGCCCTCGGTACCGGCTCCCACGCCCAGCTCGATGCGGCCCCCGCTGATCTGGTCGAGGGTCATCAGCTCCTTCGCGAACGGCACCGGATGCCGGTAGTTCGGCGTAGCCACCTGCACGCCCAGACGAACCCGGCTGGTCGCCACGGCCGCGGCGGCAAGCAGTGGCACGAACCCGTACCACGGGTTGTCCTTGAGCAGCGGCCACGTCAGATGGTCATAGGTCCAGACCGACTGCACCCCGGCCGCCTCGGCCTCGCGCACCTCGTCGAGGAAGGTCGAGATCGGGTGGCGGTCGGGCAGCACGAGTGCCGACAGCGCGATCATGCGGCGTCCACCACGGCGGCGGCGATCACGAGATCCTCCCAGCCCATCCCCACGGTCTTGATCAGTCTGGGCCGGGCGGGGGTGGCGCCCCGGACCAGATCGGAGAATGTCACGAGCTCATCCTCGCCGATCGCGCCCCCGGCGATCGCGTGCATGACGTCACCGGCCTCGCGCGTCGCCGCCGCCCGCGACTCGACCAGCGCGCCGCAGCGCCGCACGGTCTCGGTGTCGACCTCCCGGGCGTCCGGCTCGTGCGATCCGACGGCGACCACGACGGCGTGCGGCGCGAGCAGTGTCCCGGGAAAGAGCGGCGTCCGGGCGGTCGTGCAGCACGCCACGATGTCCGCGTCGGCGACGGCCGACGGCCCGGCCGCCTCCGCGTCCGGGCCCAGGGAACGGACGAATTCGGCCAGGCGCGAGGGGTCGCGCCCGATTACCCGTACGGAGTCGAGCGGCCGAATGGCCCGCAGGGCCCGCACGTGTCCGAACGCCTGGGGTCCGGTGCCGAAAACGACCAGCCGCCGGGCGTCGGGAGGCGCCACCAGGTCGACGCCGAGGGCGGACACCGCGGGCGTCCGGAGCGAAGTCAGCGCGGCCCCGTCGAGCAGTGCCCGCGGCGCCAACGTCTCCGCGTCGAAGAGCACGTAGACACCGTGGATGCGCGGGAGGCCCCGGCTCGGATTGCCGGGCACGATGCTGACCAGCTTGATGCCCGCGACCGGCCCGGCGCTCGACGGCATGATGAGCACCTCGCCGCCGCCCAGCCGCACCGAGCCACGGGGCGGTTCCGACTCCGGGTCCAACCCGTTCGCCAGGGCCTGCCGCAACGCGGCCAGAGCGCGCGGAAATCCGAACCCGGCGACGTGATCAGCGTCCAGCACGGGCTGTACGATGTCACATACCACTGAGGGAGGCAAACATGACGATCGGCCCGCTGCGCACGGCCGGCAACTTCCGGCACCTGGTGGAGGACGCGGTGTCGTCGGCCATCGTCAGCGGCGAGTTCCCGCCCGGCACCATGCTGACCGCGCCGACGCTGGCCGCCCGGTTCGACGTGTCGGCCACTCCCGTGCGGGAGGCGCTTCTCAATCTGGAGAAGCGCGGCTTCGTCGAAATCGCTCGCAACAAAGGCTTCCGGGTGACCGAGGTGAGCGGGCACGACCTCGAGCAGATCGTGCAGATCCGCCAGTGGCTCGAGGCGCCGCCGAT
>DASWRZ010000200.1:0-19871 GCA_036402935.1 Actinoplanes sp.
CGGCCGGGAGCACGACACTTCCGGCGTACTCGATCACCCTGCTCACCCTGCACCCGGCCGCAGGCCCGACCGGGTTGCCGGCGGCCCCGGGCCGCCCGGCGGCCTCGGCGGTCACCGACCGCACCGCGACGATCTCCTGGCCGGCCGCCGCGCCGGGCAAGCACCCGATCGCCAAGTACGAGGTCTTCCGCCAGAACGGCGCGATCAGCGAGGAACTCGGCGAGACGTCGGCGACGACGCTGAGCGTCGGCAACCTCTCCCCCGGTACGCGCTACACCGTCACCGTCCTGGCCCGCGACACCGCCGGCGGGGTGTCCCGTTCCTCGTTGCCGCTGACCTTCGCCACCGGTGCCCCGGCGACCAGCGCGTGCTCGGTGCACTTCGCCGACACCAACGACTGGGGCAACGGCTACGTGGGCCAGATCGACGTGACCGACAACGGCACCGCCGCGCTGAGCGGCTGGACCCTGGCCTTCACCTGGCCGACCGGCTGGCAGGGCGTCGACAGCGGCTGGAACGGCACCTGGTCGCAGTCCGGCCGTACCGTCCGCGTGACCGACTCCCCCGCGCTCGCCGCGGGCGGCGGCACCGTCTCGGTCGGCTTCGTCGGCAACTACAGCGGCCCGAACATCCCACCGGGCGCCTTCACCGTGAACGGAACGGTCTGCAGCGTCAGCTGATCCGTAACGGAACGGTCGGCAGCGTCGGCTGATCCGTAACGGAACGGTCGGCGGCGTCAGCTGATCCGATCAGTCGATATGAGCGGCGGTGGCGGTGGCCCGGACCAGGTCGAAGTCGGGGTCGTCCACCGGGCGGCCGTAGTGGTATCCCTGCAGCAGGCGGTAGCCCAGGTCGTACAGGGCGGCCGCCTGCTCGCGGGTCTCCACCCCCTCGGCCACGGCGGCCAGGCCGAGGCCGTTGCTGACCTGGATCAGCGCCTGGGCGATCACCGCGTGCCGGCCGGCCTCGGTGATCCGGTCCACGAACGACTTGTCGACCTTCAAGGTGTCCACCGGCACCGTCTGCAGCAGGCCCAGCGACGAGTGGCCGGTGCCGAAGTCGTCGAGGGCCACCCGTACGCCCAGGGAGCGCAACTCGTGCAGCGCGGTGACCGCCTGGCCGCCCTCGAACACCGCGGTCTCGGTGACCTCGACGACGAGGCACTCGGCGGGCAGGCCGGTGGCGGCCAGGGTCGCGGCGACCGTGCCCGCGAAGCCGGGCCGGGCCAGCTGCCGGGCCGAGACGTTCACCGACACCTTCGTCGGCGCATCGGGGCCCAGCTCGGCCCGCCACGCCACCAGCCGGGCGCACGCGGTGTGCAGGATCCAGGCGCCCAGCTCGACGATCAGGCCGTTCTGCTCGGCGACCGGCACGAAGTGGATCGGGCTCACCACGCCACGCGTCGGGTGTTCCCAGCGCACGAGTGCCTCGACGGCGTGGACGCGGCCCTCGGGCAGGCGCACGATCGGCTGGTAGACCACCCGGAACTGGCCGGCGTCGAGGGCCGCCCGCAGTTCGGCGCCGAGACGTACGTCGGCGGCCGAACGCTCGTCGAGCGCGGGGGTCCAACGCTTCCAGGGTTCGCCGGTCTGCTTGGCAGCGTGCATGGCCACCTCGGCCTGCCGCAGCACCTCGCCGGGGCCGACACGAGAGCCGTCGCCGACACGAGAGCCGGGGGCGACACGAGAGCCGTCGCCGACACGAGAGCCGTCGCTGTCACGACCGGCCAGGCCGATGCCGATACCCACCAGCAATTCGTGCGCGCCGACCGTGATCGGCCGGCGCAGCGCAGGCCCGATCCGCTCGGCCAGCGCGACGTCGTCCTCGTCCGCACCGGGCACGATCGCGAACTCGTCGCCACCGATCCGGGCCACCAGCGCACCGCTGCCCCGCAGGCGGTCGGCCACCGCACGAAGCACGCGATCGCCGACCGGGCGCCCCAGCTCGTCGTTGACGTTCTTGAAGCCGTTGAGGCCGAGCAGCACGATCCGGTCCGGCGCGGCCTGTTCCAGGCTCCAGCGGTTGGCCAGCCCGGTGAGTTCGTCCTGCAACGCCATCCGCTCGAGCGTGCCGGACTGCCGCTGCACCTGGGCCATGAAGCCGCCCATCCTGCCGATGACCAGGAGAAACAGCACGATCGCGCCGATCGTGACAACGGTACGATCCTCGCCGTTGCGGCTCACCCGGGGCAGCAGCAACAGTGCGGGGGCGACCAGCGAGCACGTCCCGAAGGCCACCAGCCGCGCCACCCGGACCCGGGCGGTCGGCCGCGCGCGATCGCTGGTGTCACCGGCGGCCATCGACGGATGCAGCGCGGCGGCGGCCCAGAAAACGTAGGAGAGCAGGAATCCGGCGTCGGCCGCATGCCCGTCGGAGTCGGAGTAGAGAGTGATCACCGAGAAGCTGACGTCGGCGACGAAGACCAGCACGGTGGCGAGGCCGAGCATCCGGGTGCTCGGGGTGCGGTTGCCCGGGTCGGTGAAGAGCCGGGCCAGGCCGGCCAGGAGCAGCAGGTCGACGGTCGGATACGTGATGTCGACGAAGCGCTCCAGCGCCGAGACCGCCGATCCGGCGGCGATCGGGTGCAGCACGAAGATCCAGAAGGCCAGGCCGAGGCCGGTGGCGACGATCGCCGCGTCCAGCAGGCCGGCCACCGTGCGCCCGCGGCTGCGGCGGATCAGCAGCACGAGCCCGGTGAACGTCACCGGGTAGGAGCCGAGATAGAAGATGTCGGCGAATGACGGGTACGGCGAGCCGTGCAGCACGTTCTGGACGAACGAATAGCTGAAGTCGCCGAGCACCGACATGATCTGACCGGCGGCGAACCAGTACCACATCGCCGGCCGGGCGGCCCGGTGCAGCCGGACCGCGACCAGAATCGCCAGGCCGGAGATCAGGCCGATGACGTCGTACAGGACGTTCGCCGCCGTACTGCCGGCGGGCAGGAAGAAGTAACCGACGATCGCCAGGGCGCCGCCGGCGAGCCACCAGCGCCACCACTGTGCTTGCCTCACCGTCACCACATCGGCGACGCCGGGCCGACCCGAGAGGGATTCCCCGCCTTTTCGCCGCGTGAGACTCCTCACGTAATACCTAGCCGGTCGGCAAGCTAAATTGGTTGAGGCCCCCGCCGATAGGGAGTTCTGCCGCCGTCCGGCGGGCCGATCACGACGAGAGAAGGTCAGGCCATGGAGAAACCCGCCCCGCCGCAGACGGCGAACCGCCCGTCCGCCGGCCTCGGGTTCAGTCACCGCGAGATCCTGGTGACGATGAGCGGCCTGGTGATCGCCATGCTGCTCGCCCAGCTGGACAACATGATCGTGGCGCCCGCGCTGCCGACGATCGTCGGCGACCTCGGCGGCCTCGAGCACCTGTCCTGGGTCACGACCGGCTACATCCTGGCCACGACCGTCGCCACCCCGATCTGGGGCAAGCTCGGCGACCTGTTCGGGCGGCGGATCACCTTCGTCGCCGCGATCGCCCTGTTCCTGATCGGTTCGGTGCTGTGCGGCATGGCCCAGAACATGGGTCAGCTGGTCGCCTTCCGCGCCGCACAGGGCCTGGGTGCGGGCGGCCTGATCGTCGGCGTGCTCTCGATCATCGGCGCGATGATCCCGCCCCGCGACCGCAGCCGCTACCAGGGCATCATGATGGCCGTGATGCCGGTCGCGCTGATCGGCGGACCGCTGATCGGCGGCTTCATCACCGACCACCTGTCCTGGCGGTGGGCGTTCTACGTCAACCTGCCGCTCGGCGCGGTCGCCCTGGTCGTCGCCTGGATCACGCTGGCCAAGCTGCCCCGCGGCACCGGCCGCGCCCGCATCGACTGGCTCGGCACCGGCCTGCTGACCGTCTGGATCACCGCGCTGGTGCTGATCGCGAGCTGGGGCGGCACCCAGTACGCCTGGGCCTCGCCGCAGATCCTCGGCCTGATCGCGCTGACCGTGGCCGGGCTGGTCGCCTTCATCCTGGTGGAGCGCCGCCGGCCGGAGCCGATCATGCCGCTGCACATCTTCGCCAACCGCAACTTCGCCCTGGCCGGCGGCATCGCCTTCATCTCCGGCTTCGCGCTGTTCGGGGCGATCGGCTACCTGCCGCAGTACCAGCAGTTCGTGCAGGGCTCGTCGGCGACCAACAGCGGCCTGCTGCTGATGCCGATGATGATCGCCGTGATGGTGGTCAGCATCGGCGTGGGCCAGGTGATCGCCCGGACCGGCCGCTACCGGATCTTCCCGATCGCCGGCTCGATCCTCGTGGTCGCCGGGATGCTGCTGTTCAGCACGGTGGGCACCGGCACCTCGAAGGTCGTCACCGCGCTGTTCATGGTGGTGCTCGGCGCCGGCATGGGCGGCATCATGCAGACCAGCACGCTGATCGCGCAGAACAGCCTGGAGCCCAAGGACATGGGCGCGGGCACCGGTGCGTCGACGTTCCTGCGCAACATGGGCAGCTCGCTCGGGGTGTCCATCCTCGGCGCGATCTACGCCCACCACCTGACCTCGACGCTCGGCGCCGGTGCCGGTGGGGGCGGCGGCTCGGTCTCGGCGTCCTCGATGACCCCGCAGGCGCTGAAGGCGTTGCCCGAGGCGGCGCGGCACCTCTTCCAGCAGGCCGTCACCGACGGCATCTCGTCGCTGTTCGTCTGGGGCGGCGCGGTCGCCGTGATCGGCTTCGTGATCGCGCTCTTCATCCGCCACGTCCCGCTGCGCGGCGGCAAGCCGTCGGCCGCCGACAAGACCGCCGCGGTCGAGCCGGCCACGACCCCGGCCGCAGCGGTGGCGGCCGAGCCGGTGCCGGTGGGCGAGGCGGTGGCGGTGGGCGAGGCGCGCTGACTACGACGACAACGGTGGTGCCGGTCCGGGTCTCCCGGGCCGGCACCATCGTTTGCACGGGGCGGTTCAGGCTGCGGGGCCGCCGCGCAGGATCTCGAGCGCCAGGGCCAGGGCCGCCTCCCGCAGCTCGGCCTCGTTGCCCTTCTCGTCGCGCATGGCGGTCAACGCGGCGACCTGAAAGGTGGTCAGCGCGGTGCGCACCCGCAGCCGCTGCGCGGTGTCCGCGCCGGGCGGGGCCAGCACCGCCACGACCGCCTGCATCGCCTCTTTGATCTCGCCGGCGATGGGCAGATCGTGGATCTCGGTGGCGTTCTGCCGGACCAGCAGCATGAGGTCGCTGCCCCACTGTTGCTGGTGCGCGGCGAACCGGCGCAGCACCCGCTCCTGCTGCTCCGGCGAGCGGGGCTCGGCCTGCGCCTCCGCGACCAGCCCCGCGATGCCGTCGAGGTAGCCTCGCAGGATCGCGGTGAGGATCTCCTCTTTGGTGCGGAAGTGGAAATAGAGCGCGGCCTTGGTCACCCCGAGCCGCTCGGCGATCTCGCGCAGCGAGGTGACCGTGTAGCCCTGCTGGGCGAAGAGTTCGAGCGCGACGGCGAGCGCCCGCTCCCGGGTGTCCGTGCGCCGGCTGTCGACGGTCACCGCGCCTCCTGAGGAAACCTGACCTGCTGACAGGTTAGCTCGTCAGCGGTCGCGGTCGGTGGAGAAGGCCTTGGCCAGCATCGCGGCGAGGGCCACACCGACGATCGCGATGCCGACCTGCACGCCGACGACCGCCCAGTCGTAGTGGTGCCCGGCCACCTCGAACAGGTGACTGCTGTGGACGTCGTAGTGGTCGGCGACCCAGGTGCCGGCGACCGCGGCCAGCATGCCGATGATCACGGTCACGACCAGGCCGATGTTCTGCCGCCCGGGCAGGACCAGGCGGGCCACCACGCCGATGACCAGGCCGAAGACGATCGCCGCCACGTAGTCCTGCGCATGCACCGGTGCGTTCCTCTCGTCGGTGGACGTAGGACGATGATGCACGGGCCCCGCAAGGCCGTAAAGATCACCCCAGCCGTGCGGTGATCTCCGACGGCGGGGCCGGGCGCGCGAACAGGTAGCCCTGGCCGAGATCGCAGCCGAGATCGCTGACCAACCGCTCCCGCGACGAAGTCTCCAGCCCCTCGGCGGTCACCTCGATCCCGAGGTCGTGGCAGAGCTCGATGGTGTGGCGGAGGATGGCGGACGCGGCCGGTGACGCGGTGTCCAGGTCGGCGACCAGCTCACCGGCGACCTTGAGGCCGGTCACCGGAAGCCGGGACAGCACGGCCAGGCTGGCGTAGCCGGTACCGAAGTCGTCGACCGCGAGGCGCAGGCCGAGCGCGGCGAGCTCGCGCAGCCGGTCGCGGTGCTCGTCGACGGCCGCGCTCTCGGTGATCTCCAACTGGAGCCGGTGGGCGGGCAGCCCGGTGCGGTGCAGGATGTCGGCGACCTCGGCGGCCAGCCCCGGCTCGCCCAGCTGCAGCGGCGACAGGTTGACGCTGACCAGCAGGTCGTGGCCGTCCTTGCGCCAGGCGGCGCCCTGCCGGCAGGCCTGCTCGAGCAGGGACCGGCCCAACGGCCGGATCAGGCCCGTACGCTCGGCCAGGCTGATGAACTGCTGCGGGGCGAGCGCGGGCAGCCCGTCGGGGCGCTGCCATCTCGCCAGTGCTTCGACGCCCACGATCGCATGGTCGCGGAGCCGGTAGAGCGGCTGATAGTGCGGCACGAACTCGCCCTTGGCCAGCGCGGCCGGCATCGCGGCGGCGAGCCGGTGCCGGCTGCGGTCGGCCTCGGCGCGTACGGCCTCGAAGACGGCGTGCTCGCGGCGGTCCTGCCGGGCCCAGGCCAGGGCCAGGTGGGCGTCGCGCAGCCAGCCCTCGGGATGGGTGCCGGCGAGCGGACCGTCGACCACGCCCGCGGTGACGCCGACCGAGAACGAGTAGCCGTCGATCGGGAACGGCGGGCTGAGCGCGACCCGCGCCGAGGCGGCCGCCTTGACCACCTCGTCGGGGCCGCCGGCGCCGGCCACCACCAGGGCGAACTCGTCGTCGCCGAGGTGGGCCAGGAACCAGCCGCCGGCCGTGGCGACCTGCCGCAGCCGCCAGGCCACGCCGGCCAGCAGGCGGTCGCCGTTGTCGTGGCCGAGCGCGTCGGTCAGCTCGGCCACACCGTCCACACTGAGCAGGCAGACCCCGAGCCGGTCGCCCGGAGCGGCGGCGGCGATCCGCTCACCGAGGTTTTTGCACAGGAACTGCCGGTTGGGCAGCCCGGTCCGCACCTCGTGCAGCAACGCCTCCTGCAGGCGCTGCTGGAGGTCGGTCTGGACGCGTCGCCAGTGGATCTTCTCCGAGCGGTTCATCTGCTCGGCGGCGCCGACCGCGGCCGCCCGCTGGGCGGTGGTGAAGCCGGTGACCAGCCGGTCGAGCAGCAGCAGAACCCGCTCGCGTACCTCCCCGCCGTCGGAGGAACCGCCGAGCAGGGCCGGCAGTGCCCCGGCGAACAGGCGCACGGTCACGCCGGCCACCGCCGGGGCGGCCATCCGCAGATCGACCAGCTCGACACCGATCCGGTAGCCGGGCGCGGAGTCGAACGGCTCGGCGCGGACGGCGGCCACCAGTTCGTCGAGCAGGTCGCGCAGGGCGGCCCGGGCGCGGGCGCGCACGCCGGGCACGAACCCGGCCTCGACAACGCCGCGCAGCCAGTGCTCGACCAGCTCCGACAGTGCCTCGTCGCTCATTCGGAGGTCACCTCTTACGGGCTACCGCCACCAGGGCGGTGGGCTGCGGTGGGTCGCCCGCCTCGTCCGGGTCGGGGTGCCAGCCGGTGGCCGCGACCACGCCCGGCTCGACGATCTCGAACCCGTCGCCCACGATCTCGGTGATCTCGTCCGGGTCGCGGATCACGACCGGGGTCGGCGTCCGCTCGTACAGCTTACGGGCCGTCTCCTGGGCGGCCCGGCCGGCCGGGGAATCGTCGGGGCCGAGGTGCGACAGTACGAGGTAGCCGCCCGGCGCCAGGGCCTTGCCGAGCCGGTCGACGATCGCGCCCGGGCCGGCCGAGTCGGGCACGAAGTGCAGGACCGCCACGGTCAGCACGGCCACCGGCCGGGAGAAGTCGAGCAGGTCGAGCACCTCGGGGTGGGTGAGGATGCGCTCCGGGTCGCGCAGGTCGCCCTGGATCACCCGGGCGTACGGGTTGCCGGCCAGCAGACTGCGGCTCTGCTCGACCGCGATCGGGTCGATGTCGACGTAGACCACCCGGGCGTCGGGATTGGCCTCCTGGGCGACCTCGTGCACGTTGCCCAGGGTCGGGATGCCGGAGCCGATGTCGAGGAACTGGCGCACGCCGCGGGCCGAGAGCCAGCGGACGGCCCGGCCGAGGAAGGCGCGGTTGGCCCGGGCGACCAGCCCGGCCCCCGGGAACGCGGCCTCGGTGCGGTTCCAGAAGTCCCGGTCGACCTCGAAGTTGTGCAGGCCGCCGAGGGCGTAGTCGTAGACCCGCGACGCGTCCGGGACCGTGACGTCGACCCCTTCCGGCACCCAGTCGTAGGAGTCCGCCACCGTTGCACTCCGATCCCCGCCGTCCAGCGATTGAAGCTCTAGGATGCACCAGTCGGACGAAGTGTCCAACCGGGAGGTTTACCGCCCGGTCGGGTGCTGGCTCAGCGGCCTCCGCGTCTGTCATGGTAGTGAGCTTCATGAGAAGGAGTGGCCGATGACGCCCCCTGAGCTCCGCCCGGACGTGCCGCATTCCGCCCGCATCTACGACTACGTGCTGGGCGGCAAGGACAACTTCGAGGCCGACCGCGCGGCCGCCGAGAAGATGCTCGAGGGCATGCCGTCGCTGCGGGTCTCCATGCGGGCCAACCGGCGGTTCATGGTCAAAGCGGCACGATTTCTTGTCCGGCAGGGCATCCGGCAGTTCCTGGACGTCGGCACCGGGCTGCCGACCCACCCCAACCTGCACGAGGTGGTCCAGGGCGAGGCGCCGGCGGCCAAGGTCGTCTACGTCGACAACGACCCGCTGGTGCTCGTGCACGCCCGCGCGCTGCTCATCCCGGTCGGCACCGGCACCGTCTCCTACCTCGACGCCGACCTGCGCGAGCCCGAGGCGATCTTCGCCGCCCCGCCGATCAAGGACGACTTCGACCTCTCCCGGCCGGTGGCGGTCACCCTGATCGCGGTGCTCCAGCACATCGTCGACGACGACATCGCCCGCGACATCGTCGCGCGGATCATGGCCGCGCTGGCGCCCGGCAGCGGCCTGGCCATCTCGGCCGTGACGACCGAGAACGACGAGCAGGGCGGCGACCACACGGTGCGGACCTACAACCGCAGCGGCGTGCCGGTGCGGCCGCGGTCGCGCGCCCAGGTCGAGGCCCTCTTCGGCGATCTGCCGACGGTCGACCCCGGCGTCGTCCTCGTGCACCGGTGGCGGCCGGACAGCGAGGACGCCGCCACCGAGGACAAGGACGTGGCGATGTACGGCGGCGTCGCCGTCAAGCGCTGATCATCACCTCGACGACCGGGGCGGGCGCGCGCCCCGCGTACGGGATCAGGCGACCGCGGTCCAGACGAGCGCGGCAACCCCGGCGACCACGCAGTAGATCGCGAAGGGGTTGAGGGTCCGGGTCTCGAAGTATCTGGTCAGGAAGCGCAGCGACACATAGGCCGCGATCGCCGCGACCACGCTGCCCGCGAAGACCGGCCCGAGGATGCCGTGGCCGTCCGGCCCGGCCAGCTCGGGCAGCTTGAGCACGCCGGCCGCCAGGATCACCGGTGTGGCCAGCAGGAACGCGAACCGCGCCGCGTCCTCGTGGGACAGGCCCTTGAGCAGGCCGGCACCGATCGTCGCGCCGGAGCGGCTGATACCCGGGAACAGCGCCAGGATCTGAGCCGCGCCGATCAGGAGGGCCTGGCCCCAGCTCTGTGAGGCGATCCGGTTGTCCGACGCGACGTCGCCGCCGTGCGAGGCCGACACGCCTCCGCGGGCCGCGGCCGACATGTAGACCCGGCCGCCGCCGGGCGCCTCGGAGACCTGCGGCACCTCCTCGGGGAGCGCCGACCTCTTCTTGATCCGCTCCACCGTGGCCAGCATGATGCCGTTCAGGATCAGGAACACCGCGGCCGGCCCCGGCTTGCCCAGCGCCGCCCGCAGCGCGTGCTCGAGCAGCAGGCCCGCCAGGCCGACCGGGATCGTCGCGGCGATCAGCAACCAGGCCAGGCGCTGGTCGGGTGTCGAGATCGAACGATCGCGGATCGAACTGAACAGGCCCTTCACGATGCGTACCCAGTCGTTGCGGAAGAAGATCACCAGCGCGACCGCGGTCGCCACGTGCACCGCCACGACGAACGCCAGGTAGGGCGACTTGTCGGCGGTCATGCTGAGATCGCGGGCCCAGCTTCCGCCGATGATCGCCGGAATCAGCACGCTGTGACCGAGGCTGGAGACCGGGAAGAGCTCGGTCACGCCCTGCAACAGGCCGATGAAGATCGCTTCCGGGTAGGTCAGGGACGGCACGGCCATGGGAACTTCTTTCGGGTTCGGGTCGGGCTTTTTCGGTACGGGCTGGTCAGTCACCAACCGCGGTAAAACCGCAAGGAGTCACTCTAGAAGCACTGGCAAACCTTCCAGGCCGAACACGATCGAGGCCCGCCGCATCGAAAGTTCGGCCGGGTCGACCGCCAGACGCATCCGGGGGAACCGCCGTACCAGGGCCGGGTAGGCGATCCGCAGCTCCATCCGGGCCAGCTCGGCGCCGACACAGCGGTGGAACCCGTGCCCGAAGGCCAGGTGCGACCTGGTCTTCTCCCGGCCCGCCTCGATCCGGTCCATGCCCGGGCCGAGCACGCTGTCGCGGTCGGCGGCACTGAGCGAGCACATCACCACGTCGCCCGCCTTGATCGGCATCCCGGCCACCTCGAGGTCGCGCACCGCGAACCGCGGGAACGCCACCTGCACCACGGTCAGGTAGCGCAGCAGCTCCTCGACCAGGTCGTCGGCCGGCTCACCGGCCCGCAGCGGATCGGCCAGCTCAGGCTGGTTCATCAGCACCAGGGCGCCCAGCGCGAGCATGCTGGCGCTGGTCTCGAGCCCGCCGGTGAGCACGCCGTCGGCCAGCCCGGCGAGCTCGCGGTCGTCGATGTTGTCGCCCTCGGCCCGGATGATCGAGCCGAGCAGCTCGTCGCCCGGGTTGCGGCGCTGCTCGGTGATCAGGCCGCCCAGGTAGTCGAGCGACTCGCTCATCGCGTCGATCGAGGCGTACGCCCCGTCGCCGAGGTCGAACCGGGACGTGCTGAGCTTCTGGAAGTACTCGCGATCGGCGTACGGGACACCGAGCAGCTCGCAGATCGCCAGCGCCGGGATCGGCAGGGCGAACTCCTGCCACAGGTCGACCGGGCCGTCCATGGCCGCCATCGCGTCGAGCCGGTCGGCCACGATCGCCGTGATCCGGGGCTGCAGGCGGCCCAGCCGCCGCATGGTGAACTCCGGCGTGAGCAGCCGCCGCAGCCGGGTGTGCATCGGCGGGTCGGCGAACCCGAGCCCGCCCGGCGTGGCGGCGGCGTCGATGCCGATGCGGCCGGCCAGCTGCCCGAAGTCGTTGCTGAAGCCGTCCACGCTGCCGAGCACCGTTCGCACCGGCTCGTAGCCGGTGACCAGCCAGGCCCGGATGCCGAACGGCAGCGAAAGCCGGCTCACCGGCTCCCGCTCGCGCAGATCGTTGACTCGGGCGATCGGATCGAGACCGTCCCGGAACAGCGGGAACAGCACGCTCTCGGGCAGCATCGACAGGTTGCCGCCGAACGGCATTCCGGACGATCCACCGGCGTAGCGGCGGGCCACGAACCCCATCACCCGCGACCGTACCGACGAGACCAGCGAGGCGACGCTCATCCGGCTCTCCTCCCAACCGTCCGGCGCGGTCGGCCCGCGCGGTCGAAGCATGATCACACGAGGGCGTTAACGAGCGAAGACACGTCCCCCATTTGTGAGCATCCTCCGGGGCTGTTTCGACCCGGGCCTCTTCAGCCCGTTCTCAGGACCGGCGCACACAACGGGCCCACGGGTTCCGCCCACGAGCCGACAGTGATCGAGTGAAATCTCACCGTGCTTTCACGTACCTGCTGATAGGAATCGGGGCTTATGAGCCGACGAATGCTGCCCTCGCTCGGTCCGGGACTGCTCATGCTCGTGCTCGGACTGATCGGGGCCGGGCGCCCCGTGCTCAGTTGGGACGAGGTCGCGACGGCCGATGTGGCGCGCCGCACACCCGGGCAGATCTGGCTCCTGATCCAGCATGTGGACGCCGTGTTCGGGCCGTACTACTTCCTCGAACACTTCTGGACGTCGGTGGCCGGCAGCGGTGCCGTCTCCCTGCGGCTGCCCTCGATCGTGGCGATGGCCGGCGCGGCGGCCCTGGTCGGTGCGCTCGGCCGGCGCTACTTCGGGCCGGCCACCGGCGCGGTCGCCGGCGTCCTGTTCTGCCTGCTGCCGAACACGTCCCGCTATGCGGCGGAGGCCCGGCCGTACGCGTTCGCCTGCTTCTTCTCGCTGCTCGCGCTGCTCCTGCTGCATCGGGCGCTCGACCGGCCGGGACCGGGGCGGTGGGTGGCGTACGCGTTCGCGGTGGTGTTCGTCGGGCTGGCGCATCTGATCGCGCTGACCACTCTGGCGGCCCACCCGGTGGTGATGTGGCGGTACGGCTCACGCCGTACGGTCAAGATCTGGACCGCGTCAGCGGGACTGGCGCTCCTGGCCCTTGTCCCGTTGTTCTGGCTCGGGATGCGTCAGCGGGGCACCCAGCTGGCGTGGGTGCAGCCGCTGTCGACCGACGTGTTGTGGCAGTTCCCCGGTAACATCGCCGGCTCGGTGGCCGCGGGGTGGCTGTTGCTGGGGCTCACGGTCGTGGGGTTGTGCCGGCCGGTGCGCGATCGGCCCGCGCTGGCCGCGATGCTCTTCGGCCCGCTGGTGGCGGTGGGCCTGCTGTCCGTCCTGGTAGCGCCGTACTGGGTACCGCGTTATCTGCTCGTGGTGCTCGCTCCGCTGGTCCTGCTGGCGGCGGCCGGCCTGCGCGACGTGCTGTTCCCGGCGTCGGGCCCGGCCGCGGTCCCGATTCCGGCCCCGCGCTCGCCGGTGGCCGTTTCGCCCGATCTCGTCAGCTCCCCGCCCATTCCCGGCCCAGCCCCCGCGTTTCCGCCCGACCCGGCCCCCGCGTTTCCGCCCGGCCCGGCCCCCGCGTTTCCGCCCGGCCCGGCCCCCGCATTTCCGCCCGACCCGACCCCCGCGCCTGCGCTCGGTCCGGCCTCGGAAGCTCCAGCACCGGTTCGCCGTCGCCTGCTCGCGTACGCGGCCACGACGGCCCGGGTCGCCCTGATCTTCGCCCTGGTGGCCTGCGCGGTCTATCCCGCCCAGCGCATCGTCCGCGGCCCGCACGCCAAGGCCGGCAACGACTATCGCACGGCCGCCGCCATCGTCGGCCACGACCAACTGCCCGGCGACGGCATCGTCTACACCGCCCACAACCGCACGATGCGCGCCGGTCTCACGTCCTATCTGCACCACGTCCCGCAGGACGTGCTGGTGGCCCGCACCGCCGCGGCAGCCGGCCAGCTCCACGCGATCGAGGCCCCGCCGACCGAAGCCCGCCTGGCCGGCACGTCGCGGCTCTGGCTGTTCCTGGACGGCCATCATCCGAACCCGCTGACCGTACGCAAGGACCTCGCCGCCGTTCTCGACGGCCGATTCCACCTGGACCGCATCTGGTTCCCCCGCAACGCGACCCTCGCCCTCTACGTGCGCGGTCGCGGATAGACTCCCGCGTTGTGAACGAGGCCTTCCGTACGCTGCATGCCGCCGGCACGTTCGTGATCCCGAACCCGTGGGACATCCCGTCGGCGCGCCTGCTGGAGCACCTGGGCTTCCGTGCGCTGGCCACCACCAGCTCCGGGTTCGCGGCCTCGCTCGGCCGCGCCGACCAGCACGTGACGCGCGACGAACTGGTCGCGCACGTGGCGGCCCTGACCGCGGCCGTGAGCATTCCGGTCTCGGTCGATGCCGAGCGCGGCTACGCCGCCGCGACGGCCGGGGTCGCCGACACGGTCCGGATGCTCATCGAGGCCGGGGCCGCCGGGGTGTCGATCGAGGACTACGACCCGGACTCCCGCAGCATCTATCCGGTCGGGCCGGCCGCCGAGCGGATCGCCGCGGCCGCCGCGGAGTGCGACCGGCACGGCGTGGTCCTGACCGGCCGGGCCGAGAACCACCTCTACGGCGCGGCCGGGCTCGACGACACGATCGCGCGGCTGATCGCCTACCGCGACGCCGGTGCGACCTGCCTCTACGCGCCCGGCCTGAGCGACCTCGGCGACATCGCGCGGGTGGTCCGCGAGGCCGGCGCCCCGATCAACGTGCTCGCGCTGCGCGACGGCCCGACCGTGCCCGAGCTCGCCGAGGCCGGCGTCCGGCGGGTCTCGACCGGCGGCAGCCTGGCCTGGGCGGCCTACGGCGCGCTGGTCGACGCGGCCACCGAGCTGCGCGACCTCGGCACCAGCACCTACCTCGGCCGGGCCCTCCCCCGCCCGGTCCGCGACGCCGCGTTCGGCTGATGACCGATCCCGAACTCGCCGAGCAGGTCGCCGGTTACCGGCGGCGCGCTCGCGAGTACGACGCCACCTCGTCCGGTGATGTCGCAGCCGCGCGGGAGCGGATCGCCCACCGACTGGCCCTGGAGCTACGACGAGGCGGCTCTCAGAACGGGTACGCCCGGGGGCCGTCCCGCAGGGTGATCCACTGCTGGTCGGTGAAGTCCTCGGCCGTGAACCCGAGCCCGAACCGCCCCCAGCCGCTGTCCTTGACCCCGCCGAACGGCATCTGCGGCTCGTCGTTGACGGTCTGGTCGTTGACGTGGACGATGCCGGCCGACAGCTGTTGGGCCAGGTCCAAGCCGCGGTAGACGTCGTCCGAGATGATGCCGGCGGTCAGCCCGAAGCGTGAGGCGTTGGCCCGCGCGACCGCCTCGGCCGGCCCGTCCACCTCCTCGATCATCGCGACCGGCCCGAACGTCTCCTCGAAGGCGATCTCGGCCGTCGGCGGCACGCCGGCGAGCACGGTCGGCCGATAGCAGGGGCCCACCGCCGAGCCGCCCGTCAGCACCGAAGCGCCCGCCGACACGGCCTCGGACACCCGCCGTGAGACCAGCGCCTGCGCCCACTCGTTGATCAGCGGCCCGACCACGGTCGCCGGGTCGCGCGGGTCGCCGACCGGCAGCGATGCGACCCGGTCGACGAATCCCGAGATGAACGACGAGGCGACCGACCGGTCCACGATGATCCGCCGGACGCACATGCACACCTCGCCCTGGTGCACGAACGCGCCGTAGGTCGCGGCCGTGACGGCGAGCGGCAACGAGGCGTCCGACAGCACGAGCAGCGGGTTGGACCCGCTCAACTGCAGAACCGACCGCTTGAGATGGCGAGCGGCCAGCTCGGCCAGGCGACGACCGGTCCCGGTCGACCCGGTGAAGCTGACCCGCCGCACCAGCGGATGCGCGACCAGCTCGGAGGCGATCATCGAGGCGTCGCCCGGCGCGTGCGTGACGACGTTGAGAGCCCCGGCGGGCAACCCGGCCTCGGCCAGCAACGACGCCCAGAAGGTTCCACCGGTGAGCGGCGACTCCTCGGACGGCTTCAGGACAACGGTGTTGCCCAGCGCCAACGGCCCGACGATCGCCCGGCCGGCCAGCACCAGCGCCGCGTTCCACGGCGCTATCGCGGCCACCACCCCGACCGGCCGGCGTACCGCCAGAGCGCGCGTTCCGGCGACGTCGGAGGGAACCAGGTGGCCCGGCGACGCGTACGGAAGAGCCGCCGCCTGCCGCAGCAGGGCGAGACAAAAGTCGATCTGTATCCGGGCGAAAACGACGCCGCATCCGGTCTCCGCGGCAAGGAGAGCAAGAATCGCGGGCGCCCGCGAGGACAACAGCGAAGCCGCCCGCAGGAAAACCTCCTGCCGGGACGAGGGCGACGACAGGGCCCACGCCGGAAAGGCGGCATGCGCCGCCTCGACCGCCAGGCGAGCGTCCTCGGCATCGCCCGACGCCACCGACGCGAACACCGACCGATCCCACGGATCGAGGTCGTCGAAGCGGCGCCCGCTCACGGCCGGAACCCACGACCCGTCGATGAACAGGTCGACCGTCTGTGTCACCGCGGCAGCGTAACCGATGTTCCGACTGGCGGAACACCCGCTGATACAGTGCAACGCCATGACCGAGCCATCGGGCGCCTCGTTCTCGCAGTCCCTCGAGCGGGGGCTGACGATCCTGTCGGAGTTCGCCGCCCGCGGCCCGGTGCTCGGCATCGCCGACCTGTCCCGCGCGGTCGGTCTCAACCGCAGCACGACCCACCGCTACGTCGCGACGATGACGAAACTCGGCTTCCTGCAACAGGATCCGGACACCCGGAAGTACTCGCTCGGTCCCAAGGTCGCCGATCTCGGGTTCGCCGCGATCGGCTCGCTCGAGCTCACCGGCGTGGCGGCCGGGCACCTGCAGACGCTCTCCGACGAGACGGGGTGCGCGGCCAGCATGGCGGTGCTCGACGGAACGGACATCGTCTATGTCGAGCGGCGCCGCAGCCGCCGGGCGGCCGGCCTGGTGGTCGACCTCAACCTGCACGTCGGGTCGCGGCTGCCGGCCTACTGCACCTCGATGGGCAAGGTGCTGCTCGCGCACCGCGACCCCATCGCGCTGCGGCCCCTGCTCGATCGGATGGACCTCGCGCGGCGAGGTCCCAAGACCATTACCGTACGCGAGCAGCTCGTATCCGCCCTGGCCAAGGTCAGGCAGGCCGGCATCGCGGTCAACGACGAGGAGCTCGCGCCGGGGCTGCGGTCGATCGCCGCCCCGATCCGCGACCGCGAGGGCCACGTCGTCGCCGCGATCAACGTCGCCGTCCAGCTGACGACCTGGACGATGTCGGTCGAGTCGGTGGTGAGCCGGCTCGAGCGCCCGCTGCGCCGCACCGCCGAGGACATTTCGACCCAGCTCGGGTACCGCCGTTCGAACAGCTGAAACACGCTGTTGTCCAGCGGGAGACCCCGGCCTACGGTCGGCGGAAACCGCTGAAGGAGAGCAATCATGGCGCTGCTCGACGAGTCCCGCTGGAACGATCTGATCTTCACCGACGGCGCCTGGGGTCCCGGCACCGGCGCCCGTTCCGACGTGGTCGAGCCGGCCACCGGCGAGGCCCTCGGCCGGATCACCCTGGCGACCCCGGACGACGTCGCGCGCGCCGCCCGTACGGCCGCGGCCGCCCAGCGTGAGTGGGCCGCGACGCCGCACCCGCAGCGGGCCGCCGTTCTTCGCCGGGCGGCCGCGCTGTGGACCGAGTACGCCGATGAGATCACCTGGTGGAACGTGCGCGAGGTCGGCGCCGTGCCGGGCATGGCCGGGTTCGCGGTGCACGTCGCCGAGCAGGAGTGCTACGAGGCCGCGTCGCTGCCCAGCCGTCCCTACGGCGAGCTCGTGCCGAGCGAGGAGCCACGCCTGTCGATGGTCCGCCGCTACCCGGCCGGCGTGGTCGGGGTGATCTCGCCCTTCAACGTGCCGATCATCCTGGGCATCCGCTCGGTCGCCCCCGCACTCGCGCTCGGCAACGCCGTACTCCTCAAGCCCGACCCCCGCACCGCCGTGACCGGCGGTCTGATCCTGGCCCGGATCTTCCAGGAGGCCGGCCTGCCGGACGGGCTCCTGCAGACGGTGATCGGCGGCGTCGACGTCGGCGAGGCGATCATCACCGACCCGGCCGTGCGGGTCATCTCGTTCACCGGCTCGACCCGGGCCGGCCAGCGGGTCGGCGAGCTGGCCGGCAAGCACCTCAAGCGGGCCCACCTCGAGCTCGGCGGCAACTCGGCGATGATCGTCCTCGAGGACGCCGACGTCGACGCGGCGGTCGGCCTGGCCGCCTGGGGCAGCTTCTTCCACCAAGGCCAGATCTGCATGACGACGGGCCGGCACCTGGTGCACGAGCGGATCTACGACGAGTTCGTGCAGCGGCTGGCCGACAAGGCGGCCAAGCTACCGGTCGGTGACCCCGCCCGCGAGCAGGTAGCGCTCGGTCCGGTCATCGACGCCACCCAGCGCGACAAGATCCACGCCCTCGTCACGGCCGGTGGCGGCCACGTCGTGACCGGCGGTCAGTTCGACCGGCTCTTCTACCAGCCCACCGTCATCGCCGACACGACACCGGACACGCCGGCCTTCGCCAACGAGGTCTTCGGCCCGGTCGCGCCGGTCGCCCGGTTCGGCAGCCTCGACGAGGCCGTCGCCCTGGCCACCGCCACCGAGTACGGCCTGTCGCTCGGCATCGTCACGCAGGACGCGATGCGCGGCGTGGCCCTGGCCGACCGCATCCCGACCGGCATCGTGCACGTCAACGACCAGACGGTCAACGACGAGGCCAACGCCCCGTTCGGCGGCATCGCCTCCTCCGGCACCGGCTCCCGCTTCGGCGGTGCCGCGGCCAACATCGACGCCTTCACCGAGACCCGCTGGATCACCGTGCGCGGCCAGGCGGCGACTTACCCCTTTTAGACGTACGCGCCGTCCCCGTCACCGACCGCAACGGCCGGTCGCGCCCAGCAGCGCGACCGGTGTCCGCCGTGACCTTCGGATCGGTATCGGCGAGGATGCGGCCGTTGGGTGATCTCCCGGCGCGCTTCCAGCACCGAGATGACCATCGTGTCGGCGACCCTGATGCCGCTGACCGGCAGGACCACTCCGGCCAGGCCGAGAAGAAGCGCACTGAACGTGCTCCCCGTGAGCCGCTCGGCAGCGGGCGCGTCCGACGGTCGAGTGACCCGGGCCAGGCCGGCCCCGTCGGGCAGCACGGTCGACGGCAGCGCGTCGCACCGCTTCAGCGGCGTCGTCGGCGCTGCGGGCGCGGGCGCAGACCACGGCCGGGCGACCGGCGATCCGAGTCGGCTTCCCCCGGCCGGCCGGCTGAGCGTGGCCGCCCGGTCCGATCTCGGGTGCGAGCGGAATCGAGTCCAGGATGCCGGTGGCCCTGAACCAGCGCCGCCGACCTAGAGCTGCGACCCGGCGGCCGTGTCCTCGACGCCGAGCCGGTCGGCGGCCATCTCGGTCGCGTGCTCGTCGAAGGCCACCTGGAGGTTCTGGTCGGGCCGCCTTCGCCCGGTTCGTCGCGGCGACAACGCCGTCGGCCGCCGGATCATCCGAGCTGGGCGGTGACCTCGCTGGTCTCGCCCCGCCGGGGCAGCCTGACGACGCCGGTCGGGCCGATCACCCGGTCGGAGCTGATCCGGCTCAGGGATCTGCGGCACCGCGTCGACCGTTGCACTCGCGACCGCCATCTTCCCGAGATGGACTTCTCGGGGATCGAGCTCACCAGGCAGTAGCGCAAGCCGAACGTGACCGGCAGCAGCCAGGACATCAAGGGCTGCGTCGATCAGGCCCGGCGCGAGCGGTTGCGGCCGTAGGTCGCCGTGCCCGCCCGCCTCGGTCTGAGCGCTCCAGCCCGGTGTTCGACCTGTCCACCTCGGGCACACTGGGGAGAGCAGGCGCCACCGCGTTCGTCCTGCTCGTCGCGGTGACCGCGACCCTGCTCGTCGGCGCCCGGCCGGTGCGGGTGCTCACCGCGGCCACCGACCGCGCCACCCATCGCCCGGTCCCGGTGACCGTCGCCCGCACGCCGGCCGCCGCCGGCCGGGTCGAGGTGCGGGCCCGGGGCCGAAGGCGGCGCGCTGGTCGTCGAGGTCGCCGACGCCGGTGCGGGCATTGCGGCGGCCGGACCGGGGGCCGCGCCACCGGTGGCAGCGGACCCGGCCGGTCGATCGCCCGCAAGCTGGTGGAGGCACACAGCGGTGACATCGCGGCGGTCAGCATCCCGGGCGCCGGCAGCGCGTTCACGGTCCGGCTTCGCGCCCGGGCACTTCTGTAAAGGCAGGCCAGGACATAGCATGGCCGGACATCAGAAAACGGCGGGGAGAGGTCATGCG
>DASWRZ010000201.1:0-27513 GCA_036402935.1 Actinoplanes sp.
GGATCGGATCGATCCGGTGCCGGCCGACGTGACGAACGAGGCCCAGGTGCGACGGCTGTTCGAAACCGTGGTGGCGCGGCACCGGCGGGTGGATCTGCTGTTCAACAACGCGGGCACCTCGGCGCCCGCGGTCGAGCTGGACGAGTTGCCGCTGGCGGCCTGGAACCACGTGGTGGCGGTGAACCTGACCGGTGCTTTCCTGTGCACCCGGGAGGCGTTCCGGGTGATGCGGAACCAGCAACCGCGCGGCGGCCGCATCATCAACAACGGGTCGATCTCGGCGCACACGCCGCGGCCGCGGTCGATCGCGTACGCGGCGACCAAGCACGCGATCACCGGGCTGACCAAGTCGACGGCGCTGGACGGACGGCCGTACGACATCGCGTGCGGGCAGATCGACATCGGGAACGCGGCGACCGACATGGCCACCGGTACGGCCGCGGGCACGATGCAGGCCGACGGCGGCATTCGGCCCGAGCCGGTGATGGACACGGCCGAAGTGGGGCGGGCGGTCCGGTACATGGCGTCGCTGCCGCTGGACGCCAACGTGCTGACGATGACCGTGATGGCGACCAGGATGCCGTTCGTGGGTAGGGGGTAGCGCCGTGTACGCATGGGACGTGGACCGGACGATCGTGCGGTTTCCCGATCCGGCCATCGAGATCGTCGACCCGCGGTTCGCCGGCCTGGTCGTCGGGCACGAGGTGGTCGAGCGGCTGTGGACGGGCGGGCGCTGGCTGGAGGGGCCGGTGTGGTTCGGCGACGGCCGGTACCTGCTGTTCTCCGACATCCCCACCAACCGGATCCTGCGGTGGGACGAGCGTACGGGCCGGGTCGAGCCCTATCGCGAGCCGTCCGGCAACGCCAACGGCAACACCCGCGACCTCTCGGGACGGCTGGTCACGTGCGAGCACCTGACCCGCCGGGTCACCCGCACGAACCACGACGGCACGATCACGGTGCTCATGGATTCGTACGACGGCAAGCCCCTGAACGCCCCGAACGACGTGATCGTCAGCCGCGACGGAGCGGTGTGGTTCAGCGATCCGGGCTGGGGCATCGTCGGCAACTACGAGGGCGACAAGGCGGACGAGGAGATCGGCCGGTACGTCTGGCGCATCGACCCGTCCACCGGCGCGGGTTCGCCGGTCATCGAGGGCATGGACCGGCCCAACGGGTTGTGCTTCTCGCCCGACGAGACCCGGCTGTACGTGGTGGACATCGGGCACATCCGGGTGTTCGACATGGACGGCACCCGGCCGGTCGGCGGCCGGGTCTTCGTGGACATGGCGCCGGGTGGCTCGGACGGGATCCGCTGCGACCGGGACGGAAACGTGTGGGCGGCGGCCGGGGACGGCGGGCCCGGGTTCGACGGGGTCCACTGCTACGCGCCCGACGGGACGCTGCTGGGACGCATCCATCTGCCGGAGACGTGCTCGAACCTGGTGTTCGGTGGCGTGAAGAAGAACCGGCTGTTCATGACGGCGAGCCGGTCGCTCTACAGCGTCTATGTGGAGGCGCTCGGCGCGCAGTGGCCATAGCACCGCGGGCCGGTCTCAGATACCGATCGGCGCCGCCGCGCAATAGAGGTTGGGCGGCGCCGAGGCGTTGCGCGGGCCCGGCGGCAGGGTGGTCTCGTAGAGCCGGAGCAGCTCGGCCCGCACCACCGGCGACCGCACGGCGCCCAGCTCACCGAGCAACTGGTTGATCTCGAGGAGGCTGTGCTTGCGGGTGATGTACTGCCAGTAGAGGTAGGCGTCGAGGGTCGCGTGCGTCCGGCAGAAGTACTGGGTGTTGCGCAACGACTCCGCCCCGCGCCGCCGAACCGCCAGCACCGCCGCGCTGTCGCCCTGCGGATGCAACTGGTGCAGGTTGACCGCCTCGGTGTCGACGATCGTGCGCAACCCGTGCCGGTGCAGGCGATATCCGAGGTCGACGTCCTCGATCCCCCACCCGAGGTAACCCTCGTCGAACCCGCCGACGTCGACCAGCGCCTGCCGGTCCACCGACAGGTTGCCGGTCGTCACCAGTGCCCACGGCAGCCGGAAGCCGGTCAGCTCGGGCGTGAACATGTGCACGATGTTGCGGTGGTTGTCGCGGTCGTTGCCGAGGTCGATGAGCGCCACCGTGGCCGCGTAGTCGTCGATCAGGGCGGCCGGTTCGATCAGCCGTACGTCGCCGATCGGCCCGTCGAACCGGCCCGGGAACCGTTCCTCCAGCGCCGCCACGTCGGCGGCCTTGGCGGCGAGCATGTCGCCGCTGCGCCACACCGTCGCCGCCCGCCGCTTCCAGCCGATCGACACGAGGTCGTCCGGGCGTTCGGCGTGGCGGCGCAGCAGGTCGGGCGAGGCGACGCGGTCGTCGTCGACGAACACCACCCGGTCGCCGCTGGCCGCGCGGATCCCGTGGTTGCGGGCGGTCGATCGGCCCCCGTGCGGATGCTCGGCGTACACCAGAGGGAAGTGCTCGCGGTACGGCGCGACCAGGTCGGCGGTACTCGTGTCGCCGCCGTCGTTGACCACGATCACCTCGAAGTCGCGATGCGTCTGCCGCACCAGTGACGCGAGCGTGTAGGCGAGGTACATGTCCTTGCCGAGCGTGGGGATCACCACGCTGATCGACGTCATGCGGGACCGCCGAGGGCCCGGACATCTGCGGCCCGGACATCTGCGGCCCGGACGTTCATGCGCTGCCGGCCGAGGCCGTCGATCTCCAGCTCCACCACGTCGCCGGGCCGGAGGTACGGCTTCGGGTCGGGCTGCCCGAGCGCCACTCCGGACGGCGTGCCGGTGCTGATCACGTCGCCCGGCCGCAACACCATGAACTGGCTCAGGTAGTGCACCAGATACGCGACATCGAAGATCATGTTCTGGGTGCTGCCGTCCTGGCGCAGCCGCCCGTTCACCCACAGCCGCAACCCGAGCGCCTGCGGGTCGGGCACCTCGTCCGCCGTGAGCAGCCAGGGGCCGAGCGGACCGAACGTCTCGCAGGACTTGCCCTTGTCCCATTGGCCGCCGCGCTCGAGCTGGAACTCCCGCTCGGACACGTCGTTGGCGGCGACGTACCCGGCGATGTGCTCGTGCGCCCGCGCCGGGGAGTCGAGATAGCGGGCCGTACGCCCGATCACGACGCCGAGCTCGACCTCCCAGTCGGTGGCCGCACTGCCGGGCGGGATCAGCAGGTCGTCGTACGGGCCGGCGACCGCGTCCGGCGCCTTGAGGAACACCACCGGTTCCTCCGGCCGCCAGGCGCCGGTCTCGTCGGCGTGCTCGCGGTAGTTGAGCCCGATCCCGACGATCTTGCCGGGCCGGATCGGCGGCCCGGTCCGCAGTCCCGGCTCGGCGACCGGCAACCGGCCGGCGTCGAGGGCCGCCCGTACGGCGGCGGGCCCGTCACCGCTCAGGAAGTCGCCGTCGATGTCGGCCGTGATCGAGCTGAGCTCATAGCAGAGGTCGTCGTCGCCGCGGACGAACGGCCGTTCCCGCCCGGGCGGGCCGAGGCGCTGCAATCTCACGCGTTGCTCCGTTCGCCGAGTTTCCCGACGATGGCGCTCATGCCGTCGATGGAGACGAAGGCCGGGTCGGCCAGCGCGTCGTCGCTGAGCTGGAGGCCGAAGGTGGCCTCCAGATGGGTGATCAGGTGCACGACGCCCAGCGAGTCCAGGTAGCCGGCGTCGAAGAGATTGACCTGCCGGCTGAAGTCCGGGTCGTCCGCCTCGACCCGGCTCTCCCGGCGGATGAAATCCTCCAGGGACGCGGCGATGGGCTCGGTGTTTCCCGGTGGCAAGGCTCCTCCTTCAAAGCCCCAGCGCCGCACGAAGACGCCGGGAGATCTCGTCGAACCGGTCCGGCCCGGCGTTCAGGGCGAACCGGATGTGGCCCGGCTCGTGGAAGACGCTCGACGGCATCACCAGCACGCCGTGGGCGGCGAAGCGCTCGGTCATGGCCCAGTCGTCGAGGCCGGCCGGGCACCGCGCGTACACAAAGGCCGTGCCCTCCCCCGGAATCACCTCGAGGCCGGCCGCCCGCAGCAGCGCCCGGAACTGCTCCTGGTCGGCCCGGAGCGCCTCGGCGCAGGGGGTCAGCCCGGCCACCCGGCCGGCGAACTCCTGCATCAGCGCGGTCGGCGCGCAATGCCCGCCGGCGCGCAGCGCACGCTCGACGGCGCGGTAGGTCGCCGGTTCCCGCAAACCGGTGCCCAGGGCCAGATACCCGGTCCGCTGGCCCTGCATCGACCACGCCTTGCCGAAGCTGTAGACGCTCACCGCGTGCGGATGGAACCGCAGCGGCGACACGAACGGCGCGTCCGCCCACACCTGGTCGCGATGCACCTCGTCACTGATCAGCACGATCCGCCGGTCCGCCCTCGCGAGGACGGCGGCAAGCGAAATGAGTTCGGCCTCGTGGTGCAGAACACCGGTCGGGCAGGCCGGTTGGCTGAGGATCAGTCCGGCGGTACGCGGCCCGCACGCGCCCGCGATCGCCGCGACGTCCAGGCGTTTCGCGGTGCCGGACGGAACCGGGACCACGGTGACGCCGAGCGCCTCGAGATAGAGCGGATAGTCCATCCAGGACGGTGTGACCATCAGCACCTCGTCGCCGGGCCGGAACAGTGCGGCGAACGCGACGCCGAGCGCCGACGTGGCGCCGGGTGTCAGCGCGACGTCCCGGAAACCGAACGGCACACCGACCCGCTTGGCCAGCGCGGAGGCGATCAGCCGGCGCGGTATCGTGCGCCCGCCGAACGGGGTGTACTGCAGGCTCTCCTGGCCGGTCCCGGCGAGCGCGGCGCGCAGAGCGTCGAAGCCGCGGGTGTCGCGCTGCACGACATAGTTCGGGTACGAGAGGTCGATCACCTCGGCCGTCGAACGCCGGGCCACGCCCGCGTGCAGCGCCGCGAATCGTTCCAGCGGGGTGAACCAGCGCTCGGCGGTCTCAGCGAACATGACCGGCCTCGGCGACAAGCACCGCGTCCTGACGCACCTCGGGTGGGCACAGCTCGCGGGCGGCCGCCCGGTCGAGCTTGCCGGAGGATGTGCGGGGCAACGCGTCCAGCACGGCGAACCGGTGCGGCCACTGATGCGTGGGCAGCGCGTCACGGCAGTGCCGGACCAGGTCGGCGAGCCGGAACGTCTGCTCATCGCGCGGGACCACCGCCGCCACCACGACCGGGTCGCCCTCGGCGGCCGGTTCGGCGAAGACCACCGTCTCGGCGACCAGGTCGCTGCTCAGCACCCCGGCCTCCACCTCGGTCGGACCGACCCGGAAGCCCTGCGACTTGAACTGCTCGTCCCGCCGCCCCACGAAGTGCAGCAGGCCGTGCCGGTCACGCCGGACCTGATCGCCGGAGTGCACGACCCACTCGGGCCGGGCGCCCGGCGGCGCGAACGGGTGCGGGCGGAAGACGCGGGCGGTGGCCTCGGGATCGCGCCAGTAGCCGGCCGCCACGGTCGGGCCGCGGTGCACCAGCTCGCCCACCTCGTCCGGGCCGCACGGCCGGCCCTGCTCGTCGAGCACCAGGATCTCGGTGTCCGGTATCGGGCGGCCCATCGACGTCGGGTTCGTGTCGACCAGCGCCGGCGGCAGATATGTGGACCGGAAGGCCTCGGTCAGGCCGTACATGAGGAACACGTCGGTGGCCGGGTGCGCCTGCCGGATGGTGCGCAGGGTCGACTGCCGCAACGCGCCGCCGGTGTTGGTGATGTAGCGCAGGTCCGGCAGCTCCAGGGCGAGGAACGGCGACGGGCGGTTGACCACGATCTCCCACAGCGGAGGGACACCCGCCATGCCGGTGATGCGATGGGTACGCAGCGCGCGGCAGATCTCCGGTCCGAAGCGGGACCCGGCGATCACCAGCGTGGCGCCCGCCGCGAACGTGGCGAAGACCTGGTTCAGCCCGGCGTCGAAGCTCCACGGGAGCACCGACAGCGTCCGGTCGTCCGGCGTGAGGCCGAGGTAGCGGGCCACGATCCGGGCGCCCGCCACGACGTTGGCGTGGGTGACCATGACGCCCTTGGGCAGCCCGGTCGAGCCGGACGTGTAGATCAGGGCGGCCAGGTCGCCGCCGATCGGGCCGGGGTCGGCGACCGGACCGCCGGCCGGGCCACCGGCTGTGCCGTCGGCCGGGTCGTCCCGCTCGTGCAGGTCGATCGGGACGGCCGGGCCGAGGTCGGTGCCGGCCGGCCCGGACCGCCGGCGGCGGCCCGCCACGATCGCGGCGGCGCCGCTGTGCCGCACGATGTGCTCGACCTGCGCCGGCCGCAACGACTCGTGGACGACCACGGCGACCGCCCCGGCACCCGCGACGCCGAGGATCCACTCCAGGGCCTCGATCGAGTTCCGTTCGAACACGGCGACCCGGTCGCCGGGGCCGACGCCGTACCGGCGCAGCACCGCCGTGCGTCCGGCCGCGGCGACGGCGAGCTCGGCGCCGGTCAGGCTGCGGTCGCCCTGGATCACCGCCGGTCGGTCGGACCGTGCGGCCGCCAGGTCCGCGAGCAGTTCCGGGATGGTGGAGGTCATCGGGCGGCGGCCGCTAGCGGTTGGCGATGACGTAGTCGGCCATCTTGCCGACCGAGTTGAAGTTCTCCACCACCAGCTCCTCGTCGGGGATGGTGATCGCGAACTGCTCCTCGAGCCAGACCAGGAGCTCCAGGATGCCCAGCGAGTCGAAACCGGCGAAGCCGCGGAGATCCATCTGGTCGTCGATCACGGCCACGTCGCGAGACTCGGGCACCACCTCGCGCACTCGTTCCACCACGGTGTCGACGACCTCTTTGCGCTCGATCATTCTCCCCGTTTCTCCATTTCTCGTGCGGCCGGCCGGCAGCGGCATACGCCGCACCAATGCCAGGATCCGACCGAGGATAACCACGGATACGTTTCTTTGTCTGCCCCCTTCGGATCGGATCACAAATGGCGTGCGTAAATATCTCCCAGCCGATTCACAGAATGCCCGAACAGCCTTCCAGGTTCCGGAACCGTCGATTGCCGCACCCCTGAGCTGCGGAAAAGAAGATCCACCTGCCGTCCGTACCGGAAGCGGGGTTGCGGGGGGTCACATGATCGGGTTAACTGGGCTCGCCGATCCAGTGATCGGCTGGATACACGGGGGCTATACCGTCGTCGACGGGCACGACGCTTTGTCGACGACACATCACGATCTTCCGGCCCCTTCGGCATTGCTGCCGAGGGGGCTGTTCAGTGCGTCCGCGTTGCCACCTGCGGCCGGATTCACGAGCCCTCTCGTCGCCATTTCCGGAATTGTTTCGCGCGCATTTCCCATGCGTACGAAATCGTGTTGCCGACGATCGGGAGGTGCATCCGGATGCGTCGCGGGACATTCCTGTTCACCCGCGAGTACCCGCCGAACACGGTGGGCGGGACGAGCACCGTGGCCAGGAATCTGGCCGTCGGGATGACCCGGCGAGGGTTGCCGGTCCGGGTGCTCACGACCGCGCCCGGCGCGGCCCGGGAGACCGAGGAGACGCTCGACGGCGTGCTGGTCCGGCGGGTGCCGGTCGACGCCGTCTACGACCAGAGCGTCCCGGCCCGGCGGCGGATCCTCGCCGCGGCCGACCGGATGGCCGCCGACCACGGCCCGCCCGGTGCGCTGGTGGTGCCCGACCTGTTCAGCTGGCCCGAGGCGGCCGTCTTCCGCGGCCGGCACCGGACGCCGCTGATCAACGTGCTGCTGCAGGACTTCCGGGCGATCACCCCGTACGACCGGGACGGCCACCGGGTCACCACCGGCGTCGGCGGCCGGCACGAGGACCTGGTCCGGCTGGAGGAGAACGCCTGCCGGTCCAGCGACCACACCGTCTACATCAGCCGGGCGCTGGAGAACGCGATCACCGGCCACTACCCCGGGATCGAGGGCCGCGGCAGCGTCGTGCACCTCGGCGTCGACCTGGCCGAGATCGACGCGGTCCGAGCCGACCCGGAACCGTTGCGGCGCAGGGCCGCGCTGCTCGGCGGCTCACCGGCCCGGCTGGTCGTCGCCGCCGGGCGACTGGTCCCGGTCAAGGGTTTCGGCCACCTGGTCGAGGCGGTCGCGCGGGTCAACCGCGGGCAGGTCCCGGGCGGCCCGATCCGGCTGGTGATCCTCGGGGCCGGACCGGAGGCGCCGCACCTGCACGCACCGGCCGACGACCTCGTCATCCTCGGCGATCTGCCACGCGCCGACGTGCTCGGCTGGATGTCGGTCGCGGACGTCGCCGCCGTGCCGAGCCTGTGGGAGTCGTTCTGCTACGTCTGCGCCGAGATGATGGCGCTGGAGCGGCCGGTGGTCGCCACCGCGGTGGATTCCCTGTGCGAGCTGATCCCGGACGAGTCGGTGGGCTATCCGGTCCCGGTCGACGGGCCGCCGGGCGCGCGCCGGCTCGACCCGGCCGTGCTGGCCGGCCGGCTCGCCGCCGCCCTCACCGATCCGGGCGCCGCCGAGCGAGGTCGCGCCGCGCGCCGCCGGGTGCTGGAGAACTTCACCCTCGACCGGTACGCCGCCGGTGTCGCGGCCGTCGCCGAGAGCCTGCTCGCCCATGCCTGACATCGTCCGAGTCCCGGCCGGGATACGCGACCTGTGCGACGCGGTGGCACCGGCCGACCGCCGGCAGGCACGCCTCGCGCAGGTCCGCCAGCTCACGGCCGCGCGCCCGGCGGGCAGCCTGGGCCGGCTCGACGACGCGGTGCTGCGCGTCGCGGCCATCCGGCGTACGCCGCGACCGGCGCCCCTGACCGCGGTCGTCAGCGTGCTCGCCGGTGACCACGGCGTGGCCGGTCACGGCACCTCGCGCTACCGGCACGGCTTCACCGGCCGGGTGCTGGCCCTGATCAACGACGGGCGCGCGCCGGTCAACCGGCTCGCCGCACGGGTTCCGGCCCGGGTGGAGACCGCCGACCTCGGCCTGGTCGAGCCGGTCGGCGATCCGCGCTACCGGGTCGCCGCGGGCACGGCCGACCTGTGTGCCGCCGACGCGATGACCGCCGCCGAGACCGAGCGGGCCCTGGCCAACGGCGTGCGCTACGCCGACGAGCGGCTGGCCGGTGACGGCATGGTCGGCGTCGGCGAGATCGGGGTCGGCAACACGACGGCCACCTCGGCGCTCACCGCGCGGCTGCTCGGCGTACCGGCCGCCGCGACCGTGGGCGCCGGGTCCGGAGTGGACGACGCGACCGTGCTGCGCAAGCGGGCGCTGATCGAGACCGCGCTGACCCGGACCGGCGGGCTGCCGGACGACCCGCTGCGGCTGCTCGCCGCGCTCGGAGGGCTGGAGATCGCGGGCAACGTCGGTGTCATCCTGGCGGCGGCCGCCCGGCGCCAGGTCGTGGTGATCGACGGCACGATCACCGCGGTCGCGGCGCTGGTCGCGGTCCGGCTCAGCCGACCCGTGGCCGACCATCTGATCGCGGGCCACTGCTCGGCCGAGCCCGCGCACCGGCTGCTGCTGGCCGAGCTGGGGCTGCATCCGTTGCTGAGCCTGGGCATGCGGCTCGGCATGGCATCCGGCGCCGCGATGGCCATGAGCCTGCTCGCCGGCGCCCTCGAGGTGGCCGCGGAGACGCCGGACGCCGTCGAGGCCGGACTGGGGACGAGCCGGTGATCCGGGGCGTCGTCTTCGACCTCGACGGCACGCTCGTCGACTCGTGGCGGGCACACGCCGCCGCCCTGCGCCGCGCGGCCGTCGCCGCCGGACGGCCACCGGCGTCCGCCGCGGCACTGCTGGCCGCGCAGCGGGCGACCGACCGGCACACCGTACGGGCTCTGACCGGCGCCGAGTCGTTCGCGGCCGGCTGGCGGGCGTACCGGGACGGGTTCCTCACCGAGGTCGCGACGGCCGGTGCCCCGGCCGCCGACGGTCTGCACGAGGTCGTCCGGGAGTTGCGGGCGGCCGGGCTGGTGCTCGGCGTCTGCACCGGACGATCCCGTCGCGAGGCCGCCCGGCTGATCGCCGCCGCCGGAGCCGACGTCCCGCTGACCGTGGCCCGGGAGGACACCCGGCAACCCAAGCCGCACCCGTGCGGGCTGCGGCTGGCGTTGCGCCGCCTCGGCCTGACCGCGGCCGAGACCGTCTACGTCGGGGACACCGCCGCCGATGCGGCTCAGGGCCGGGCCGCGGGCGTCCGCACGGTGCTCGTCGGGCGGCACGGCGGGAGCGCTCCGGGCGTACCCGTGCTTGATCGCCTCTCCGATCTGCTCGATTGCCTGGAAGGGACCGAATGATGACGGGAGCCCTCCTGCCCGCGGTGCGCGCGAACGGCGTACCCGACGACGCCGTCGCGTTCGTCGCCGGCGGCCGGACCTGGAGCCGGGCCGACCTCTTCGCCGCGGTCGACGAGCTGGCCGGGCAGCTCCCGCCGGACCGGCCGGTGGCGTTGCGGCCGGCCGATCCCGCGACGGCCGTGGTGGCGACGCTGGCCTGCGACGCGCTCGGGCTGCCCGCGGTGCACGTCGACCCGGCGCTGCCCGAGCCGCCGCCCCTGACGACGGTGACCGACCAAGGGGTGCGGCCCGCTACCGGCGAGGTGACCGGCCACGCCGACCCGCCGCCCGGCTCGCACACGTTCCTGACGTCGGGGTCGACCGGTGTGCCGGTGGGCGTGGTGCGCTCGGGCGACGCGGTGGTGGCCGACGGCCGCCGGATCGCCGCGTTCCTCGGCTACGGACCGGACCGGCCGGTGCTGAACGCGACGCCGCTGTTCCACGTCTACGGCTTCAACTACGGCCTGGTCGGCCCGCTGCTCGCCGGGGCGCCGGTGACCTTCGCGCCGTCCCGTTCGGTGCCCAGCCAGCTCGGCCGGGCGGTGGCACGGTCCGGCGCGGTCACCTTGATCGCCCTGCCGTTCCACTACGGCCTGCTGGCCGGCAAGGCGCTGCCGGACGGGTTCGAGGGTCTGCGCCAGGCCGTGTCGGCGGGGGCGCCGCTGGCCGACGGCGTGGTCGCCACGATCGCCGCGGCCGGAGCGTTCACGCTGTTCAACTGCTACGGCTCGTCCGAGGCCGGCGCCATCACGCTGGGCCGGTTGACCGGCGACGAGCCGCCCGGCACGGTGGGCCGTCCGCTGCCCGGCGTGCGGTTCCGGGTGGACCCGCGGGTCGGCCCGGACGGCACCGGTGAGCTGCTGCTGCGGTCCGACTCGCTGGCGCTGGGCCGCCTTGGCCCGGAGGGCGTGCGGCCGCTGCCCGGCGAGGACGGCTGGTTCCGCACCGGCGACCTGGTGCACCCACCCGGGCCGGACCAGGTGCTCCAGCTGGCCGGACGGGTCAGCGCGCTGATCAACGTGGCCGGCGAGAAGGTCTACCCGGGCGACGTGGAGCGGGCGCTCGCGGCGCATCCCGCGGTCGCCGAGGCGCATGTGTTCGCGGCGCCGGACCCGTCGCGCGGCCAGGTACCCGCCGCGCTGGTGGTGCTGCGTACGCCCGAACCGATCGAGGACCTGGTCGGATGGTGCCGGGAGAAGCTGGCCGCGCATCAGGTACCCCGGTCCATCACGGTCGTCGCCGAGTTGCCACGGTCGGCCACCGGGAAGGTCGTCGCCGGCCGGAACGACGGCCGCTCATGATCGCTCCCATCGACCCGTTCGGCCTGGCCGGGCGGATGCTGATCGCCTCCGACGCCACGGTCACCCCGATGCTCGAGATGATGGTCGGCGAGCCGATCCGGACCGCCGATCTGACCCAGTGCCCGGTGCCGGCCGACCCGGGGGACGCGCATCTTCTGCCCGCCCCGCCCGGGACGGCGCTGCTGCAACGCACCACGCGGCTGGTCGGGGCGCGGTCCGGGGTCACCTACGTGCGGGCCACCTCGCTGCTGCTGCTCGACGCACTGCCCGCCGAGCTGCGCCGGGACCTGCTGGTCACGCCGGAGCCGATCGGCCGGGTGCTGCGGCGTACCCGGGTCGAGACGTTCCGGGATCTGCTCGGCTGGGAGCCCCGCGGATCGGCGTCGGACCAGGCGTACCGGCGCTACCGCATCCTCATCGGCGGCGTGCCCGCCCTGCTCATCGGCGAACTGTTCACCGCCGCCTGCTTCCGGGGCGCGCGTGCCTCGGCCGCGGCGCCGCCCCGCGTTCCCCAGGAGATGCCATGACCTCGCCCGACCGTTATCCGCTCTGGGAGTCGCTCACGCCGCCGAGCCGGTTCGGCGATCCCGGCCGCACCGCGGTGCGCGCCGAGGGCACCCGGATCCTGTTCGAGGACGGCGCCTGGCGGCTGTGCGCCACGAGCGGGCTGTGGAACGTCAGCCTCGGGTACGGCAACCGCCGGATCGCCGAGGCGGTGTCCGAGGCTCTGCGCGACGCGTCGTACCTGACCCTGTTCCGGGGCGGGCACCGCCTGGCCGTCGAGGCGTCCCGGCAGCTGCTCGACCTGGCCGGTCCGGAGCACTACGGCCGGGTCGCGTACGCCACGTCCGGCGGCTCGGCCAACGACCAGGCCATGAAGATCGCCCGGCAGTACTGGTCGCTGCGCCGGCAGTACCGCCGGCGGATCATCGTCGGTCTCAAGGACAGCTACCACGGCCTCACGTACGGCAGCCACGGCCTGAGCGGCATGGCGCTGGGCCAGAGCTACTACAGCGTCGACCAGAGCCTCATCCGGCACGTCGCCCACGACGATCCGGCCGAGCTGCGGGCGCTGCTGGCCCGGGAGGGTGCGAAGGTCGCCGCCGTGGTGGTCGAGCCGGTGCTCGGCACCGGTGCCCAGCCGCTGCCACCGGCGATGCTCGACGCCCTGCAGGAGCTGCGCGCCGAGCACGGCTTCCTGCTGGTCGCCGACGAGGTCGCCACCGGGTTCGGCCGGACCGGGCCGGTCTTCGCCAGCGGACAGTGGCGCGCACGGCCGGACATGATGCTGGTGTCCAAGGCGCTCACCAACGGCACCTGCGCGGCCGCGGCCGTGCTGGTCTCGCACGACATCTGCGCCGCCTTCGAGAAGCACGACGCGGTGCTCACGCACGCCGAGACCTCGGCCGGGCTGCCCGCCACCTGCGCCGCCATCCTGGCCACGCTCGAGGAGATGCGCCGGCTGGACGTGTTCGCGCGGGGCCGGCAGGTGGGCGACGAGCTCACCCGGGTGATCGCCGGTCTGGCGGACCATCCGCTGGTCGCGGGCGACGGCGGGGCGGGGTGTTTCCGGGCCGTACGGCTGCGGTTGCAGGGGCGGGACCTGGCCGACGCGGCGGTGGTCCGGGCCATGGACGAGATCCGTACGGCGGGGGTGGTGGTCTCCCCCGGCCCGAGCTGCATCCAGATCTCGCCCGCCCTGGTCTACGACCGGACCGACCTCGACGACCTGGCCGCCGGTCTGCGGACCGGTCTGGACCGGACGTACGAGAGCCTGCTCGCGGCGAGTGTGCCGGCATGACCGTCGACGTGCCGGACGGGCTGACGTTCCCGGTCCCGCGCCGGGACCCGTTCCACCCGCCGGCCGAATACCTCACCGCCGGCCGGATGAGCCGGTGCCCGCTCGGCTACGGCGGCGAGGCGTGGCTGGTCAACGGTTTCCAGGCGACCCGGGAGATCCTCGCCGACGGGGACAGCTTCAGCGCGGACAACGCCACGGCGGGCTTCCCGGCGCTGCCGATGGCCTCCAAACGACGGACGCCCGGCCACTTCCTGACGATGGACCCGCCGGAGCACACCCGGCTGCGGCAGCTGGTGGCGGCGCAGTTCACGCCCGGCCGGGTGCGCACACTGACGCCGGTGATGCGGCGGGCGGTCGCCGGGCTGGTCGACGGGATGGTCAAGACCGGCTCTCCGGCCGACCTGGTGGCCGAGCTGGCGGTACCGCTACCCGCCGTGACCGCCTCGGAGATGCTCGGCACGCCACTGTCCGATCTGGACTTCTTCCTCCGGGTGACCCAGGAGCTGCAGGCGTTCGAGGCGACCCCGGCGCAGCGGGTCGCCGCGGCCGGGCGGATGACGCGCTACCTGCGCGCGGCGATCGAGCAGGCGCACGGCGGCGACAGCCTCCTGGCTCTGCTGTCCGCGCATCTCGGCGGCGATGAGGGCTTCACGATGGACGAGCTGATCGGCGTCGCCAACCTGGTGATCATCGCCGGGCTGGAGACCACCGCCGGACTGACCGGGCTGACCGTGCTGTCCCTGCTGCGCGATCCGCGACAGGCCGCTCTGGTACGCGACGACCCGCCACGCCGGGCGAGGGCCGCGGTGCACGAGGCGCTGCGCTACTGGACGCTCGTGCAGTACGGCATCGCCCGGGTGGCGACCCGCGACGTCGAGGTCGGCGGCCGGCTGGTCCGCGCCGGCGAGGCGGTCGTGCTCAACCTCGCGACGGCCAACCGCGATCCGGCCGAGTTCGCGTCGCCGGACACCTTCGACATCACCCGCGACGCCCGCCGGCAACTCGCCTTCGGACACGGCATGCACCGCTGCCTGGGCGCGCCGATCGCGATCGCGCAGACCGAACTGGCCGTGGCCGAGCTGATGTCGCGGCTGCCGCACCTGCGCCTGGCGGTTCCCGAGGAGCAGCTGGAGTTCCGCGCCGACATGCTCATCTACGGACTGCGCTCGCTGCCGGTCAGCTGGTGACCGAACCACCGTCCCCGCAAAGGAAAGGACGCCCGCGATGGCGGACCCCGCAGTGCCGAACGATCCGAACATCACCCTCGTCGAGGGTTTCGTGCCGGTGATCGACCTGGGCTTCACCGGGGCGCCGGACCAACGTCGGGAGGGCGCCACCGCCCGGGCCATCGGCCGCGCCTGCGAGACCAGCGGCTTCTTCGTGGTCGTCGGGCACGGCGTGCCGCAGTCGCTGATCGACGCGACCTGTGACATCACCCGGCAGTTCTTCCTCCAGCCGGAGCAGGTCAAGAACGAGGTCGCGTACGACCCGATGGACAGCCTGCACCGTGGCTGGTCGATCTGGCGGTCGATGCAGAAGTTCTCCGCCTGCCGGATCGGCGAGCCGCTGCTGGGCGGCGAGCAGCAACCGGGCAACTGCGACGAGAGGCTGATCGCCCCGAACCGCTGGCCGGCGCTGCCCGGGTTCAAGGAGACGTACGTCGCCTACTACCTCGCGATCGAGGAGATGTCCCGGCGGCTGCACCGGCTGCTGGCGCTCGCGCTGGACCTTCCGGCGGACTGGTTCGAGGACAAGATCGACAACCACATGACGCCGCTGACCGCGAACCACTTCCTGCCCGCCGCCACACCCGGCGAACACGGCCCGCTGCGAGCCGAGGCGCACACCGACTTCGGCACGGTCACCGTGCTCTACCCGGAGAACACGCCGGGCGGCGGCCTCCAGGTGCGCGACAAGGACAAGCAGTGGCTCGACGTGCCCGCGATCGAGGGCTCGTTCGTCATCAACCTCGGCAACCTGATGGCGCAATGGACCAACAACCGCTGGGCCAGCACCGTCCACCGGGTGGTGAACCCGCCGGACGAGCTGGCACACCACGACCGCATCTCGATCCCGTTCTTCCAGCAGCCGAACCCGGACGCCACGATCGCGTGCATCCCGACCTGCTTCGACGAGGACCACCCGCCGAAGCACGCGCCGGTGACCTCGGGCGAGTACTTCATCGCCCGGTCCCGCCGGATCTTCGTGGAGCGCAAGGTCCGCGAGCGCCGGGGCGAGAGCGACCAGGCCCCGCTGACCCGCGTCAACCGCTGATGGCCGTGTCGTTCGGGATCCGGTCCACCGATGTCGTCCTCGGCGATCCGGCGCCGGTGCTCGCCTGCGCGGCGGACTACGTCCAGGACGTCGACCGGATCCGGGATCTCGGCTTCGAGACGTTCCACCGGGCGCCCGACGGTGTCGGCGTGACCGACCTCGCCGTCCGGGCCGGCCGGGCCGCGCTGGCCAAGGCCGACGTCCCGGCCGACGAGGTCGACCTGGTGGTGTTCGCGATGGCCGACGTGCCCGAGTACCTGTACTGGGACGCGTCGGCCTCGGTGCAGTCCCGGCTGGGGGCGGTGCGCGCCGAGTCGGTGCTCGTGAATCAGGCGTGCAGCAGTGGCGTCGCGGCGTTCGACACGGCGGCGGGCAAGTTCGCCACCCACGCCGAGTACCGCGTCGCCCTGCTGATCGTGGCGAACCGGGTCCCGGACGCGTACTGGAACCGGATGGACTCGGCCACCGCGGTGGTGTCCGACGGCGCCGCCGCCGCGGTGCTCGTCCGTGGGCACCACGAACACCGCTGGCTCGCCACCGACGTTGTCACCGACGGCCGGTACGGCGACGCCGCGCTGCTGGAGATCGGCGGCGCGAAGCAGCCGTTCGTCGCCGGCGGGCCGGCCCCGGCGCCGATGGGCAACCCGGTCGACCTGATGAAGCGGTTCCTCGGCCCGGACCTCCGGTCGATGATCAAGTTCGTCCGGTACAACCGCACCCGCAACCGCGAGGTGCTGGAGCGCGCGTGCAAGCGGGCCGGTGTCCGCCCCGAGGACGTCGACCTGGTCCTGCACATGAACGCGGACGCCCGCACGCTCGAGGACTACCGGATGCACTGCGGGCTGACCCGGGCCCGGACCAACGCCGGCATCGCCCGCGGGCACGGCCACTTCGGGGCCGCGGACCAGCTCATCGCACTCGGCCTGCTGCGCGCGGCGGGCACCGTACGCCCCGGCGAGCTCGTGGCCCTGACCAGTACCGGCAACGGCATGCACTGGGCCTGCACGCTGCTGCGGGCCTGACCGGAAGGAATCGGATGGACGTCTCCGTCGTGGTGAACACCCGCAACCGGCCGGACCGGCTGCGGATCCTGCTGGCTGCCTTCGCCGCGCAGCGCGGTGTGCCGGACGGTTTCGAGGTGATCGTCGTCGACGACGGCTCGGACCAGGATCTGTTGCCGAGTCTGCGTGGGCACGGCGACCTCCCGATCCGGCTGATCAGGCAGGACCGGAAGGGGTACGCCGGGGCGCGCAACACCGGCGTCCGCGCGGCCGTGGCCGACCTCGTGCTGTGCGTGGACGACGACGTCACCTTCGACACCGGGTTCGTGGCCGAGCACGTGGCGGCGCACCGGGAGCACGGGCCCGGCATCGTGGTGGGCGATCGGTACAACACGTTCCTGGCCGACCTGACCACACCGGAGAACCGCGGCATCCTCACCGACGCCGCACAGGGCCGGTGGGAGCGGCTGCGGCGGCGCAGCCGGCGGGACTACTTCGCCGCGCAGACCCTGGCGCTGTTCGAGCGGGACCGGCACGCGCTGCCGGTGCCCTGGCTGTGCTTCGTGACCCGCAACGTGTCGTTCCGGCGGGCCGACGCCGAGCGGGCCGGGCACTTCGACGAGGGCTTCCGGCAGTGGGGGCTGGAAGACCTGGAACTCGGGCTTCGGCTGCACCGGGCCGGAGTGCCGTACCACTACGCGCCGGCGGCCCGGGTCTACCACCTCGAGACCTCGCTGGCGCCGACCAAGCTCGACGCCCTGAACCGCAGCCTGCGGTACTTCGCCGACAAGCATCCCGGCGTCGAGTCGGCGACGCTGCGCCGGTTCCTGTTCGGCGAGTGCTCACTGGAGGAGATGGCCGCCTCGGTGGCCGCCGGGCGCGAGGTGGACATCGACGCCGACCAGGCATGCACGTACTTCTTCACCCGGCGCTGACCGGGCCGGACCACGAAGGAAAATCATGGTGGAACTCAGTTTCTTCTACTTCGCCGACGACGGCGCCGCCGACCACGACCGCTACCGGCTGCTGCTGGACGGCGCGCGGTTCGCCGACGAGCACGGCTTCGCCGGGGTGTGGACGCCGGAACGGCATTTCCATCCGTTCGGCGGCCTCTTCCCCAACCCGGCGGTCACGGCGGCGGCGGTCGCGGCGGTGACCAAGCGGATCGGCATCCGGGCCGGCAGCGTGGTGGCGCCGCTGCACCACCCGCTGCGGATCGCCGAGGAGTGGTCGGTGGTGGACAACATCTCGGGCGGCCGGGCCGGGATCTCGCTGGCGTCCGGGTGGCACCCGCGCGACTTCGTGCTGCGGCCGGAGGCGTACGAGGACCGCAAGCAGCGCACCGTCGACGTGATCGGCGAGCTGCGCCGGTTGTGGGCGGGCGAGTCGTACAGCGGCTCCGACGCGGCGCCCGGCGAGCAGTACCGGGTCTTCCCGCCGCCGGTGCAGGCCACGCTGCCGATGTGGCTGACCAGCAGCGGCGCGGCGGACACCTTCGAGGCGGCGGGCAAGTCCGGCGTCGGCGTGCTGACCCACCTGCTGACCCAGAGCGTCGAGGACCTGGCCACGAAGATCGCCGCCTACCGCGGCGCGTACGCCGCGTCCGGGCAGCCGGGCCGCGGGCACGTCACCCTGATGATGCACACCTACCTCGACACCGACCTGGACGCCGCCGAGCAGGTGGTCCGCGAGCCGCTCTACCGCTACCTGGCCAGCTCGCTCGACCTCAACGTCGGATCGGTGGCCACCAAGGACGGCACCCGGCGGCAGACGACGCTGACCGAGAGCCGCGCGCGGGCCGTCTCCGAGCGGGCGTACGAGCGCTATCTGCGCAAGGACGGCCTGTTCGGCTCGGTCGAGGACGCGCTGCCGGTGGTCCGCCGGATCGCCGGGGCGGACGTGGACGAGATCGCCTGCCTGATCGACTTCGGGGTGCCGGTGGCCGACGCGGTCCGCGGCTTCCGGCACCTCGACGCGTTGCGCAAGGCGGCGGAATGAGCTGGTCGCCGGCGTTCGAGGACCTGCTGCGGCGGCACTGCCGGTTCGTTGCGGCGGACGAGCCGATCGAGGCCGAGGAAGTGTGGCCCGCGCTGGGTGTCGACTCGTTCGCGACGCTGATCCTGATCCTGGAACTGGAGGAGACGTTCGGCGTGAGCATCCCCGACTCGTTGCTGACGGGTACGGAGTTCAGCACCCCGGGCCTGATGTGGTCGACGCTGAACGGCCTGCTGGCGGAGCAGGCATGAGCGGCGTTCTCGACCGCATCCACCGGGTCGCCCGCGAGTCGCCGTCGCGGCCCGCCCTGGTCGTCGGAGACGCGACTCTCTCGTACGCCGGCCTGACCGGATCCGCCGCCGGCACGGCCGCGTCGCTCGGCCCGGGACAGCGGATCGGCGTGCTCGCCCAGGACAGCGCGGCCGCCCATGTGGGCGTGCTGGCCGCGATGTGGGCGGGTGCGGTGGCGGTGCCGCTCAACCCGGCGTTCCCGCCGGAGCGGACCGCCGGGATGCTGCGGGCGGCCGGTGTGGACACCGTCATCGTGGACGAGGCCGGGGAACGGTTGCTGTCGCGCGTACCCGGATCGCCGTTGACCTGTCTGCGCGTCGCGGAGCCGGACGCCGAACCGCCGCGCGCGCCCGCCGCGGTCGCGGCGGGCGACCTGGCGTACATCATGTTCACCTCGGGGTCCACCGGCCGCCCGAAGGGCGTGCCGATCACCCACCGCAACCTGGCGCACTTCTTGACGAGCGCGCAGGGCCACCATCGCATCGAGGCCGCCGACGTGCTGGTGCAGACCTTCGATCCGACCTTCGACCTGTTCATGTTCGGACCGTTCATGGCGTGGCCGGCCGGCGCCGAGCTGGTGGTGCTGCCGCCGCGCGGCCTGGTCCGGCTGGCCGCGTTCGCCGAACGGCATCGCGTCACCACCTGGTTCTCGGTGCCGAGCACGATCCGTCTGCTGGGCCGGGTCGGTGCGCTGCGGCCGGGCTCGCTGCCCACCTTGACCCGCAGCCTGTTCTGCGGCGAGGCGCTGACGCAGGAGGACGCGCTCGCGTGGCACGCGGCCGCCCCGGGGTCCACCGTGGACAACCTTTACGGCCCGACCGAGCTCACCATCGCCTGCACCGCACACCGCTGGGATCCGGCCGCCGCGCCGGAGCCGAACGGTGTGGTGCCGATCGGTGCCCTCCACCCCGGGCTGGACCACATGCTCGTCGACGAGACGCCGGCCGAGGTCGCCCATGAGGGCGAGCTGTGTGTCGCGGGTCCGCAGACCACGCCCGGCTATCTGGACGCGGCCGACGACGACGGCCGCTTCCTGCGCGGCTTCTACCGAACCGGTGATCGGGTACGCCGGGCACCGGACGGCGGCCTGCTCTACCTGGGACGTACCGACCACCAGGTGAAGGTGCGTGGCTACCGGGTCGAGCTGCTCGAGGTGGAGCACGCCCTGCGGCAGGTGGCCGGGGTGGCCGACGGCGCGGTCGTCACGGCCGAGGAGGAGGGCGAGACCGTGCTCGTGGCGGCCTATCGCGGCGACGCGGCGCTCGCCGATCGGCTGCCCGCGCTGATGGCCGCCCGGCTGCCCGGATACATGGTGCCGCGGCGCTTCCATCCGGTCGACGAGCTGCCGCTGAACGTCAACGGCAAGGTCGACCGGCCGGTGCTGGCCGAGGTGGTGGTCCGATGACACCGGAAATCGTCCGTGCGCTGCAGGTCATCCCCGATCAGTACCGGGCCTATGCCAGCACCGCCGCGCACGCGCGCTCGGTGCACAACCTCCCGGCCGACGTGCTCGGCGCGGCCGAGGAGGCCGGACTCCCCCGGGTCGGCGGCCCCGGCCGGGCCCGCTACGACGACCGGGACCTGATGAACCTGGCCGCCGCCCTGCGCCGGCGCTCCGTCTGGTACCTCGGGCAGGTCGGCCTCCGACGCGTCCTCGACCGGCTGGCGGCCGGCGACGGGGCGGCGTACCGGGTCACCGCCAAGCCCCGCTGCCTGGTGCCCGGGCACCGCGGCGACTGCGACTTCGACCTGCTGTTCGCCGACGGTGCCGATGCCGAGCCGTTGCACGGCAACGATCTGCGGCTCACCGGCCCGGACACCTTCGAGGTGCGGACCGCCGGGCGGACGGAGGAGGCGCCGGCCACCGTACGCGAGGTGCTGTCCGCCCTGGACCACGCGGAATACCTGCACTTGCCCCAGATCCTCTGCCGCGACCTGGACTTCTTCGACCGGACCGGGGTGGCGAACTGCCTGCTCGCCACCGCGGTGCTGCTGCGCCGGGCCACGCGACTCGGCGTACCGGCGCGCTCGTCCTTCGGGCTGCTGCTGGTGCCGCCGTTCGCGGGCCTGCACACCTGGACCGAGTTCCTGGTCGGCGGGCGCTGGGTCGCGTTCGACCCGCACCTGATCCGGCTGATGGAGAAGTCCGGGGTCCTCGCGCCGGGCGCCTGGGCGCCGACGCGGTCGCTGGGCGGCGTGCTCGCCCGGTTCGGGCCGATCAACGCCGCCGTCGGCCGGCACGGCGGCAACCACGTCACCGTCTCGTACGGATTGGAGGCCCTGACGTGATGCGGTTGCGACCGGTCCCGGGGGGCGATACGCCGACCGTACGCATGGTCCTGGCCGGCGGTCCGGCCGCCCTCGACGCCTTCCGCACGTGGCTCGAACCGGCCGGGCCGCGGCTGGAGGCGCTCCTGCTCGACGACCCCGGCACGATCGCGGCCCGGCTGGCCGGCCGGCCCGTGCTGACCCCGACCGTGCTGGTCGTCACCGCCGAGCATGCGGTGGCCGGGCTCGTGGCGCGCCCCGCGCCCGACCATCTCGTGGTGCTCGGCGCCGGCGGCCCGGTGCCGGCGTCGTGCGACACCGGCCACACCCGGATCACCGTCGTTGCGGGGTCCGATGTGGACCGGTCCGGCGCCGCGCTGGCGGCGTGGTGCGACGTCGCTCCCCAGGTGACCGTACGCATCCTGGACGTGCCGGACGCCGAGCTGGTGCGGCCGCGGTCCCCCGCGGCCGCACTGCTCCTCGCTCTGTTCCGGGTCAACGAGTCCTACCCGCCGCTGTAGGTTCGGTCAGTCGCCACGCACCGCGGAGACCACGAAGGCCAGGGAACCGGCCAGGAAGTGGCCTTCGCGGTGCATCTTCGCCAGCTCACCCACCCAGCGGACCGCCTGCCGTCCGGTGACCACACCGTCCTTGACCAGCTGGGCCACCGGGCGGCGCAGGGTGAACATGAAGAACTCGAACTCGTTGAACACCATCTGCGGCGCGGTCTCGACCTCGACGAACCCGGCCTCGCGCAGCAGCCGCGGCAGCTGACGGCCGATCCAGCCGTCCAGCGCGGCGTCGGTGACGCTGTCCAGGATCAGCCGCGTGGTCGCCCGGTCCGGGTGGTCGATGATCGTGCTGCCCAGGTCGAACTCGAGCGTGACCGCCCGGCCGCCCGGCCGTAGCAGCCGGGCCATCTCGGCGATCACGCCGCGCGCGTCCGGCACGTGTTGCATGATCGCCTGCGCCCGGCACCGGTCGAACGTGCCGCTCTCCAGCGGCACGTCGGTGGCCGATCCGACCAGGAACTCGATCCGGCCGGCCGCGTCGCCGGCCCGGCGGCGAGCCTCGGCCACCATCAGCCGGCTGAGATCGACGCCGACCACGGTGCCGTCCGGCGGCATGGCGTCGGCCATGGCCCGGGCGTCGGTGCCGAGCCCGCAGCCGAGGTCGATCACATGCCGTGCCGAGTTGAGCCGGAGCCGCCGCATGACCTCCGCCTCGGCCTGAAGCATGCCGCTGGTCGCCCGCCCGACCTCGAGCGAGCGGAACAGCGCCTCCGGGTTGTCCGAGCCGTCGACGTCGGCGAAGCTGCGCAGGTCCGCGCCGGTGGCGATAGGTGTGGCTGACATGTGCTGTCCTCTCGGCGCCGGCCGCCCCGGCAGTAGGCCGCTTCAGCGGTAGGCGCTTCAGCGGTAGGCCGCTTCCTGGATGCCGTAAAGCTCCGCGTACTTGCCTCCGGCCGCGATCAGCTCGGCGTGCGAGCCGACCTCGACCACCCGGGACCCGTCCAGCACGACGATCAGGTCGGCCATCCGGACCGTGGAGAAGCGGTGCGAGACGAGCAGCGTGATCCGCCCGTCCTGGCCGCCGTACGGCTGCCGGGCCGCCGCCGCGAACCGCTCGAAGAGCTGATGCTCGGTCTCCGCGTCCAGCGCCGCCGCCGGCTCGTCCAGCACCAGCACCAGCGGGTCGTCGCGCATGAAACCCCGCGACAGGGCCAGCCGCTGCCACTGCCCGAACGAGATCTCGACCCCGTCCGGCCACGTCACACCCAGCTGGGTGTCCAGCCCCGCGGGCAGCTTGCTCAGCACCTCACCGGCGCCGGCCCGCTCGACCGCCGCGTCGACCGCCGCCCGGTCGTCGATCCGGGGCAGATCGCCAAGCCCGATCGTGTGCGCGGCGGAGAACTCGAAGCGCTGGAAGTCCTGGAAGGTGCCGGACATCCGGGCCCGCCAGTCGTCCGGCGGCAGCCTGTCCAGTTGCTCGCCGTCGACCAGAATCCGGCCGCCGGTCGGGTCGTAGAACCGGCACAGCAGCTTGATCAGTGTGGTCTTGCCCGCGCCGTTCTCGCCGACGATCGCGACCACCTTGCCGGCCGGCAGCGTGAGGTTGACGTCCTCCAGGATCATCCGGTCCGACGTCGGGTAGTGGAACGAGACGTTCTCGTAGGTGATGCCGGTGGTCAGGCGCTCGGGGACCGGGCGGTCCGCGTCGGTCCGGTGCGCCGCGGCGAAGTTCTCCAGCCAGGTCAACCGGCGCGAGGCGTCCAGCCAGATCCCGCGCAGGAAGTGGGTCTCGCTCGTGGTCTGCCCGATGAACAGCGACAACCGGCCGGCGGCGGCCAGGACCAGAGCCACCGCACCGGCCCGTTCGGCGGGTGCCCCCGGCTGGTACGCGACCCAGGACACCGCGGCCGCGAGCGCGATACCGAAGACGCACCAGACCGTGCACTGCCACGCCGTGGTGATCCACTGAGCTCGGTTGAGCGCGTGGTACGACCGGTCCCACGACTTGCGCCGATCGATGCGCAGCCGCTCCTGCAGCCCGGCGATCCGTACCTCCTTGCCCGGCGCGGCGCCCGAACCCATCACGAACCAGTGCCGGGCCCGCCGCCGATGCTGCGCGCCGTCCTCCTCGATCCGCTTCTCGACCGCCGCCCGGAACATCGCCACCAGCACCGTCGGCGCGGCGAACAGCAGCAGCACGGCCAGCGCCGGATGCACCGACATGAGCAGGCCGACCGTCAGCACCAGCCGCAGCACCGCACCCGAGGTGGCGAACAGCGACCGGTACAGCTGGCTGAGCGTCCCGGCGTGGTCGCGCAACACCTCGAGCAGGTCGAGGTGGTCGGTCCGCTCGTGGTGCTCGATGGTCGTCACCGTCGACTGCAGCCGGGCGACGTACGACTCGATGTGTACGGCCGCCCGCTCGGCCAGACGCAGGTTGGTGCGCTCGGAGGCGGTGGTGAGCAGCCATCCCCCGGCCGCGAGCCCGGCCAGCAGCAGCGCCGCCTGCAGGATCGCCGCCCGGTCGGTGCGGATGACCGCCTCGCTGAAGAGCTTGAAGCCCAGCGCGAACAACGCGTCCGGCACCGCGGCGGCCAGCGTGGTCGCCGCGCCGGCCAGCAGCAGCAGCGGCTCGGCGCGGAATCCCATCCGCAGCGACCGCCACAGCGCGGTCAGCGACGGCGGCAGTTCAGGCGAAGACGCTGTCGTGGTCATTGCTGTCGTCCTCTCCGAAGCGGGCGGCCTGAAGGTCGTACATGCGCGCGTAGCGGCCACCGGCCGCGTGCAGCTCGTCGTGCGTGCCCAACTCGACCACCCGGCCGTGCTCCAGCACCGCGATCCGGTCGGCGTGCCGCACCGTGGAGAACCGGTGCGAGATCAGGATCGTGGTGCGGCCACGGGTCGCCTCCAGCAGCCGCTCGAAGATCTCCGCCTCCCCGCGCACGTCCAGCTGGGCGGTGGGCTCGTCGAGGATCACCAGACCGGCACCCTGGCGTACGGAACAGAGCACCCGGGCCAGCGCGACCCGCTGCCACTGCCCGCCGGACAGGTCCCGGCCGCCCTCGTACGCCGAGGACAGCACCGTGTCGAGGCCGGCCACGCCGGTCGCACCCGCGTCGGCGAGCGCCGCCCGGATCTCGTCGTCCGTCGCGGTGCCCAGCGGCGCCACGTTCTCGCGCAGCGAGAGGTCGTACTTGTTGTAGTCCTGGAAAACCGCGGCCACCCGGCCGCGCCATGAGTCCACGTCGAACTCCCGCAGATCCACGCCGTCGATCTCGATGCCGCCATCGACCGGGTCGTACAGCCGGGACAGCAGCTTGACCAGCGTCGTCTTGCCCGCGCCGTTGACGCCGACCACGGCGAGCGACGACCCGGCCGGGATGGTCAGGTCCAGGCCGTCGAGCACCGGCGGGCGCCCGTCCGCGTACGCGAACCGCACGTCCCGGAACCGGATCTCCTCCCCCGGCAGCCCGTCGGCCGGCCGGTCACCGGTCGTGGCCAGCGCACCCGCCGCCAGCATCGGCTCGCGCAGGCGCCGCACGGTCGCGACACCGTGCGCGGCGTGCGGCAGAGCCCAGCTCAACCCCCCGAAGCCCAGCGCGCCCGCACCGACCGCCGCCTGCGCGAAGGTGACCGCCGCGCCGACCCCGATCGCGCCGCTGCCCGCCTCCCGCGCCAGCCACCAGAAGGCGAACCCGTTGACCGCCACCAGCAGGAGCACGGTCAGCGCGACGCGGTGCGCGGGCAGCTTCGTGGTACGCCAGCGAACTTCCACCAAGCGGCTCCGTGCCTGAGCGAAACGCTCCACGATCCAGCCGGACAACCCGAACAGGCGAACCTCCTTCGCCGCCGGCGAGTCCATCGCCAACCGGTACGAGTACTCCGCCTGCCGCTGCGCCTCCGCCAGCTCGCCGGTCAGCCGGTCCCACACGGTTGCCGTCCGCAGCAGCCGGTGCGTCGCCACCCAGACGCCGCCGACCAGCACCGCCAGCCACCAGTGGTACGCACCCAGCACCACCACCTGCGCCAGCCCGATCGCGAGGTCGACCAGGCCGGCTCCGATGAACCCCATGGCCAGCGACACCGGCGGCCCGGTCAGCCCCAGGTCGAAGTCACGCGCCAGGATCAGGTCGTCGGTCAGCTCCGACGACTCCAGATGGCCCAGTCCGACCGGCGTGGTCGTGGACAGCAGCAACTGGTCGTCGAGCCAGGCCGAGATCTGGCTGCCCAGGCCGGCGCCGATCTGCGCGTGCAGCGGCGGCAGGATCTGGCTGACCACGAACAGCACCGCCACCACGACAAGAGTGCCGCCGATCGGGTCGTCGCCCTGCACCTGGCCGATCAGCAGGCCCACCGAGACGGCGATCGCCGCCGGGATCAGGCCACGCACCACGATCAGGGCGTACCAGGCCACAGCCAGCGGCCGATCGGCGCGGAAAAGCTCGGCGAAGAATTGCGCTTCCACACTTTGTCGAAGCCATTTCACCATCGGGTGGAACTCCCGTCGGAATGCATGCAGTTATGGCCCGGCACGGCGGGGCCGCGCAGGCTCACCTGCAAACTGTGAAGAGAGACGACGTGCCGGGCGATCAGGTGCCGCCGGGCCCGCTCAGGTCACCGTGCCGAGCTCGAAAAAAGGCGATGTCGACAGCGCGAAACGTCCTGACCCATAACCCCGTGATCCTCTCCTCGTCGGCCCCCGCGGGGCCGGCCGGGCAAGCCCGTTGCCCACAGATGGCGGGGCCGTGGCAGACACCAGATCAGGCCCGTCCTTGGGCCTCTCCCGCCGAATCGATACCGCACGTTACCCGACGACAGACGCCGCGGACAACGCGAAAGGGACCCATATCGGTTCCGGAACCGTCAGCCCGGCGCCGGTTTCCCCGGTGGAATCCAGCCGGTCGGTGATCAGTTCTGGTCGATGGGCGGGGCGGTTTCAAGGTAATGCGATCGCGGCCACCGCGAGAGCGCAGAGGGCGAGACCGGCACGCTGGGCCGCGCTGAACTGCTCGCGCAGGAACACGCGGGCCAGGAGCACGGTGACGCCGGGATACAGCGACGTGAGCACAGCGACGATCGCCAGCAGCCCGGCGTGCGTGGCGGAGAAGTAGGACAGGGTGGCGACCAGGCCGGCGACGCCGACCAGGGCCGATGCCGCGGCGGCGCGCGGCCGCAACCGTACGGATCGGCGCGCGCGGAGGGCGAGGGCGACCATCAGGAGGAACGCGCTGGTCTGTTCGCAGGCGATCGGCCACAGTCCGGCGTTGTCCCCGGCCCGGGCCAGGCCGACGAACATCAACCCGAACGCCAGCCCGGCGCCCAGGCCGTCGGTGAGCCCGGCCCGGAAGACACCGCCACCGGCAGCCTTTCCGGTACTGGCCTGTTCGATAGTGGCCTTCCCGCTGCTGGCCACCAGCGCGATCGCCGGCAACGCCACGAGGATGCCCAACGAGGTGAATATGCTCGGACGTTCCCCCAGCACCATGCCGACGGCCACCGGCAGGACCGCCGCCCCGACGGCCGAGACCGGTCCGACCACGCTCATCTGCCCCCGGCTGAGGCCCCGGTAGAGCAGCAGCGTCCCGACTCCGCCACCGATGCCGCTCGCGAGCCCCCAGCCGATCGCGGACAGCGGCGGCCGGGACCCGCTCATCAGGACGACCGCGGCCCACGCGACGACCGCGGCCGGTGCCGCAGCGAACAGGTTGACGGCGAGCGACCCGTTGCGGCGCGACAGCAGACCACCGGCGAAATCAGCGCCGCCGTAGAGAAGGGCGGCGGCGAGACCGAGCACGACCGCCATGTCATCCCCC
>DASWRZ010000202.1:0-8635 GCA_036402935.1 Actinoplanes sp.
GCCGCTCGCCCCCGCGGAGCCGTTGGACGGTCGACGCGTGATGACCCTCCGGGCCGTCGAGAGTGAAAGACGGGCCGGTGGGCAGGTCGTCGACGAGGAAGAGCGGCGCGGACACCTGGGCACGCTATCGCGCCCGGGCCTCAGTCCCCCAACACCGCGATGCCGCGTGACTGCAACGACCACGGTCAGAGACCGGCGAGGGTACGCCGCCGCGACGTTCCTGATCGGCAACCCAAAGGGCCGCGACGTTCCTGATCGGCAACCCAAAAGGTCAGTGGCCGTTGAAGGCGTCCCGCATCCGGCTGAAGAAGCCGCCCTGCTTGCTCAGCTCCGCCACGTCCTCGCCACGGGTCTTGGCGAAATCGCGGAGCAACCGCTCCTGGTCGGGGGTGAGCTTGGTCGGCGTCTTGACGTCGAGGTGCACGAAGAGGTCGCCGCGGCCCTGGCCGCGCAGGTGGGGGACGCCCTTGCCGCGGATGCGCAGCGTGCTCGCCGGCTGGGTGCCCGACTTGACCTCGATGGCCTCTTCGCTGTCGAGCGTCTTGATCGTGAGGCGGGTGCCGAGCGCGGCCGCGGTCATCGGGAGCGTGACCCGGCAGTGCAGGTCGTCGCCCTTGCGGGAGTAGACGTCGTGCGGCCGCTCGTGGATCTCGACGTAGAGGTCGCCGGCGGTGCCGCCGCCGGGGCCGACCTCGCCCTGCTGGGCCAGGCGGATGCGCATGCCGTCCTCGACGCCGGCCGGGATCTTGACGGTGAGCGAGCGGCGGGTGCGGACGCGGCCGTCGCCGGCGCAGGTCGGGCACGGGTGCGGGATGACCGTGCCGTGGCCCTGGCAGGTCTGGCAGGGGCGCGACGAGACGACCTGGCCGAGGAAGGTGCGCTGCACGCTCTGCACCTCGCCGCGGCCGCCGCAGGTCTCGCAGGTCGCGAGGTGGGTGCCGGGCGCGGTGCCGGCGCCGGAGCACTGGGTGCAGAGCACGGCCGTATCGACGGTGATCGGGGCCTCGACGCCGAACGCGGTCTCGACCAGGTCGAGCTCGAGGCGGAGGATCGCGTCGGCGCCGGGGCGGGTGCGCGGGCGCGGGCCGCGCGTGCCTCCGCCGGCCGCCGTGCCGAAGAACGCGTCCATGATGTCCTGGAAGCCGACGAACGGGCCGCCGGCACCGCCCGGGCCACCGGGGCCGACGCCGCCGCCGGGCGCCAGCGGGTCGCCGCCGAGGTCGACGATCTGCCGCTTCTGGTCGTCGGACAGCACCTCGTACGCGGCGTTGATGTCCTTGAACTTCTCGTGCGCTTCCGGATCGGGGTTGACGTCCGGGTGGTACTGCCGAGCCAGTTTGCGGTAGGCGCGCTTGATCTCGTCGTCGGTGGCTTCCCGGCTCACGCCGAGAATTCCGTAATAGTCCTTGGCCACGGGGTTTCGAGTCCTCAGTTCGCCAGTCCGGTGTCGGAAGTTCCAGTGAATCAGTTCTGTGCGAGCAGGTCGCCGACATAGCGTGCCACCGCTCGCACGGTAGCGATCGTGCCCGGGTAGTCCATCCGGGTGGGCCCGACCACACCGAGCCCACCGACGATCGTGACACCCGGACCGTAGCCCGTGCTGACCACCGAGGTGGACCGCAGGTTGTCGATCTCGTTCTCGTCGCCGATGCGGACCCGGGTGGTGCTGGGCTCGAGGTCGCCGATGAGCTTGAGCAGGATGACCTCTTCCTCGAGAGCCTCGAGGACGGGGCGCAACGTGCCCTGGAAGTCGAGCACACTACCGCGCGTCAGGTTGGCCGTGCCGGCCAGCATGAGGCGCTCCTCACTGCGCTCGACGAGGGTCTCGAGGAGGACCGAGGCGAGGCACGCCATGGTGCCGCGGCTCTCCGGCGAGCAGTCGTCGACCAGGCCCTGCACCAGCGACGGGGTGTCGGCCAGCTTTTGCCCGGCGAGCTTCTCGTTGACCCGGCGGCGCAGGTCGGTGACGTCGTCGGCCGGGACCGGCGCCGGCAGCTCGACCAGGCGCTGCTCGACCCGGCCGGTGTCGGCGATCATCACCAGCATCAGGCGCGTGGTGGAGATCGGCACGAGTTCGAGGTGGCGCACGCTGGAGCGGGCCAGCGAGGGGTATTGCACGACCGCGACCTGGCGGGTGAGCTGGGCCAGCAGACGGACCGTGCGGTGCACGACGTCGTCGAGGTCGACCGCGCCGATCAGGAAGCGCTCGATCGCCCGGCGCTCGGCCGGGCTGAGCGGCTTGACGCGCGACAGGCGGTCGACGAAGAGTCGGTAACCCGCGTCGGTGGGCACCCGCCCGGCGCTGGTGTGAGGCTGTCGGATGTAGCCCTCTTCTTCCAGCACAGCCATGTCGTTGCGCACGGTGGCCGGGGACACGCCCAGGTGGTGGCGCTCGACGAGGGCCTTGCTGCCGACCGGCTCCTGGGTCTCGACGTAGTCCTCGACGATGGCCCTCAGGACCTCGAGTTTGCGGTCATCGAGACTCACTATGACCCCTCCCCCGTTTGGCACTCCTGCGGCAAGAGTGCCAGTCTACGTCGCGACGCCCGGCAGCGCGATGATCGGAAGGGCCATCCGTCGTCGCAGATCGGACCGCATGTCGCTCTCGACCGCATTGAGCTGCGGCCCTACCGTGTCAGCCATGAGTGAACCACCCCGTCCGCCCGGCAACGGCATGCCTGACGACCCTACTTCGCCGTACAATCCGCCGCCGCCCGGCGGATATCCCCCGCCGCCACCCCCGCCGCCTTACGGAAACCCGCCGCCTTACGGAAACCCGCCGCCCTACGGGAACCAGCCGCCGTACGGTGGCCAGCCGCCCTACGGAGGCGGGGGCGGCTACGGTTCCTATCCCGGCAACAACGCGGCCGGCGAGGACCGGACGTGGCTCCTGGTCGCCCACTTCGGCGGCGCGGCCGGCGCCCTGATCGGCGGCGGCACCCTCGGCTGGATCGCGCCGCTGGTGGCGATGTTGTCGCGCGGCCCCCAGTCGCCGCAGGTGCGGGCCGAGGCGGTCAAGGCCCTCAACTTCCAGCTGCTCATCGCGATCGTCGCGGTGGTCTGCTGGATCTTCAGCTTCCTGATCATCACCATCCTGGTCGGGGTGGCGGCCACGATCCTCGGCATCGTCTTCGGGGTCATCGCGGGCGCCAAGGCCGCCAACGGCGAGTCGTACAACTACCCGTTCAACGTGAGCATCGTGAAATAGCGGCTCAGACCACGTCACGGATGACGGCGTCGGCCAGCAACCGGCCCTTCAAGGTCAAAATCAATTGACCCGAGGCGTGCGCTCCGGGCTCGATCAGCCCGTTGGCCAGCGCCTGCGCGACCCCGTCCGGGTCGAGACCGGCCAGCGGCAGGCCGTCGCGCAGACGGACCCGCAACATCACGTCCTCGACCCGGCGGTCCGCCGGGTCGAGGACCTCCCGGGCATGGCCCGGAGAGGTGCCATCGGCCAGCTTTTTCCCGTACGCCGCGGGATGCTTGACGTTCCACCAGCGCACCCCGCCCACGTGGCTGTGCGCGCCCGGCCCGAGCCCCCACCAGTCCGCGCCGGTCCAGTAGAGCAGGTTGTGCCGGCAGCGCCCGGCCTCGGACGCGGCCCAGTTCGACACCTCGTACCACTGGAGGCCGGCCGCGCCGAGTGCCTCCTCGGCGGCCAGATAGCGATCGGCGGCGACGTCGTCCGACGGGTAGGGCAGCTCACCGCGCCGCATCCGGGCCGCCATCCGGGTGCCGTCCTCGACGATCAGGGCGTACGCGCTGACGTGATCCACCCCGGCGTCGATGACCGTGCGCAGCGAGGCGGCGAACTCGTCGGCCGTCTCCCCCGGCGTCCCGTAGATCAGATCCAGGTTGACGTGCTCGAACCCGGCCTCGCGGGCCTCGATCGCGGCCCGCGGCGCCCGGTCCGGGGTGTGCTGCCGGTCGAGGATCCGCAGTACGGCCGGGGAGGACGACTGCATGCCGAGGGAGATCCGGGTGAACCCGTTGGCCCGCAGCCGGCGCAGGTAGGCCGGGTCGACGGTCTCCGGGTTGGCCTCGGTGGTGATCTCGGCGCCGGGGGCCAGGCCCCAGGCGCGGTCGATGCCGTCGAGCACCCGCCCGAGATCGTCGGCGCCCAGCAGGGTCGGGGTGCCGCCGCCGACGAAGACGGTGTCGACCGGCCCCGGCTCGATCACCTTGCGGGCCAGGTCCAGCTCGGCGAGGAGGAGGTCGGCGTACCCCTCGCGGCTGACGCCCCCGCCCAGCTCGCTCGCCGTGTAGGTGTTGAAGTCGCAGTAGCCGCAGCGGCTGGCGCAGAACGGCACGTGCACGTACACCCCGAAGCCGTTCCGGCCGGCCGACCCGGCGACATGGGGCGGCAGCGACCCGTCGGAAGGTACGGGATCACCATCGGGAAGCACACCGGCCATCCGTCAAGTGTGCACGGGCCCCGTTAGGGTTCCGCCATGGATCTGGTCCGTACCGCCACCGCCGCCGGGGTGACCACGCTGACCCTGGACAGCCCGGCCAACCGCAACGCCCTCTCCACGCCGCTGATGACGCAGCTGCTGGACCGCCTCGGCGAGTCGCTCGTCGACCCGGAGGTCCGGGTGGTGGTGATATCGCACACCGGCCCCGTGTTCTGCTCCGGAGCCGACCTCAAGGAGACCGCCGCGGCCCGCGCGGCCGGCCGGGTGCCGGCCGAGATGCTGGCCGACGTGCTGGCCGCGCTCTGGGAGTTCCCCAAGCCGGTGGTGGCCCGGGTGGCCGGTCCGGCCCGGGCCGGCGGGCTCGGCTTGATCGCCGCGGCCGACCTGGCGGTCTGCACCCTCCAGGCGACGTTCGCCTTCACCGAGGTGCGCCTCGGGGTGATCCCGGCGGTGATCAGCGCCACCGTGTTGCCGCGGCTGGCCGCGCGGGCGGCGGCCGAGCTCTATCTGACCGGCGAGATCTTCGACGGGGTCCGGGCCGCGGAGGTCGGGCTGGTCACGGCCGCGGTCACGGCCGAGGGCCTCGACGGCGCGGTCGCCGGCTACTGCGACGCCCTCGTACGGGGCGGCCCGCTCGCGCTGGCCGGGACCAAACAGCTTCTACGGCGTACGCCCTCCGAGTCGATCCGTGCCGACCTCGCCGAGCTTTCGTCCCGCTCAGCCGGCTATTTCAAGTCGCCGGAAGGCGTCGAAGGCGTGACCGCGTTCCGCGAGAAGCGGCCGGCGTCCTGGGTTCCGGACGGTTCGCCGGTCCGATAACCGTCGTTTACTACGCTTGTCGTCCTACCCCGGGACGCCGGGGCCGTCGAGGAGGTGCGCGTGCGCCGGACGCCGCTGGTGGTGGTCGCGCTGCTCGCGCTGGTGGGCACGCTCGGGGTCGTCGCCGTCCTGCGCTCGTTCTCGCACGACATCAAGCTCCCGTCGCTGGTCAGCGCCAGGTGCCTGGTCAGCGCCGACGGGGAGGTCGAACTCGACCCGGTGCAGATGGCGAACGCGGCCACGATCGCCGCGGTCGGGGTACGCCGGGGCATGCCCGAGCAGGCGGTCGTGGTCGCGCTCGCCACCGCCCTGCAGGAGAGCAAGCTGGAAAACCGCGACGGCGGCGACCGCGACTCGATCGGCCTGTTCCAGCAGCGGCCCAGCCAGGGCTGGGGCCCGGCCGACAAGATCAGAGACCCGCGGTACGCGTCCGACCACTTCTACACCGCCCTCAAGCGGGTCAAGGGCTATCAGAAGATGCGGGTCACCGACGCGGCCCAGAGGGTGCAGCGGTCGGCCTATCCGAACGCCTACCAGAAGTGGGCCGACGAGGCGGAGGTCCTGGCCCGGGCGCTGACCGGGCAGGCGGCGAGCGCGGTCGCCTGCACGGTGACCGGCGCGCCGGCCCTGCGCGGGGCGGCCGCGGCGACCGCCCTGATGAGCGGGCTGCGGCTCGACTGGGGCAAGGGTCTGCCCACTTCGGCCGCCGCCGAGCAGGCGGCCGGCCTGACGGTCGCGGTCACGAGCGTGACCTCCGGTTGGCGTTACGCCCATTGGCTGGTCTCGCACGCGTCCGACACCGGACTCGAACGGGTACGTTTCGCCGACCTGGAGTGGGATGCGGGCGCCGGAAAGTGGCAGCCGGTAACCAACGACGGCGGCATCGACGAGCGCAAGGTCATCGCCGAAGTCTTCCGCTGACGTGAGCTTTCCGCCCCCGAGCAGGACATTTATAGTTATCTCACGGTCGCGCTGCGTAATGTCTGACGTTCCGACATATCCATTGCGCTGCGTATACATCGACGTGGACAGACAGCTATTGCACTGGTACTAAGAAGAGCGTGCTGAGGGCGATCGAATGGATCCTGCTAGGTAGCGCGAGCACCGCCGCGATCATTGCCGGTGCATGGTGGCGGCGGCCGGCCCGCTTGCTGCCGTGGTTGCTGCTGGCCGGTGCGACCGCCTGCATGGGAATCGGCGACATTTTCTATGCCGTCAACGCGGAGACGGTGGCCGAATACTTCTATCTGGCGATGTTCGTGATGGTCGCCGCGGCACTGGTGCAGTTCACCCGGGGCGGCTCGCTCCTGGTCGACCGGGCCCGCCTGATCGACCTGCTCGCCTGGGCCTGCTCGACGCTGCTGGTGATCTGGGTCTTCATCGTCGGGTCCACTCACGAGCTCGGGAAGATCTCGGCCGCCGACGTCATCGGCGACCTGCTCCTGACCTCGGTCGCGGTGCGCCTGGTGATGGCGGCCGGGCGCAACCCGTCGGCCAAGCTGCTGCTCAGCGGCGCGATCGGCATGTTGATCAGCGACATCGTCTATCCGCTGGCCCCGGGTCCGTTCACCGAGACCGGCTACATAGTTCTCTACGTCACCTGGGGCATCGCCGCGCTGCACCCGTCGATGACCGGGCTGACCCAGCCGATGACACCCCGCCTGCGGCCGTGGCGCGGCCGGTGGGCGGCGCTGCTCGGCGCCTCGGCCGCGACCCCGCCGCTGGTGCTGCTCTACGAGGCGGTCTCGGGCACGGTCCGCGACGGCGTGGTCATCGCGGTGGCCGGCGCGATCACGCTGACCCTGGCCATCACCCGCCTCGCCGACTCGGTGAGCCTGAGCAGCCAGGCACTCAACCGCGAACGCGGACTGCGCGCGGCGAGCGCCGCCCTGGTCGCGGCGGCCGACCCGCCCGCGGTCGACCAGGCCGTACGCTCCGCGGTCGCCGAACTGCTCCCGGCCTCCTCGATCCGCACCATCATCTTCGCCGCCGACGACCGCCAGCTGCTCGCCGAGGCGCTGCCCGCGACCGGTCCGGCCGACCGGTCCGGCCACCGCAGCTGGTGGCTGGAGGACCCGCCGTCCGACGAGGCCACCCTCGCCTGTCCGCTGTGGCTGGAGCCGCTGGCGGTGGCCCGCCCGGGCGGCGGCGCCCTGGTGCTGACCGGCCGCCGCGACGACCTGGCGATGGCCCGCGACGCCCTCGAGGTGCTGGCCGGCCAGGCCGCGCTCGCCCTCGACCGCATCAGCCTGGTCGAGGCCGTCGGCCGTCGCGACAGCGACCTCTACCTGCGAGCGGTCATCCACAACACGGCCGACATGATGCTGGTGATCGACGACGACCAGCGCATCCGCTACGCCAGCCCGGCCCTGCGTGCCCTGCTCGGCGAGGAGCAGCTGTCGCCGCTGGCCACCCTGGCCGACCTGGTCCACCCGGACGACCGCGGCCAGGTCCGCCGCGCCCTGCTGTCGTCCGGCGACGGGACGGTCTTCTGCGCCCTGCGCCGCGCCGACCACACCCAGATCTACGTCGAGGTGACCTACCGTGATCTGCGGGCCGACCGCCTGGTCCAGGGCTACGTCGTGACCCTGCGGAACGTGACGAAGGCCCACGACCCGGTCGAGCAGATGCCCCACCTCGACCACGTCGACGAGCTCCCGGCCTGGGTCAACCGCCGCAGCGCCCAGCACAAGTTCCGCTACTGACCGAGATGATGTCGCGGGCACCTCGCGCCGGGGTATGACACACGGCAAAGGCGCCGGACCCCTGAGGGGCCGGCGCCTTGGTGATGTGCTGTGCCTTGGTGATGTTGCTCGGCCGGATCGGCCGTGGTCAGCGGGTGACGCCGCGGCGACCGCCGATGCCCGCGACCAGGGCGACACCGATGGCCGCGAGGACGACCTGGAAGAGCAGCTCGATCCAGTCGATGCCCTTGGTGTCGGCGACGCCGACGGCGCGGGCGATCACGGTGCCCAGAAGGGCGGCGACCACACCGATGACCATGGTCAGCCAGATCGGAATGTTCTGCTTGCCGGGTACGACCAGACGGCCCAGCGCGCCGATGATCAGGCCGACGATGAGCGCGGTGATGATGCCGGTGACAGTCATTGGTGGTTCCTCCTCGGGGGTGGAGCTGTGTTGCGTCCGTCGAGCCCAGATTTCCCGACCACCCCGAACCCCAAACCGCCTATTTCTTGGCCGACCCCTTGGTGTCACCGGAATCGGAGGTCGACAGCGCGGCGATGAACGCCTCCTGCGGCACCTCGACGCGGCCGACCATCTTCATCCGCTTCTTGCCCTCTTTCTGCTTCTCGAGGAGCTTCCGCTTCCGGGTGATGTCACCGCCGTAGCACTTGGCCAGCACGTCCTTGCGGATCGCCCGGATCGTCTCGCGGGCGATG
>DASWRZ010000203.1:0-23413 GCA_036402935.1 Actinoplanes sp.
GCGAGCCGCCGCCCGGCGAAGAGCTCGCGATGCCGCGAGGCGAGTCGATGGATGGTGTGTCCCTCTGGCACGGGGAGCAACGGTATCCGTCTTTTTCCGCAACCGGTTATGCCGTGAGCGGATTCGCCCACAGGGGAATCACTGGGCGGAACGCAACGAGTCAGGAAAGCTTGGGAGTCGAACGGCCGGTCGGATGTGTCTTTCCGCGGCGGATGCGAGAGGGTGGGCCCATGAGTGTTGACGAGTTGACGATGCGGAGCGGCGGCGCGTCCTTCGACGATCAGGTCTTCGAGCGCCTCCTGCGCGAGCGGATCATCTTCCTCGGCAGCGAGGTGAACGACGAGGTCACCAACCGGATCTGCGCCCAGATGCTCCTGCTCGCGTCGGCCGACAGCGAGAAGGACATCGCGCTCTACATCAACTCGCCCGGCGGCTCGATCAGCGCCGGCATGGCGGTGTACGACACGATGCAGTACATCAAGAACGACGTGGCCACCTTCGCGATGGGCATGGCCGCCTCGATGGGACAGTTCCTGCTCTGCGCGGGCACGGCCGGCAAGCGTTACGCGCTGCCGCACGCGCGGATCATGATGCACCAGCTCTCCGGCGGCATCGGCGGCACCGCGGCCGACATCGCCATCCAGGCCGAGAGCATGTTGCACATCAAGAACACGATGAACGAGCGGATCGCCTTCCACTCCGGGCACACCCCGGAGGAGATCGAGCGTGACGCCGACCGTGACCGCTGGTTCACCGCCAACGAGGCCAAGGAGTACGGCCTCGTCGACCACGTGATCAGCAAGGCGACCCAGGTCGGCCGGCACGCTTCGCGCGTCTCCTGACCTGCGGTGATACGGGCATGCGGGTGATTCCCGCGTGCCCGTTGTGTCGTTTGGCGACGTTCGGGGTAAGAGCTTGACATCCCCCGAATTCGTCAAGGAGGTGCTGGACGTGAGGATGCCGACTTTCTCCCGCCAGACCGAGACTGCCGATAGCGCGGAGGCCGAGCGTCCGGCCCCCAGCGGCTCGGCAACCACGCCCGTACGCGCGCCGCGCGAAAGCGACGCGACCACCGAGACCAATCTCCCGCCGGCGCCGCCGCGGACATCGAGCAGCGATGCGCCGCCGTCGACCGTCACCCCGCCGCCGGCCAACCCGCCGACGGTGACCCGGCGCACCGAGACCTCCAGCACGCAGAGCTCCAGCGCCGAGGTGCCCCGTACCGAGACCCAGCGCGCCGCCAAGGTCGACGACACGGCTGACCTGCGGCCGCCGGCTCGCGATGAGGTCGACGAGCCCGTCGTTCCGGCCGGCCCTAAACCCCGCTCCAGCATGCTGGCCACGCTCGGGCTGATCTTCGCCGTCGGCTCGGCCCTGCTGGTGCTCTCCGGGCCGCTGCTCGGCTACGGCATCGGCGTCGCCGTGGTCGCGCTCATCCTGTCGCTCAGCGGCATCCACGCCACCGGCAAGCGCCACGTGGCCGGCAAGACCGACGCCCTGATCGGCATGGTGCTGTCGCTGGCCGCGATCGTGGTCGGCGTGCTCGCCCTGACCGGCTCGCTGAGCTGGCTCGGCACCGACATGCAGCCGGTAAGCACCTTCCGCCAGTGGCTTGATGCACACTTTGTCAACCGCTTCTGACGGGTAGGCAATATTCGCGGGCGGCGATGCGCCAACCGCGATCTCGGAACCGGGACCCCGGCCGGCGGTTCCCGCCCCGAAACAGTTCCGGCGGTGCGCCGTCGTGGAGGGTGGCTCGATGAGAAGCCACCCTCCACGTGTATTTAACGAATCTTCGCCGCGGACGCCGATGACGCAATGATCGAACGCGGCGCGCAGCTTTTGAGCAGGGCATTCGTAGGCCCCTCCCGCATAGCGTTCAGGTCATGAAGGTCACCGCCTCGCCGCGCCGCTACCTGATGTGCCGGCCCACCCATTTCGCGGTCACGTACCGGATCAACCCGTGGATGGATCCCACGGCGCCGTACGACAACGCGCTCGCCGTCCGCCAGTGGGAGTCCCTGCGGCAGACCTACCTCGACCTCGGCCACACCGTCGACGAGATCGACCCACTGCCCGGCCTGCCCGACATGGTGTTCGCCGCCAACGGCGCGACCACGGTCGACGGCCGCGTCCTGGGCGTGCAGTTCCGCGACGCCGAGCGGGCCGACGAGGCCCCGGCGTACGCGTCCTGGTTCCGCGAGCGGGGCTTCGCGGTGACCATGCCCAAGCACACCAACGAGGGCGAGGGCGACATCCTGCTCGCCGGCGACGTGCTGCTGGCCGGCACCGGCTTCCGCACCTCGCACGCCTCGCACGCCGAGACCCAGGAGGTCCTCCAGCGGCCGGTGATCACGCTGCAGCTGGTCGACCCCAACTATTACCACCTCGACACGGCGCTCTGCGTGCTCGACGAGACCAACGTGGCCTACCTGCCGTCGGCGTTCTCACCCGGCTCGCAGGCCGTGCTCCAGCAACTGTTCCCGCACGCGGTCATCGCCGACGCGGAGGACGCCGCGGTGTTGGGCCTCAACGCGGTCAGCGACGGCCGTACGGTGGTGCTGCCGATCCAGGCCACCCATCTGGACGCCGAACTGCGCAAGGCCGGCTACGAAACCGTCGCGGTCGACGTCTCCGAGCTGCGCAAGGCCGGCGGCGGACCCAAGTGCTGCACGTTGGAGGTGCGCTCGTGACCAGCGTTTTCATGCGGACGCCGGAGGCTCTGGACGAGGCCGAGCGCTACACGGCCCACAACTACCACCCGCTGCCCGTCGTCATCCGCGAGGGTGACGGCGCCTGGGTGACCGACGTCGACGGGCGGCGCTACCTCGACTTCCTGGCCGGCTATTCGGCGCTCAACTTCGGCCACCGGCACCCCGCTCTGATCGCGGCCGCGCACGCCCAGCTCGACCGGGTCACGCTGACCAGCCGGGCGTTCGTGCACGACCAGTTCGCCGACTTCTGCCGCGGGCTGGCCTCGCTCTGCGGCAAAGATCTGGTGCTGCCGATGAACACCGGCGCCGAGGCGGTCGAGACCGCGATCAAGGTGGCCCGCAAGTGGGGCTACCGGGTCAAGGGGGTCGCCGACGAGCAGGCCGAGATCATCGTGGCGGCGGACAACTTCCACGGGCGTACGACGACGATCGTCAGCTTCTCCACCGACCCCGACGCACGGGCCGACTTCGGGCCCTACACGCCCGGGTTCACCATCGTGCCGTACGGCGACCTCGAAGCCCTGGCCGACGCGATCACGCCGAACACGGTCGCCGTGCTCATGGAGCCGATTCAGGGCGAGGCCGGGGTGCTGGTGCCTCCGACCGGATTCTTCGCCGGGGTGCGGTCGCTCTGCACCGAGCAGAACGTTCTGTTCATCGCCGACGAGATCCAGTCCGGGCTGGGCCGCACCGGCACGACCTTCGCCATCGAGCACGAGGGCGTCGTCCCCGACATGTACGTGCTCGGCAAGGCACTCGGGGGCGGCATCGTGCCGGTCTCCGCGGTCGCGGCCGACCGGGAGGTGCTCGGCGTGCTCAAGCCGGGCGAGCACGGCTCCACCTTCGGCGGCAACCCGCTGGCCTGCGCGGTCGGCATCGAGGTGGTCAAGCTGCTGGAGACCGGCGAGTTCCAGCGCCGCTCGGCCGAGCTGGGCGAGCAGCTGCACGCCGGGCTGGCCAAGCTGATCGGCCGGGGCGTGGTGGCGGTGCGCGGCCGCGGGCTGTGGGCCGGCGTCGACATCGATCCCGCGCTGATGACCGGGCGCGCGGCATGTGAGCGGCTCGCGGAGCGGGGCGTGCTGGTCAAGGACACCCACGGCTCGACGATCCGACTGGCCCCGCCGCTGGTCGTGACCGGCGACGAGCTGGACCACGCGGTGGCCCAGCTCGAGGCGATCCTCTCCTAGACCGGCCTCAACCGTGGGCCGGCCTCAACCTTGGCCGGCCCCAACCTTGGGCCGGCCTCAACCCGTGAACTTGCGCAGGGCCATCGTCGGGGCCTCGGCCATCACCGACTGGGGCTGGACGAGCCCGCCGGTGGCCCACATCTTCGACCGGCCGATGTTGACGCCGGCGTAGAGCTCGACGACGTCGGCGGCGGCCAGCGAGCGGGTCTCGCCGCGCTTCAGCGTGATCCGCTCGTCGTCGTCCATCGAGCCGCCGGGGCGGATGCCGGAGCCGTTGGTGCTGACGTCCTGCACGGTCAGCTCGCCCTTGCCGCGCAGCGCGAACTGCGCATGCCCGCGGCTGATCCACTTGCGGGCATCCTCGGTCAGCCACTGGCCGAGCATGATGCCCCCACCGCCCTCGGGCGCGCGCCCGACCACGACCGGCGCGTCGGCCGAGACGACGAAGCGCTGGCGGATGACGCCGTCGATGCGTACGGAAAGAACCTCGACCTCCGGGCGAGGCCCGGCGTCCTTGAGCTTGGCCCCGTGCCGTGGGCAGGTCGGCACGCCGGCCCGCAGTGCGGGCGGCGGCTGAGACACCGGGCTGGTGAAGGTACGCATGTCGGAGAACGGGCTGTCCGGGTCGCCGCCGGAGCCGAAGCTCGTGCAGTTCGACTCGGGGCAGCTCCACACCCGGGCCAGCAGACGCTCGCCGAGCTGGGAGCGCTCGGCCGGGCGAGGCGGCTCACCGCGGCCGACCCGGGCCACCAGCACCGCGCCGCCGCCCTCGCCGGCCACCGCGGCCAGCAGGCGGCCCGGCTCGTCGACCCATGGCCGCCGGTCGCGGAACTGGTCGCCGCGGGCGCGGGTGAGGACCGGCACGCCGAGCAGCTCGGCCACCTCGTAGACGCGGTCGTCGAGCTGGGGCACCACCTCGACCTTGCCGTCATCGGCCCAGCGCCGGATCACCATCCGCTCGTTGGAGGTGAGGTCGGTGTCGGAGAGCAGGCCGCGCGGGGCGACCACGTAGACGGGCGCGTTTTCTTCGGCCACGTGGCGGCTGAGGGCGTCGACGACCAGGCCGAGCCGCACCGAGCTGGCCGGGCGGCCGCCGTCGAGATCGGCGTAGCGCACGATCTCCGACAGGTCGACGACCGCGCGGGCCAGGGCCGGGTCGGTGGAGAGCCGGCCCTCGATGGCGTCGAGGACCTTGCTGACCTCGAATCTCAAGGTTGCTTCCTCCAGGTCAGGCCGAGGCGTCGGCGAGAATGCGGTCGATGCGGTTGGCCAGCGCGATGTCACGCGTGGTGACGCCGCCGGCCGAATGGGTCGCGCAACGGAAAGTCAGGGTACGCCAGCGAATATCGATGTCCGGATGATGATCCATTTCCTCCGCGACCTGGGCGACCCGGTCGACGACCTGGATCGCCACCGGGAAACTCCGAAGACCGACGGTGCGGACGATCGCCTCGGGACCGGCTTCCCAGCCGTCGAGGACCGCGACGGCATCGCGCAGGGAATCGGCGTCGAGCAGCTCAGCCATGGTCCTGAGCTTAGTGCGAGCGACTTACCGTTTGCTGTGCGGCGGGTTCGGGCACATCTCCCCTCGACCTTCGTCAATACGGACGAACGGCGCGATGAAGGGACCGACATGCGCAGACCACGGCTCGCCGGACTGGGCCTCGTGACGACGGCCACGGTCGCTCTCGCGGTGGCCGGTTGCGACAACACCACCGCGTCACCGGCCGCTACGACCCCCTCGGCCGATTCCTCTTCCGCATCCGCCGCCGATCCCGCGGCGGCTTCCCAACTCGCCGCGGCCACCGCCAAGCTGGACCAGACCAGCTTCAAGATCACGGTGACCTCGGGCAGCGGCTTCAAGCTGACCGGCGCGATCGACGCACCGCACAGCAACGGCACCGCCGACGTGACGGCCACCGGCCCGAACGCCTCGGTCGCGGTCAAGACGCTGCTGATCGGCCAGGACCTGTACGTGCAGATCCCCGGGATCACCAAGAACGGCACCTGGACACACGTGGACGGGTCGCGCCTGCCGGCCGACGCGAGCATCGGGCTGCGGCCGGACCAGATCGACCCGGTCAACACGGCCAAGCTGCTGAGCTCGACCACCGACGTGCACTCGACCGGCTCGAACAGCTACGCCGGCACGCTCGACCTGACCAAGGCGGCCGGTCTCGCCGGCCTCAGCAAGGTCACGATCGACGGGTACGGCCAGTCCGCCTCGCAGGTGCCGTTCACGGCCGGGCTGGACACGCAGGGGCAGCTGCAGGAGCTGACCATCGACCTGCCGCCGGTCAACGGGCAGAAGACCGAGCCGATCGACGCGCTCTACAGCGACTACGGCGCTCCGGTGGACGTGCAGCGGCCGGCGGCCTCGTCGATCACCGAGGCGCCGGACAGCATCTACAAGTCTCTGGGTTCCTAGGTCCGGACCCGGCGGGCGGCCCAGTCCGTGCTCAGCGGACGGGCCGCCGGCCGGTTCTCCTCGATCCAGCGGTCGATCCGGGCCCACCAGTCGTAGAGCCAGGCGACCCGCTCCTCCTCGCCCGCCGGCACGTCCTCGGGGTCGACGCTCCAGAACCGCATGACCAGGTTCTTGTCCATCGGCAGCTCGCGCCACACGTCGGCGACCGTGATCATCCGGTCGAGCCCGGTGTGCGCGACGAAGATCACTCCCGCGTCGGGGGCGGCGTCGATCGCCGCGAACAACCCGGCCGGCTTCGGCGGCAGCACGTTCCGCAGATCTTCTGCCTTGCGGGCCAGCGTGAACATGCCGTGCGAGCGCAGCCACCGGATCGCCTTGATCCGCCGCCGCGGGGTGAAGTTGCCACCCTCCGGGAAGATCACGAACGCGTCGTTGTCGTCCAGTCCGACCGCCAGTTCGCCGACCTCGTCCTCCAGCGGGCGCGAGCCGGCGCGACCGGGCGTGATGAACCGGTTGGGCAGCCGGTTGAGCAGCACGTCGACCGCCGGGTCCCACTGCAGGGTGGCCTTGAGCACGATGCGGGGCTCCCGGGCGAACCAGTTGACCAGCGCGTGGATCAGGATGAACGAGTCGCCCGGCCCGGCGTGCCGGCTCACCACGACCTCCGGGCGGCCGGGCCGCGCGGTGTCCGGGTCGGTGCCGACCACGTCCACGACCAGGTGCAGCGACCAGCGGGCGATCCAGAACAGGAAGCCGAGGAACCGGCCGGTCACCACGTAGTGGGCGCGCTGGAAAGCGGGCGTACGGATCTTCCAGCCGAAGCCCGAGGCGACCCAGAGTGCGGCCAGCACGACCAGCGCCGAGGCGTCCCAGACCAGATAGACGATGGCCAGGAAGATCAGCCGGGGCACCCGCAGATGGCCGGGCACCAGTGGCGAGGCGATCAGCGCCAGCAGCAGCCAGACCGGCAGGGAGACGAGCAGCGCCACGGCGAGTGCGACGACGAGGGGGGCGAGGAGCAGGTGGCGGATCCAGGACGGGGGAGGTGGCATCAGCGCCCGCCGTGCACATTGGCTTGCAGATAGCGACGGGAAGCGGTGTAGGCCCGGCTTATCCGGCGGCCCACCCTCGCCATGTCGCGGTAGGCCCACGGGCTGTCGTCGCGGGTCTCGCCGCCACCGGTCGGCAGCACGTGGACACGGACATCGGCCGGCAGGGCCGCCATCTCGCGCGCGAACCGATGTCGGCGCGCGATCTCGAACGCCACCTGGGCCACCTCCCACGGCCGGCGGGGCACGGTCAGCGGGCGCTCGACCCGGCCCACCTGCAGCACGAAGATCAGCTTGGCGCCGACCCGTACCGCCTCCCCGATCGGGATCGAGTTGACGATCCCACCGTCCACATAGTGTTCCCCTTCGATCTCCATCGGGGGGAGCACGCCCGGAACGGCCGACGAGGCCAGCACGGCGTCCACCAACGGCCCGCTGTCGAACCAGTGCTCGGCCGCCCGCTCGATGCTCGCGGCGCAGCACCGGAACGGAATCTTCAGATCGGAGAACGTCGAGTGCTCCCCAAGTTCCCCTTCGAGCAGCCTCCGCAGCGGCATCGGCGAGTGCAGATGGGTTCTCGCCGCGAACCGCCGGAGCTGCCGCCCGATCGAGTCACCGTAGACGTCCGCCGCCTCCGGCGACGTCCAGAGCCGCACCAGCCGATCGGTGATCGACTCGCTGGGATCGAGCGCCACCAGCGCCCCGTTCACCGCGCCGATCGAGGTGCCGACCACCACGTCGGGCCGAAAACCGGCCCGGAACAGCGCCCGCAGCATCCCGACCTCAACCGCGCCGAGCACTCCGCCACCGCCGAGCACGAACGCGACCGGACTGTTGACCATGCGATACATCGTGGCACGGCAACCCCGACGGGGCTCGGCTCGCGGCCTCGGCCCACGGCACGACGACGCTGGGACCGGCTGGTCCGCACGGGCCGGACGACATCAAGGTCCACCCATGAGCGACGTACTGCACCACCCACCCCGCTACGACATCCGGATTTTGATCCTTCGGTCGTAGCGGGGACCCTGGAGTGAACGATCAGCCGAGGCTCTTGATGTAGGCGCCGTTCTGGTTCTGGAACTCGTAGCCGTTGAAGTGGTCCCAGTTGATGGACCAGGTCATCAGCCCTCGGAGGTCGCTGTGGGTGCCGCCGTGCAGGGTGTAGCCGCCGCAGTTCGTGCCCTTGGCCAGGCAGCCGAACGCCTGCTGGAGCGCTGCCGGGGCGACGTAGCCGTTGCCGGCGTTGACCGTGGCCGGGGCGCCGATGGCGACCTGGTCGGGGCGCAGGGCCGGGAACATGTTGGCGGTGTTGCCGGCGACCGGGAAGCCGGCCAGCAGCATGTCGGTCATGGCGATGTGGAAGTCGGCGCCGCCCATGTTGTGGTACTGGTTGTCGAGACCCATGATCGGGCCCGAGTTGTAGTCCTGGACGTGCAGGATCGTCAGGTCGTTGCGCATCGCGTAGATGACCGGCAGGAACGAGCCGGCCCGCGGGTCCTGGCCGCCGAACGGGCCCGAGCCGTAGAACTGGTAGCCCAGCTGGACGAAGAACGTCTCCGGGGCCATGGTCAGCACGAAGCCGGCGCCGTAGCGGGCCTTGAGCGACTTCAGCGCGCTGATCAGGTTGACGATGACCGGGGTGGTCGGGTTCTTGAAGTCGGTGTCGCCGGTGTTCAGCGACAGCGAGTGGCCCTCGACGTCGACGTCGAGGCCGTTCAGGCCCCACTTGTCGATGATCGCGCTGACCGAGCTGACGAACTGGTCGCGGGCCGCGGTCGTGGTCAGCTGCACCTCGCCGTTGGCGCCGCCGATCGACAGCAGCACCTTCTTGCCGGCCGCCTGCTTGGCCTTGATCGCGGCCTGGAAGTCGGCGTCCGACTCCACACCCGGGCACTCGCCGGCCGAGCACCGGGTGAAGTGGATGTCACCGGAAGTCACGCTCGACGGCTCGCCGAACGCCAGATCGATGACGTCCCAATTGCTCGGCACGTCGGCGAGCTTCATGTAGCCGGAGCCGTTGGCGAACGTCTCGTGCAGGTAGCCGATCAGGGCGTGCTTGGGGATGCCCGTGTTGGGGGGCGGCGTCGTCGGCGGGGGTGTCGTCGGAGGCGGGGTGGTCGGGGGCGCAGTGGTCGGGGGCGCAGTGGTCGGGGGCGCAGTGGTCGGGGGCGCAGTGGTCGGGGGCGGGGTCGTGGGCTGGGTGGTCGGGGGTGTGGTGGGCGGCGGCGTGGTGCCACCTCCGCAGGCCCCGTTGTCGGCCCAGACGTCCCACTGGCCGGAGTGGGTGGCCGGGGATTCGTTCTGGGTCCACCACTTGGCGGTGTAGTTGTGCCCACTCTGGGAGGCGGAGTTGCCGCCCACGTAGACGGCGGTCGCGCTCCACGCCGGCGCGCACGCGGTCGCGGCGCTGGCGGACGACCCGAGGTACACGGTGGTGCCGGCCGCCGCGAGGAGGGAGGCCACGGCGAAGATCATCGATCGGCGCATGGCCAATTATTAGGACTGTTAACTGAAGTTGTAAATAGATGACCGGGAATCAGTCGAGTTCGGGCCTCGCCACCGGCTGCGGACGCGGCCGGCAGGTGCCGCACTGGACCCTAGTTCTGTCCAGTGGGCGCAGTCGTGGGGGCGGTCGTGGCCGGCGTCGTCGGCGGGGTCGTCGGCGCAGTGGTCGGCGGCGTCGTCGGCGCAGTGGTGTGCGGCGGCGTGTGCGTCGGGGTCGGCTTCGTGGTGTGCGTCGCCGGAGGCCTCGTCGTGTGGGTCGCCTCGATCGGCGGTGTGGTTGCCGCGGCGGTCGTCGTCGGCTCCCCGGTCGGCGTCGGCAGCGTCATGGTCACGCTCGGCGCCACCGACTGGCTCGGGACGACCGGGGCCGAGTCGGACGGCAGCGGCGCCTCGGTCGTCGGCTCCGGCGTGTCCGACGCGGGCGGGGCCACCGCCACACCGTCGCCACAGCTCAGCGTCTTGTGGGTGGCCTTGGCCGGGGTCGTGCCGACGGTCACCTTGCCGGTCGAGACGGTGGCCGCGGCCGGTTCGACCCAGAACCAGGACGCCGTCGTCGTGCTCACGTCGTTCTGCGCCCGGGCCACGGTCAGGGCGAGCGGCTGGTAGGCCCCGCTGGTGCCGGCCGTATCGGCGAGCACGCGTCCGGCTTGCAGGGCCAGCACCGCGTGCACGGTGCGTTGCCGGCCGCCGTCGACGACGAGCTTGCCGATCTGGGCCTGGACGCCGCCGCAGAACAGCGCCGCCGCGCCGCCCGGGAAGGTGAGCCGGCCGCGCGCGCCGGCCGGCACGCTGATCTGGGTGGCGTCACCGACGTACCGCCGGTCGCCGGCCGCGAGGGTGATCGGGCTGCCGGCGACCACGGCGGTCATCTCGCCGCTGTCGACGGTCAGCAGGCCCTTGTCCTCCGGCATCTCGGCCCAGGCGGGTCCGGACCGGAAGCTCACGCCCAGCAGCACCAGCGCGATCGCCAGTACGCCGGCGACCAGCCACCACAGCCGGCGCTCGAAACGGCGGTCGACCTCGGCGTCGCTCTCCTCCGGCGGCGGGCCGGGCGGGACGGCCAGGGGCGGGTACGTATCGGGGGCGACCACGCTCGGGGTGAGCGCGCCCCGCACGCTGACCACCGGCACCGTCGAGCCGGGCCGGTGGGTGGCTCCGACCAGCGGGGGCAGGTCGGAGGCGTCGGGGACGACCCAGAGGCGTACGGGGGTGCGGGCCAGGGCGACCATGCCGGGGCTGCCGTCGCCGACCGGGCCGATCAGGGTCCCGCGCCGCAGTTCGATGTCGTCGGCCATCGCGATCACGCCCGACTCGACGACCACGGCGTGGGTCGGGCCCGGCAGGATGACCGGCGCGCCGGCCTCCAGGTCGACCGGGTGGGCCGAGGCGATCAGGGCCAGCCGCTGGTCGACGGCGAGCGCGGCCAGCGCCGGGGTGTCGGCGAACAGCGCCTCGGCCTCGAGCAGGTCGTTGGGTGGGGGGCCGGGCAGCGGGCCGACCACGGTCGCGACGGTGGCGGCCGGGATCGACAGCAGCGTGGTGCCGGCCGCGTACCAATCGAGCTGCGTCGCGCGGCCGGCGAGCGCGTTGACCAGGCCGACCACGCCGCCCGGGCCGACCTGGTGGCGGATCGAGCCGGCCGGGTCGCCGGGCTTGCGAGCGTGCAGCGTGCCGTCGACGACGACGTAGACCGCCGGCTGGGCACCGCCGGCCAGCACGAGTTGGCGACCGGCCGGGGCGTGCACCCAGCGGGCCCGGGAAGCCAGGCCGTGCAGCGCCGGCTCGGGCAGCCCGCCCAGGTCGGAGGCGAGCAGCGCGGCCAGCCGGCGCGGGGTGTCGCCCTCGCGGTCGTTCTCGGCCGAGCGCTGCCGGGCGCCGCGCCAGGCCCGGGTGATGCGGCCCAGCAGGAAATAGATCGGCCGGGCGAACAGGCCGAGCACGATCAGCAGGAGAAGCAGTACGCCGCCGATGCCGCCGTGCCGGAGGCCGGTCACCAGGCCGGCGACCCGGTCGGACCAGACCCGGACGGCCAGGACCGCGGCGACCGCCAGCCAGAGGACGGCGAGCACGCCGTAAAGACCGATCAGCCGGCCCTCGCGGTCGAGCACCGACCAGCGGGGCGGCCGGCCACGAAGCCGGCCGCCGACCCAGGAGAGCGCCCGGCCGCGCAGCTGCGGGATCTCCAGCCAGTCGCTGAGCACGTAGTGCCCGTCGAGTGGGAGCAGGGGGCTGAGGTGCAGGAACGCGTTCAAATACCACAGGAAGGCGAGCTTGAACGCGAGCCCGCCCAGCACCGGCAGCGCGAACCCGATCGTCTGGGCCAGCCCGGCCAGCATCAGCGAGCTGAGCGGGCCGACCGCGGAGACCAGCATGCGGGCGCGGCGACCGGCCATCCAGGCGTCGGCGGTGTCGAGGAAGAACGACGGGATGCCGAAGTAGAGGACGAAGCCGCCGGCCGGCACGTCGCGGCCGACGTGCTTGGTGGCGAGCGCGTGGCTGAGCTGATGGCCGGCCACGACGAGCACGTTGAGCAGGATCAGGACAACCGCGCCGAGCGGGTATGACCCGCCGGTGAGGAACAGCGACTGGCCACCCCGGATCCAGGTCAGCGCGAACAGGCCGAGCCCGGCCACGACCAGCAGCGTCTGCACGACCGCGGCGACCGGGCCGAAGAAGAACCGCCCGCCCGCCCGGTAGAGACCGGCGGCCGGGCCATCGGCGTCGAAGACCAGGGTGCGGCGGCCGCGGGCGATGCGCTCGGGGTCCGGATGCCGCATCTCGTCGAGTGGCCGGAACGCGTCCATCGGCAGTTCGTCGAGCATGCGGTGGCCGGCCAGGTCGGCGACCACCCGGCGGACCTCGTCGGGCGCGAGCCGGCCGGCGATGCGGGCGAACTCGGCGACCAGGCGGGTGACCGTGCTGGCACCGTCCATCAGGAGCGCGAGCTGCCACTGCTCGGGGGTGAGCCGCAGGTAGCCGGCCCGCGACCCGTCGTCGGGCGAGCGCAGCATGATGTAGTCGCCGCCGCGGACCGCGGTCATCTGCATGGCCTCGATGCCGGGCCGCAGAACCGGGCGCGCGCGGGCCGGGTTGAGTCGGTCGACGACCGCACCCCAGAGACCGGGGTCGGTGGGGCCGGTGGGCTCGCCCGGGGCCCGTCCGGCCAGCGCCTCCCAGACATTCGTCCGGGTATCGACGTACGTCAACTCAGGGTGCCTCTCCGTGCGCCGCCACGATGGCGGTTCGCCAGCGGAAGATTAGGCGGTCGATGAGCCGCAACGCGAGTCCCCGGCCCGGAAAAATCGGGGAGCGCGCTGAAAGTCCTGTATGGCGGCCTGCACATACGTACGGCGGACGGTGTGACAACCCCCTTGTCACACCGCCCGCCGCACCGGGGAGGAGAAGCTTCTACTACTGCGCCTCGGCGAGGGTCACGCTGACCGTCTTCTTGGCGCCGTTGCGGGTGAAGTCGATCGACATCTTCTGCCCGACCGAGGCGCTCTGGACGGCCGTCACCAGATCGTCGGAGCTGTTGATCGCCTTGCCGTCGACCGCGGTGATGACGTCGCCCTGCTGCAGGCCGGCCTTGGCGGCGGCGCTGTTGGCGGTGACGTTGCTGACCAGGGCGCCGCCGTTCTCCGCGTCGGCCACACTGACCCCGAGGGCCGGGTGGGCGGGCTGCTTGCCGGCCATCAGGTCCTTGGCGATCGAAGAGGCCTTGTCGCTCGGGATCGCGAAGCCGAGGCCGATGTTGCCGCTGCCCTGGCCTTGGGTGGCGATCGCGGAGTTGATGCCGATGACCTCGCCGTTGGTGTTGACCAGCGCGCCGCCGGAGTTGCCCGGGTTGATCGGGGCGTCGGTCTGCAGCAGGCCGGACATCGTGTTGGAGGTGCCTTGCTGCTGCTGTTGCTGCTGCTGGCTGCCGCCGCCGAACGGATCGCCTTGCTGCGGTTGCTGGTCCTCGCTGCTGGACTGGATGGTGCGGTCCTTGGCGCTGATGATGCCGGCGGTCACCGAGCCCTCGAGCCCGAGCGGGCTGCCGATGGCCAGGACGGTGTCGCCGACCTCCATCTTGGCGCTGCTGCCGAAGGTGGCCGCGTGCAGGCCGCTGACCCCGGACGCCTTGACCACGGCCAGGTCGTCGCGCTGGTCGGTGCCGACGATGTCGGCCGTGACCTTCTTGCCGTCGGAGAAGATGACCGTCACGGTCTTGCCCTGGGCGGTCGCCACCACGTGGTTGTTGGTGACGATGTAGCCGTCGGCGGAGAGGATCACGCCGGAGCCCTCGCCCGACTCGGTGGTGATCGAGACGACGCTGTCCTGCACGGACGAGGCGATCTGGGCGAGCGAGGAACGGTCGACGACCCGGCTCACCGAAGAGTTGCTGGTCTGGATCGCGGGCGAGTTGCCCTCCTTGTCGACGGCCAGTGCCGTCGCGGCGCCGACCCCACCCGAGGCGAGAGCGATCAGCACCGCCGCGGCACCGGCCACGAAGATCTTGCGGCCCCGACCGGGCGGCTGAGGTGCCTGCGTGTCGGTGCCGACCGGGGCGACCCACGTCGGCGGGGTGCCCTCGGCCCCCGGCTGCTGGCCCGCGGCGGTGGCCTGCTGCTGCGACCAGGCCGCGTACGCCGACTGCTGCGCGTACTGCTGCTGGTAACCCGGTTGCTGTGCGTACTGCGGCTGCTGGTAGGCGCCGTAGCCCGGGTGCTGCTCGTAGGGCATCTGGACCGTCGGGTGCTGCTGCTCAGCGGCCGGCGGCTGCTGCCACGGCGACTGGGGCGGCTGAGGCGACTGGGGCTCAGGCGACTGGTGCTCAGGCGACTGGGGCTGAGGGGACTGGGGCGACTGGGCCTGCTGCTGGTCCCAGCTTCCGACCGAAAGAGGGGAGGCGGGCGGCAGCTCCGACTCGGCCCGCTCCGGGCTGCTGCCCTGATCGGGGCTGCCCATCTCCGGGCCGGTGCTCTCCGGGGCCTTGCTTTCCGGGGCGGCGTCCGCGGATCGCGGGTCGGTCTCGTTCTCGTTCATGTCACCCACCTTGCCCCGCCGTTCTCGAATCGACCTGTGTTACCCCTGGACGTTTTCTGTGAAGCCTTTGTCGGGATTGAGCGTGGGCAGAGTGACCCGGAAGGTGGCACCCTGGCCGGGCTCGCTGAACACCTCCACGCTGCCCTGATGCGCCCGCACGATGGCCGCGACGATGGCCAGGCCGAGGCCGGTGCCGGTGGCCTCTCGCTCGGTGTGCCGGGTGCGGGCCTCGTCGGCTCGATAGAAGCGCTCGAACACCCGCGTCCGTTGCAGGTCGCTCAGGCCGGGCCCGGTATCACTGATCTCCACCACCGCGCGGTCTCCCGGCACGGCGTACAGGCGAAGGGTGACCGCCGCGTCGGGCGGCGTGTGCACCAGGGCGTTCGTCATCAGGTTACCGATCACCTGGCGCAGCCGCCCGTCATCTCCGTTCGCCACCAGCCGCTCCGGCTCGTCCCGGATCTCCAGCGTGATCGTGCGGTCGGGCGCGATCGCCTCGGCCGCCTGCACCGCGTCGATCGCGAGCACCGGCAGCTCCACCGGCGCCAGGTTGAGCGGTCGCTCCCGGTCGAGCCGGGCCAGCAGCAGGAGGTCTTCCACCAGCAGGCCCATGCGGGCCGCCTCATCCTCGATGCGGCGCACCAGCCGGGCCACGTCGTCGGGATTCTTGACCGCGCCCTGGCGATAGAGCTCGGCGAAGCCGCGGATGGTCGTCAGCGGCGTGCGCAGCTCGTGCGACGCGTCGGCGACGAACTGCCGCATCTTGGCCTCGGACCGCACGGCCCGGGCCTCCGAGAGCTGAGCCGCCTCGGCCGCCTGTTTGGCCGCCGCCTCGGATTGGGCCCGGGCGATGAAGGCGGTCTCGATCTGGGCGAGCATCGCGTTGAGCGCGCGCGAGAGCCGGCCCAGCTCGGTCGTCGGTGGGCCGGCCGGATCGTACTCCGGGTCGGGCACACGCTGGGTGAGGTCGCCGGTGCCGATCCGGGCCGCGGTCCGCTCGATCTCGAGCAACGGGATCAGGCTCTGCCGGACGATGGCCGCGCCCAGCGAGGCCAGCGCGACGAGCACGCCGACGCCGACCAGCACATCGACCCAGATCATCCGGATCGTCGCGTCCTTGATGCCGGTCATCCTCTGCGCGACGTGGAGGACGTCACCGTTGTCGAGGCGCACCACGAGGATCCGCCACATGTAGTTGCCGTCGTTGGCGCTCGCCGTGTAGGGCGTGCCGAGGTGAGCGTTGACCTGGTCGACGCCCGCGGCCAGCTTCGGGAGATCGTCGATCGGCAGCTCGGCGCTCTTCACGATCGGACCGACGCCGCTCACCGATTTGATGGAGGCGATGTAGTCCGGTGGGAGGAACACGGCCAGGACGTTGACGTTGTCGATGCCGCGTTCGACGGTCTCGGCCGCGTACGCCTTGAGCTGGGTGTCCATCCGCCCGACCAGGAAGCTGCGCAGCGCGTAGGTGCTGGCCGCGCTGATCAGCGACAGCGCGGCGAAGACCAGCGCGAGCACGGCCGCGACCAGCTTGGTGCGCAGCGGCACCCGGCGCAGCTTGGGCTGCTGAGTCGCGACGACATGCCGGACCCGCTCGGTGACGGTCACCGAACCCCTGCTCAGACTGCGGGCTTGCGTAGCACGTAACCCACACCGCGCAGGGTATGGATCAACCGGGGCTGGACGTTGTCGACCTTGCGACGAAGGTAGGAGATGTAGGACTCGACGATGTTGTCGTCGCCACGGAAGTCGTACTTCCAGACGTGGTCGAGTATCTGCGCCTTGGACAGCACCCGGTTGGCGTTGAGCATCAGGTAGCGCAGCAGCTTGAACTCGGTCGGCGAGAGCTGCACGCGGTTGCCGGCCCGATAGACCTCGTGCGTCTCCTCGTCGAGCTCGAGGTCGGCGAAGACCAGCCGCGACGGCTCCTCGTCGCCCGCGGTGGTGCGCCGGAGCACGGCCCGGATGCGGGCGGTGAGCTCCTCCAGGCTGAACGGCTTGGTGACGTAGTCGTCGCCGCCCAGGGTCAGCCCGCGGATCTTGTCGTCGGTGCCGTCCCGGGCGGTCAGAAAGACCACGGGAGTGCGCTGGCCGCCCTCGCGCATCAGCCGGATGACCTCGAAGCCGTCGAGGTCGGGAAGCATGACGTCGAGCACGACGAGGTCGGGCGAGGCGTTCTTCGCCGCGCTGACCGCGGCGCTGCCGCTGGTCGCGGTGCTGACGTCGAAGCCGGCGAAACGCAGGCTGGCGGAGAGCAACTCGAGGATGTTGGCATCGTCCTCGACGACGAGAAGCTTCGCCTCGCTCTGCTTGGACTGGGTCTGAGCGGCCATGGCGCCATTCTTTATCAGTGCACTGCAGGTCTGCTGGACGCCGCCTGTAAGTTTTCTGTGAGAACGTTCAGGCGGCGGCTCAGCAAAGACTCAGGCGGCCAGGCGATATCCGGCGACGCCGAGCGAGGTCTGCGACGCCCGCGCGAGGCCCCGGCGGTCGGCGCCCGGGGCCGGGCGCAGCGCGGGCGCGGTCACCAGGGTGACCGTGAGCGACCGTAGCGCGGCCACTCGGCGTACGGAATCCCAGAGGGTGTCATCGCCGATGAAGGCCGCCGCGGTCGAGTCGTAGTTGATCGACGTGGGCACCACGGGAGCGCCGGTGTCGATCGCGGCCTGGAACATCGCCGGACGGAACCGGCCCTGACCGGCCCCGCAGAACGTCGTGCCCTCGGGGAAGACCGCGACCGACCGACCGGCCTCGAGCGACGCGGCGACCTCGCCGACCGTGCGCGGCAGCTCCTTGGGCCGGGCCCGGTCGAGGAAGATCGCGCCGGACAGCCCGGCCAGCTTGCCGATGCCCGGCCAGTCGCCGACCTCGCCCTTGGCCACCAGCCGCACCGGCGCGGTCGCCAGCAGCACCAGGATGTCGAGCCAGGAGACGTGGTTGGCGACGAGCAGGCTGCCCGGCCGCACGGCGGGACCACGACGCTCCACCCGGACCCCGATCACCGCGAGCATGGTGCGGGCCAGGGTCCGCAGCGCGGCGCCGCGCATCAGCGGCACCAGGGCAAAACCCCCCAGGAGTACGCCGGCCAGAGCGAGCAACCGCAGTACCGCGATCCCGGGAGCCGCGGGCACGTCGGCACCGTCGCGGCAGTGGGGTCCGCACCCGGAAACGGGCTGCCACATCATCGCGTCGCTCCCAGGAAGTGGCGGCGGTAGCGGGGGTCGAGCCGGTCCATCGAGAACAGCACGTAGAAGTCGACGCAGTTGAAGTCCGGGTCGTACGCGGGTTCGCCGCAGACCCAGCTGCCGAGCCGCAGATAGCCCTTGAGCAGTGCGGGCGGCTGGACCTTGGGGTCGCCGACCAGCTCGGTGCGCTCCAGCCACGGGTTGCGCGGCTTCACCCGCAGCGCGGGCGGTGCCAGGTGCCTGGCCTGCACCCGGGCCCAGACGCCGGCCGCGGTCGTACCGCCGTCGGCCAGCGGCACCGAGGCGCAGCCGCCGAGCCAGCGCACGTTGTTGAGGTGCAGGTAGCGGGCGATTCCGGCCCACATCAGGTTGACCACGGCGCCGGAGCGGTGGTCCGGGTGCACGCACGAGCGACCGGTCTCGACCAGCTGGTCGCGCAGCGGGCGCAGGCTGCTCAGGTCGAACTCGCCGTCGCCGTAGCGGCGCCCGGCCCGCTCGGCCGCTTTCGGCGAGAGCATCCGGTAGGTGCCGACCACCGATCCGGTCGCGTCGTCGCGCACGATCAGGTGGTCGCAGAAGTCGTCGAACTCGTCCACGTCACGCCCGTCGACCGCGCCGGTCAGGCGCGCGCCGAGCTCGCCGGCGAAGACGTCGTGCCTCAGCCGTTGTGCGGCTTCGACCTGACGGGCCTCGTCGGCGATGAGCAGGGTGTAGCCGCTGGTGCCGGTGGGGGCGGCGGCGGTCATGAGAACGGCCATGTCATCTGTGTAAGGGCGACACCTGCCGATGGAATGTCAGCTCAGGTGGGTCTATATGACCGCTTGATGAACGGCTTGTGCGCAGGCCGCCCGGATGCCTCGACTGGTCCTCGACTAGTAGGTTGATCGCTCTCCGCCGGAGAAGCCCGAGAAGCCCGAGAAGAGAGCCCCGCCGATGGACCGGCCCTATACCGACGAGATCGTCGTGGACCACCTGACCAAGCAGTACAAGAAGCTCCGCGCGGTCGACGACCTGTCGTTCCGGGTCCGCACCGGCCGGGTGACCGGCTTCCTCGGCCCCAACGGCGCCGGGAAGACGACCACGCTGCGGATGCTTCTCGGCCTGGTCACGCCGACCGCCGGTTCGGCGACCTTCGGCGGTAACAAATACTCCGAACTGGCCGATCCGGCCCGCCGGGTGGGCGCCGTGCTCGAGGCGTCGAGCGCGCACCGGGGCCGCACCGGACGCAACCACCTACGCATGATCTGCCGCGCGGCTGGCCTGCCCGACAGCCGCGCCGACGAGATGCTGGCCCTGGTGGGGCTCACCCCGGCGGCCAACCGGCGGTTCAAGGGCTACTCGCTGGGCATGAAGCAGCGGCTGGGCATCGCCGCGGCCATGCTCGGCAACCCCGCCGTGCTGATCCTGGACGAGCCGGCCAACGGCCTCGACCCCGAGGGCATCCGCTGGATGCGCGACCTGCTCAAGGCGCTGGCCGGCGAGGGACGTACGGTCCTGGTCTCCAGCCACCTGCTGGGCGAGATGCAGCAGCTCGCCGACGACGTGGTGATCGTGGCGGCCGGCAAGCTGGTCCGGCAGGGCCCGGTCGACGACGTGCTGGGCTCGATGGGCGCGGCCCAGGTGCGGGTGCGCACCCCGCAGCCCGACCAGCTGACCGCCGCGCTCGGCTCGCTCGGCGCCGCGGTCTCCCGGCAGCCCGACGGCTCGCTGCTGGTCACCGGTGCCGACCCGGCCGCGATCGGGCACGCCGCCTTCACCGCCTCGGTCGAGCTGCACGAGCTGGCCGGCGAGCGCGGCGATCTGGAACAGGTATTCCTGCAGCTGACGGCCGGAAAGGCGGGCATCCGATGAGGCTGGTTGGAGCCGAGCTGTTCAAGATCCGCACCACCTCGCTGTGGTGGATCATGGGAATCATCCTGGTCCCGCTCTACGCGGCGAGCATCCTGGTCAACTGGCTGACCGCCAACCTGGCCGACGGCGCGGCCGACCAGAACGACCAGGTCCGGGTCGCGCTGGAACCGATCAACGTGGCGACCAACCTTTACACCAGCGGCCAGTACTTCGGCATCCTGATCGTGCTGCTGCTCTCCGCGATCGTGGTGACCAGCGAGTTCTTCCACCTCACGGCGACCACCACGTTCCTGGTGACGCCGCGTCGCGAGTCGGTGATCCTGGCCAAGTTCGGGGCCGCGATCGTCGTCGGTCTCATCATCTGGGCGCTCACCACCGTGCTCAACCTGATCTTCGCCCCGCTGATCCTGCGGCACCTCGGCCTCGGCACCCAGCTCGGCGAGCCCGCGGTCTGGCGGGCGGTCGGGCTCAACGCGCTGGCGTACCTGCTCTGGGCGATTCTCGGGGTGGGCGCGGGCGTGCTGATCCGGAGCCAGATCGCGGCGACCCTGGTGCTGGCGATCACCTATACGGTCGGCGCGCAGGCCGTCGGCGTGATCTTCCTGCTGCTCAGCAACAACGTGGCGAAGTGGATCGAGAAGCTTCAGGTGATCGTCCCGACCACCGCGTCGCAGCTGATGGTGTCCGGAACCGAACTGCCTGGTAACCCCCCGCGCTGGGTCGGCGCGGCCGTCCTGATCGCCTACGCGGTGGTCGGCGGAGTGGTCGGTACCATGATCACGAAATCCCGGGACATCAGCTGACCGGGGGTCGGTCACACAGGCGACGTGCGCACGATACGCACGTGCGCACGGCGTAGCCTTGTCTCCGAATCCTTCCCGTCCCATGTGACGAAACAGTCGCGTGCTGACAACCTGGTGAAAGAGGCGAACACGAAAGTGTCGACCCAGCAGACTTCGCATGACAACCCACTCGCGGACTTCGGCCCCAACGAGTGGATCGTCGACGAGATGTACCAGCGCTATCTGGCCGACCCCACGAGCGTCGACCCGGCCTGGCACGATTTCTTCGCCGACTACAAGCCGGCGATGGCCACGGGTTCGATCGTAACTCCGGACGAGGCCACCGCCGCCAACGCGACGGCCTCCGCGGCCCGGGCCGGCACCGACGCGCCCGCCGCGGTCACCGTCGCGCCGGTCAAGCCGACCGTCCCGGAGGCGCCGCCGAAGCCAGCAGCCGCGAAGCCCGCACCGGCCGTCAAGCCGGCCGCCTCCGCCACCGCCAAGCCCTCGTCCAACGGTGCCGCGCCGTCCAGCGCCGGTTCGAAGGTCACCACGCTGCGCGGGGTCGCCGCCCGGATCGTGCAGAACATGGACGCCTCGCTCGAGGTGCCCACCGCGACCTCGGTGCGCGCGGTCCCGGCCAAGCTGATGGTCGACAACCGCATCGTCATCAACAACCACCTCGCCCGCGGGCGAGGTGGGAAGGTGAGCTTCACCCACCTCATCGGCTGGGCCCTGGTCCGCGCGGTGCGTGAACACCCCGAGATGAACAACTCGTTCGCCGAGGTCGACGGCAAGCCGGCCCTCGTGCAGCCCGAGCACATCAACCTCGGCATCGCGATCGACCTGGCCAAGAAGGACGGCTCGCGCTCTCTGGTCGTCCCGTCGATCAAGAACTGCGAACAGATGGACTTCCGCAAGTTCTGGCAGGCCTACGAGGACGTCGTGCGCCGCGCCCGGCGCAACGAGCTGACGATGGACGACTACGCCGGCACCACGATCTCGCTCACCAACCCGGGCGGCATCGGCACGGTGCACTCGATCCCGCGCCTGATGGCCGGGCAGAGCGCGATCATCGGCGTCGGCGCGATGGAATACCCGGCGCCCTACTCGGGGATGAGCGACGAGACCCTCTCCGACCTCGGCGTCAGCAAGGTCACCACGCTGACCAGCACGTACGACCACCGAGTCATCCAGGGCGCGCAGTCCGGCGAGTTCCTCAAGGCCGTGCACGAGTTCCTGCTCGGCGACCGCGGCTTCTACGACGACATCTTCACCTCGCTGCGCATCCCGTACGAGCCGGTGCGCTGGGTGCGCGACGTCGCGCGGACCTCCGAGGGCCAGATCGACAAGGCCGCGCGGGTGGTCGAGCTGATCCACGCGTACCGGGTGCGCGGCCATCTCATGGCCGACACCGACCCGCTCGAGTTCGAAATCCGCCGGCACCCCGACCTGGACGTGCTCCAGCACGGCCTGACCCTGTGGGACCTGGACCGGACCTTCCCGGTCGGGGGCTTCGCCGGCAAGCAGCGGATGAAGCTGCGCGACGTGCTGGGCGTCCTGCGCGACACGTACTGCCGCCGGGTCGGCATCGAATACATGCACATCCAGGGCCCCGAGGAGCGGCGCTGGATCCAGGACCGCATCGAGATCAAGTACACCAAGCCGGACCAGGACGCGCAGAAGCACATCCTCAACCGGCTCAACGCGGCCGAGGCGTTCGAGACCTTCCTGCAGACCAAGTTCGTCGGCCAGAAGCGGTTCTCGCTCGAGGGCGGCGAGTCGCTGATCCCGCTGCTCGACTCCGTTCTCCAGTCGTCGGCCGAGGCCGGCCTGGACGAGATGGTCATCGGCATGGCGCACCGCGGCCGGCTCAACGTGCTGGCCAACATCGTCGGCAAGCCGTACGAGAAGATCTTCAACGAGTTCGAGGGTCAGATGGACCCGAAGTCGGCCCACGGCTCCGGCGACGTCAAGTACCACCTGGGCCAGACCGGCAAATACACCACGCCCGACGGGGAGAACTCCACGACGGTCAGCGTGGTCGCCAACCCGTCCCACCTGGAGACGGTCGACCCGGTGCTCGAGGGCATCGTGCGGGCCAAGCAGGACCGCCTCGACCTCGGCCTGCACGGCTACACGGTGCTCCCGGTGCTGGTGCACGGCGACGCCGCGTTCGCCGGCCAGGGCGTGGTCGCCGAGACGCTCAACCTCTCCCAGCTGCGCGGCTACCGCACCGGCGGCACGGTCCACGTGATCGTCAACAACCAGGTCGGCTTCACCACGGCACCGGAATACAGCCGCTCGTCGATGTACTCGACCGACGTGGCCCGCATGATCCAGGCGCCGATCTTCCACGTGAACGGCGACGACCCCGAGGCCGTCGTCCGGGTGGCCCGGCTGGCGTTCGAGTACCGCCAGGCGTTCAACAAGGACGTCGTCATCGACATGGTCTGCTACCGCCGGCGCGGCCACAACGAGGGCGACGACCCGTCGATGACCAACCCCCGGATGTACCAGATCATCGACACCAAGCGCTCGGTCCGGAAGCTCTACACCGAGGAGCTGATCGGCCGGGGCGACATCCCGATCACCGAGGCCGAGGAACTGCTCCGCGACTACCAGGGGCAGCTGGAGACGGTTTTCAAGGCCACTCGCGACGCCTCGTCCGGCCCGGCGAC
>DASWRZ010000204.1:0-18543 GCA_036402935.1 Actinoplanes sp.
GGCGTACCGCCTGGTGCAGGGCGCGCTGCACCTCCGCACCCGTGGCGTCGCCGCCCGCGTGCACGATCCGGTCGGCGCGGTGACCGCCCTCCCGGGTCAGCATCAGCGAGCCGTCCGGGTGGCGGTCGAACTCGGCGCCCATCCGGATCAATTCGCGTACGCGGGCCGGCCCCTCCTCGACCAGCACCCGCACCGCGGCCGGGTCGCAGAGGCCCACCCCGGCGATCTCGGTGTCGTTGGCGTGCGCCGAGGGGGTGTCGAGCGGGTCGAGCACCGCGGCGATACCGCCCTGCGCCCACCGGGTCGAGCCGTCGTCGATGTTGACCTTGGTGACCACGGTGACGTGCCGACCCTGCTCGCGCAGGTGCAGCGCGGCGGTCAGGCCGGCGATGCCGGAGCCCACGACCAGCACGTCGGTGGTCTCGCTCCAGCCGGGTTCGCCCGCGGCGAGCCGGCGCGGCAGCGGCGGCAGGTCGGCCAGGGTAGACATGGACACCAGTGAACCCCCGCCGTTACCGGAAATTCACAGCGGGGGTGCCATCAGTGGGGACCATTACTTGTACTGGACAGGAAGGCTCTTGGGGCCCTTGCCCTTGAGCGATCCGGTGAGCCCGGCGCCGTCCAGCCAGAGGTAGCAGCGCACGCCGTGGTCGCCGAGGGCCCATACGTCCTCGCCACCGGGCAGCGAGACCACGCCGGTGCGGTACTGCAGGTCGGCGTCGTCGGGCACGCCGACGTAGGTCGCGATCAGCTTGCGGCAGCCGTCGTGGAACTTGGTCCAGTCCGGGTCGTTCTTCGGGTAGTCGAGGTCGTCGCCGGCATACCAGGTTCCGGCGTACTCGGCGTTGTGGCGGGCGGTGCAGCCGACCGGCGGCATGTTCTGGATCGTGCCCGCGTTGTCGAGCTGGATCACGTAGCAGGTCAGCAGCAGGTCGGACGAGCCGTTCGAAAGCGCGTTGCGCAGCGAGCCGGTGCGCTGAACCACGCCGCCGTCGTCCTCGACCGAGCTGAGCTCGAGCACCTCGCACCGGAACCAGCGGGACCCGCCGGCCCAGGCGGGCGTCGTCGGGTGGGTGACCCCGATCCACAGCCGGGCGTTCCGCCACGGTCCACCCACGTACTTGGTGGTCTGGTCGTCGCAGGTGTCGTACGCGCTGCGGGCCCCGGCCGAGCCGTCGGCGGGCGGCTCGTCGGCGTCGGCGGCGGGCGAGTCATAGGTGCCGACGTACACCGTTTCGGTGCGGTGCTGGAGGTCGCAGCCGATCTCCTCGTACGTCGACCGCGCCGCGGCCGTCGCGAAGTTGGCGCTGTGGCACGTGCCCGCGGTGGGTTCGAACCCGGAGGCGGGCGCCATCGGCCCCCACCCGTTGGTCAGGTCGCCGTCCACCCCGCCCGGATTACCGCACCCGGCGACGAACACCAGCAGGACTGCGCAGGCCATGATCCCGAGCCGGGTACGCAGCCCGTCGCGCATGACACCTTCCCCGCACGTCGTCGATGTCCGATTTGTCGATCATAGGGGGATCGACCGGGACACCGAGGCGGTTCGGGCGAATCAGGGACGGGCCGCGAGCGTCAGGCCTTCCCGAGTTTCAGCGGCACGTTGTCGATCAGCCGGGTCGCGCCGACCCGTGCCGCGACCAGCAGGCGAGCGGGCCCGTCGACCGGCGGCTCACCGAGGTCGGCGCCGGTCAGCGCCAGGTAGTCGACCCTGATACCCGGCTCGTCGTCGAGAATCTTGCGAGCCGCTCCGAGCACGGCGTCGGCGTCCGTGTGGGCGGCGCCCTCCTTCAACGCGCGGGAAAGCGCGAGCGCCTCCTGCCGCTCGGCCGGCGACAGGTAGCGGTTGCGGCTGGACAACGCGAGGCCATCGCTCTCCCGCACGGTCGGCACGCCGATGATCTCGACGCCCAGTTCGAGGTCGCGGGCCATCCGGCGGATCAGAGCCAGCTGCTGGAAGTCCTTTTCGCCGAAGTAGGCGCGGCCGGCCCGGGTGAGCAGCAGCAGCTTCTCGACGACGGTCAGCATGCCGGCGAAGTGGCCGGGGCGACTCGCCCCCTCGAGGATCTCGCCGAGCGGGCCCGGGTTCATCGTGACCTGCGGCGGGCCGTCCGGGTACATCTCGTCACGGCTGGGCGCGAACACCAGGTCGACGCCCTCGGCCCGGCACGCCTCGACGTCGGCGTCCAGGGTCCGCGGGTACTTCTCGTAGTCCTCGTTCGGACCGAACTGCAGCGGGTTCACGAAGATCGTGGCGACTACTTCCGGGTTCTGGTCGCGGGCTGCTCGCATGAGTCTCCGATGGCCCTCGTGCAGGGCGCCCATGGTCATGACCACGGCCGCCCGGCCATTCAGGCGTTTGGTCAATTCCTCGCGGGTGTGCACGACGGCGGTCACGACGGGCTCCCCACGGTGGCACGGGACAGGACATCCATCAGCAGCGCCGCGTCCTGCGGACGCAGGCGCCCGGCGGCGATCGCACGGTCGGCGGTGCGGCGCGCCAGAGCGAGGTACGCGGGTACGGCGTCGGACGGCATGCGATCCAGGTGCTTGCCGACCGTGCCGGCGTCGCCGCGGGAGACCGGCCCGGTCAGGGCCGCATCGCCGAGCCGGAGCGCGTTGTCGAGAGCCGCGTGCAGTAGCGGCGAGAGCACCCGCTCGGGCCGGTCGACGCCGGCCGCGCGCAGCAGGTCGGCCGCCTCGTTGACCAGCGTGACCAGGTGGTTGGCGCCGTGCGCGAGCGCGGCATGGTAGAGCGGCCGGGCGTCCTCGGCGATCCACTCCGGCACCCCGCCCAGGTCGGCGACGAGCCGGGTGGCGAAGGCGCGGTCCGGGCTGGTGACGCCCCAGGCGATGCCGGGCAGCCTCGCCAGGTCGGCGTCGGTGCCGGTAAAGGTCATCGCCGGGTGGAGAGCCATGCCGTCGACGGCGCCGAGCACTGCCAGCCCGTGAGCGCCGCTGGTGTGGGCCACAATCTGCCCCTCTTTGAGGGCTTTTGTGGCGTTAAGGCCGGATATGACGCCGGCCAGCGCGTCGTCCGGCACGGCGAGCAGCAGAAGATCGGCGGCGGCCCGGGCGACATCGTCGGCCGGCAGAATCTCGGCGTGGGGCAACAGGCGGGCGGCCCGCTCACGGGACGCGGCCGACACAGCCGCGGCGGCCACGACGTGGTGCCCGGCGGCGTTCAGCGCGGCGCCCAGAACGGCACCGACACGACCCGCGCCGACAACCCCGACAACCAAAGGGCGTGCGCTCATTCGTCAGATCCAGTCCTCGACAAAGGGGTACCGGTCGAGCGCAAGTATGCGCTGTCCCGGCGCTCCCCCGACAAGAACGTGTGAACAACGCCATCTCTCCTCAGGGGTGCGTTTTCGGGGTGACGTCTGTGGATACAGCACCGTTTTCGTCTTCCTCTTCCTCTTCCTCTTCCTCCGACCCGACTGTGGATAGCGGTCGAGACTTGTCGGAGGTCGGCGCTTTACTCACCCCACCCAGTAACGGGTGGGGTTCGGTGGGCTCAGCTCGACACGGCTCGGCGGGGAAGACCTAGGGTGACCCGGTGATCGGGTGGCGGCAGGCTATGGCGGGGGCGCTCTACGGGCCGGACGGGTTCTTTGTGCGGGCGGACGACGGGCCGGCGGGACACTTTCGGACCAGCGTGCACGCGTCGCCGCTGTTTGCCGGGGCTCTGCTGAGGCTGGTTCAGAGGATTGACGAGGCGCTGGGGCGGCCCGAGCGGTTCGACATCGTTGACGTCGGGGCGGGGCGCGGCGAGCTGCTCGAGACTCTGCTCGCGCTGACGGCCGACGACCTGAGATCGCGGGCGCGGCTGGTCGGCGTCGAGCTCGCGCCACGGCCGGAAGGCTTGAGCGCGTCGATCGGCTGGGCAACGGAGGTGCCGGAAGCCGTGACGGGGCTGCTGGTGGCCACCGAGTGGCTCGACAACGTGCCGCTGGATGTGGCCGATCTCGATGACTCGGGCCGGCTGCGGAAAGTGCTCGTCGACCCCGCGAGCGGGGACGAGACGCTGGGCGGGCTGGTCGACGCGGCGGACCGGTTCTGGCTCGACCGGTGGTGGCCGGAAGCCGGGCGGGCCGAGAACGAGCGGGCCGAGAACGAGCGGGCCGAGAACGAGCAGCCTGAGAACGGGCGGGCAGAGATCGGTTGGCCACGGGACGCTGCCTGGGCCGAGGCGGTGCAGCGGGTGCGGCGTGGGTGTGCGCTGGCTGTGGACTACGGGCATCGGAAAGAGGCGCGGCCCGTCGGCGGGACGCTGACCGGATATCGGGGCGGGCGGCAGGTGCGGCCGGTGCCGGATGGCCGGTGCGATGTCACCGCGCACGTGGCTGTGGACGCTGCTGCTTTGGCGACCGGTACGGCGTACGAAATCGTCACCCAGCGCGAGGCGCTGAAAGCGCTCGGAATCGACGGCGCCCGGCCGCCGTTGGATCTTGCCCGGACCGACCCGGCGGGATATCTGCGGGCGCTGTCGGCGGCCGGGGCCGCCGCCGAGCTGATCGAGCCGGGCGGGCTCGGTGGTCACTGGTGGCTGCTGCACACCATCGGGATCGACGCGCGTGGGAGCATGCTGGGGTGACGCGTGAGATGACGGTCGGCACCGGCGCCGGGCTCGACACCGCCGACATGGTGCTCAACATCGGGCCGCAGCACCCGTCCACCCACGGCGTGCTGCGGCTCAAGCTGACGCTGGACGGCGAGCGGGTCGTGACCTGCGAGCCGATCATCGGTTACATGCACCGCGGGGCCGAGAAGCTGTTCGAGGTGCGCGACTACCGGCAGATCATCGTGCTGGCCAACCGGCACGACTGGCTGTCCGCGTTCTCCAACGAGCTCGGGGTGGTGCTCGCGGTCGAGCGGCTGATGGGCATCGAGGTTCCGGAGCGGGCGGTCTGGCTGCGGATGGCGCTGGCCGAGCTCAACCGGGTGCTCAACCACCTGATGTTCCTCGGGTCCTACCCGCTGGAGATCGGCGCGATCACCCCGATGTTCTACGCGTTCCGCGAGCGGGAGACGCTGCAGGCGGTCATGGAGGAGGTCTCCGGCGGCCGCATCCACTACATGTTCAACCGGGTCGGCGGCATCAAGGAAGAGGTCCCGGCCGGCTGGACGAAGCGTGCCCGCGAGGCGATCGCGCTGGTGAAGTCACGGATGCCCGACCTCGACCATCTGATCCGCAAGAACGACATCTTCCTGGCGCGCACGGTCGGCGTGGGCGTGCTCACCGCGGCCCAGGCCGCGGCCTACGGCGCGTCCGGGCCGGTCGCGCGGGCCAGCGGACTCGACATCGACCTGCGGCGGGACGAGCCCTATCTGGCGTACGACCAGCTGGACGTGCCCGTCGTCACCCGGACCGCCGGCGACTGCCATTCGCGGTTCGAGGTACTGCTCGACCAGGCGTACGCGTCGCTCGACCTGGCTTCGGAATGCCTCGACCGAGTGGACCGGATCTCCGGCCCGGTCAACGTGCGGCTGCCCAAGGTGGTCAAGGCGCCCGAGGGGCACACGTACGCCTGGACCGAGAACCCGCTCGGGATCAACGGCTACTACCTGGTGTCGCGCGGCGAGAAGACGCCGTGGCGGCTCAAGCTGCGCACCGCCTCCTACGCCAACGTGCAGGCTCTGGCCACGCTGATCCCGGGCTGCCTGGTGCCCGACCTGATCGCGATCCTCGGCTCGATGTTCTTCGTGGTCGGCGACATCGACAAGTAGCTCTACCAGCGGCCGTAGCCGTTGGGGTCGTAGCCCTGCACGTACCGCTCGTCGGCGCCCCGGTCGTAGCCGCCGCCGGACGACCGGTCGTACCCGCCGTAGGCCGCGAAGTCGGCCAGCGTGCCGACGTTGGTGTCGTTGGCGCTCGGGCGGTGCCGGCGGGCCTTGTAGTCCGGATCGCCGGTGACCTCGTCCTGGCCGTCGTAGGCGTCCTCCGAGGAGGCGTAACCGCCGATGGCGTAGCCGCTGTCGATCCCGTAGTCGTCGCCTCCGGACCCGTAGTTCTCCGCGCCGTAGTCGTTGCCTTCGCCGTAGGTGGCGTTGTCGGCCCCGTTGGGGGGCCGCCCATAGGTGTTGCCGACCTGAGCCGAACCGACCTGGGGCGAACCGAGCTGGGCCGAACCGAACTGGGCCGAACCGAGCTGGGCCGAACCGACCTGGGCACCGCCGCGGGCTCCGCCGCCGTAGACACCGGGGGGCTTGGGTCCGGGGCCTCCGCCCGGGCCGTTCATGCCGTGCGGGCCGCCGGCTCCGGGCATGCCGGGGGCACCGGCGTCGGCATAGCCGTTGCCGGCACCGAAGTCGCCGTCGAGAGACTCCGACGACCGGCCGTATTGGCCGCTCCCGCCCATCGGACCGGGCCGCACGCCGGCCGCCGGCGCGGGCGGGACCCCGGCCACACCGGCCCCGCGCTGGCGGGGAACGGCCGGTCCGGAACGGCCGCCGGGAGCACGCCCGCCGGTGCCCATCCCGGTCTCTCGCGGACCGGAACCCATCGCGGGCCCGCCCGGCCCTATGCCAGGACCGTTCGGAGCACCGGACACCATGCCGGGGCCGCCCGGCCCGCCGGATCCCATGGGAGCGTTCAAGCCACCCGGCCCCATACCAGGGCCATGCGGACCGCCCGGCCTCATGCCCGGACCATGCAAGCCACCGCGTCCCAAGCCCGGGCCGCTCGAGCCGGGGCCTATGCCCGGTCCGCTCGAGCCGGGGCCCATGCCCGGTCCGTTCGAGCCCGGGCCCATGCCCGGTCCGCTCGAGCCCGGGCCCATGCCCTGGCCCATGCCGGGACCGTTCGAGCCGGGGCCCATGCCGGGACCAGCCGGACTGCCGGGATGCATGCCCGCGCCGGGTGGGCGGTGGCCGGGAGCCATGCCCGCGCCACCCGCAACGCCCGGGCGACCGGCGGTGCCCATGCCGGATTCGCGCGGGCCGCCCCGCTCGCCGCCGGCGGTCATGCCGGGCGGCTCGGGGTCGTCCCAGCCGCCGTCGCCGGGTGGCGGGACCGGCCGTACCGCGGCCGCGGCCGCGGCGACCGGCACTGACGCGCGTCCACCGCCACCGCCGGCCACGGCCGGCGCGAAGTCGTCTCTCGGGACAGCATCGACCCCGAAGCCGTTGCCCTGGAAACCCTCGTTTTGGAAACCGTCGTCCTGGAAACCGTCATCGTGGAAACCGCCGCCCTGGAAGCCGCCGCTCGACTCCTCGTCGCCGGCGTAGGTGCCGGGCTGCGACGGAAGCATCGGCTCGTCGCGGAAGAAGTCGGACCGGTCGGGGCGGGCGCTCTGCGGCGGGCGGCCGCTTTTGCCGGGGCGGCCGAACTCGGCCCGCAGCTCGCGGCGGAGCTTGCGGACCTCTTCGGTGACGCGGTCCTCGACGTCCATGCGCTGTAGGGCCGGATCGCTGCGTATCAGCACCGAGGCGCCGATCAGCACGACGCTGACGGCGAGCAGCAGCACGGCGAACCGCGTCGAGCCCTGGCTGCCGCCGATCAGCACGACGGCAGCGGCCAGCGGGGCAAGCCCCACGCCCGCCCAAATCAGGCCACGAAGCAGCCCGGCACTGTGTCCCGCGGTGGGTTCCCGGTCCGGCATGGGCGCTGATGTTACTCAGTGGACGCTTGCGGCGAAACGGGCAAGCGCCGAGCTCCAAATAGGTGGAAACCCGACGCTTGCGCTACAAAACGGTAGTTGAGCAGCCGTGGTCAGCCGGCCGCCAGTGCACTGTCCGAGCTGAAGACCACGCCGACGCTCAACTTGCCGGTCTTGAGCGCGGTCTTGGTCAGCGGGCCGCCCGCGTCCAGGGACTGGAAGCTGCCGGCGTTGAAGTTGTAGGTGCTGACCAGGCCCTGCTGGCACTCCGGCCGCTGCGGGCACTCGGCCGGACCGCCGAGGCTGGTGGCCGCGCCGGAGCACTTGGAGGCCAGGTCGGAGAGCGTCTTCACGCCGTACTTGTCGGCGAACGCCGTGGTGACCGCGAACGCGTTCTCGTCCTGGGCCTGCGAAGCCTGGCCGAAGACCAGCCCGGCCTTGTCACCGAGGGCCTTGAGATTGGTCACGGTGGTGTTGAGGTCGGACGAGGCCGGGGCCTTGCCGCTCTTGTCGTATTTGCCCTGGAGGAACGTGGCGAGCGTTGCCGCGTACTCCGGGACGATGTCGATCTGGCCCTTTTCCAGCGCGGGCTCGTAGAGCTCACGGTTGCCGATCGTCTGCACCTTGACCTTGTAACCGGCCGCGGTCAGCGCCTGGGCGTAAAGCTCGCCGAGCGTGGCACTCTCGCTGAAGTTGGCCGCGCCGACCGTGATGTTGCCGCCGGGGCCCTTCGTGATGCCCGCCGTGATGTTGTTGGCCGTCACGAAGTCGGTCGCGGCCTGCTTGGACGACTTGCGGTCGACGTCGACCGCCTTGTTGAGGGCGATCAGCTTGGGCGTGTCGAGCGCCGCCGAGACCTTGTCGAGGGCCGCGATCAACTGCGGGGAGGACTTCTTCTTGTTGATCGCCGGAATCACGTTGTCAGTGGCTTGGAGGTTTTTGTCGTCGGTGAGGGCGACCAAGCCGTCCCCGGCGACCGGGGCGCAGCCCGCGCCCGCCGCCGAGGACGGCGGGGCCGCGGTGCCCGAGGAGCCGGCGCTACCACAACCGGCGATTGAGACGACGGCCGCCGTCGCAGTGGCGGCCATCAAGAGCAGGTGTCGACGCATACTGCCGCCTTCTGTGTCCCGGCTGACCGGCCTGGTCATGCCGCGTGTCCGACGGGCAGCCGAAGTGCGTGCCCGTATGTATGCCCTGAAACTTCTACTCGCTGGGTATGACAAGTTCAGGGAACGATGCAGGAGCGTTACCCGGCCGGGGCCGCCGCGGAGGGCTTCCGGCGCCGTGCCGAGCGTAGCGGACGGGGTGTGACCAGGCGTTGTACGCCCGCGAGAGCGAGTTCGAAGGCGAATGCGAGTAGCGCCACAACGATGCCGCCGCCGACGATCTCACCGCCTCCGACGTTGATGCCGAGGCCGAATCCGGCGCTGATGATCTCGCCGAGCCCACCGCCGTTGACGAACGCGGCCAGCGCCGTCGTCGCCACCACCTGGACCGTCGCGGTGCGCAGACCGGCCGCCAGGTAGGGGACCGCGAGCGGCAGTTCGACGCGCCATAGCATCTGCCGGCCGGACAGGCCCATGCCCTTGGCCGCTTCGAGGGTCTCCGGATCGATGGAGCGCAGACCGGTGTGCGCGTTGGCCAGCAGCGGCGGCACGGCAAAGACGGCCAGGGCCACGATGACCGGCGGCTTGCCGAAGCCGAGCGGGGTCAGCGGGAGGATCGTGAGCAGGGCCAGGGTCGGGATGGCCAGGGTGATGTTGGCGATCGAGATCGCCGGGCCACCACCGCGCCCGCGGTGCCCGAACCACACGCCGAGCGGCCAGCCGATCGCGCAGGCGATCAGCACCGCCCAGAAAGTGATTTGCAGGTGCTCGACCAGCCGGTCGAACAGGCCGCCCGGATTCGTCCAGTTCAGCGGGTCGTTGAGCCAGACGATGCCGTCATGGAAGTAGCTCATGACGCCCTCCTGCGGGCCCACGGAGTGAGCAGCCGGCCGATCCCGGCCAGGACCAGGTCGAGTGCGAGGGCCAGGGCGACGCAGAGGATCGTTCCGGTGAGGATCTCGGCCTTGTAGAAGTTGTTCCGGAAACCGCCGAGGATCAGCTCGCCGAGGCCGCCCTTGCCGATCAGCGCGCCGACCGTGACCAGGGCCACGGTCGAGACCGTTGCCAGGCGTACACCGGTGACGATGCTGGGGAGCGCGAGCGGCAGTTCGACGTGCCAGAGCCGGCCGAACCGGCCGTAGCCCATACCCAGTGCGGCATCCCTGACCTCGGCCGGGACCTGGGTGAGGCCGTTCAACGCATTGCGTACGAGAACCAGCAGCGCGTAGAGCACCAGGGCGATGAGGACGGTGACATCCGTCGTGGTGCCGACCAGCGGCGCGAGCACCGACAACAGGGCGAGCGACGGGATCGTGTAGAGGAAGCCGGAGAGTGCAAGAATCGGCCCGGTCAGCGGTTTGATCCAGTAGGCGATGATCGCGAGCGGCAACGCCACCACCAGTGCGACGATGACCGCCCGCCCCGTCATCCCGGCGTGGTACAGCAGCGCACTACGCAGGGTGCCGGCGTTGTCGTGGATGTACTGCCAGGAGAACCACGGATTTCCCGGCCCGTCATCGGCGGGTGCGGCGAGCGGCCGGACGGCCGGCAGGGCCCACAGGAAGGACATACGTGGACGCTACCGCGATCAACGAGGCGGGCGCTGACCGCAGCGCGGCCTCGATCACCCTGCAGGACGTCGGCAAGGTTTATCCCGACGGCACGGTCGCCGTCGGTGACTTCAGCCTCGAGGTGCGCGCGGGTGAACTCACGGTGCTGATCGGACCGTCCGGATGCGGCAAATCGACCATCCTGCGCATGATCAACCGGCTGATCGAGCCCTCCAAGGGACAGATCCTCATCGACGGGCGGAACATCCTCGATCAGGACCCGGTCGAGCTGCGCCGGCACATCGGCTACGTGATCCAGAATGTGGGACTGTTCCCGCATTACACGGTCCGCAAAAACGTCGCGACCGTGCCCACGCTGCGGGGCTGGGAACGCAAGAAGGTCCGCGACCGGGTCGACGAGCTACTCGAACTGGTCGGCCTCGACCCGGCTCGCTACGGCGACCGCTATCCGCAGGAGCTCTCCGGCGGCCAGCGCCAGCGCGTCGGCGTGGCCCGGGCGCTCGCCGCCGACCCGCTCGTACTGCTGATGGACGAGCCGTTCTCGGCCGTCGACCCGATCGTCCGGGCCCGGCTGCAGGAGGAGTTCCTCAAGCTGCAGGCCGAGGTACGCAAGACCATCGTCATGGTCACCCACGACATCGACGAGGCGGTGCGCCTCGGCGACCGGATCGCGGTGCTGGCCGAGGGCGGCAAGCTTTTGCAGTACGCCCCACCGGCCGAACTTCTGAGTCGGCCCGCCTCGACGACGGTCAGCGATTTCGTCGGCACCGACCGCGGCGTCCGGCGGCTGGCCGTGACCGCGGTGCGTGACGCCATGCGACCGCTGGGCGAGGCCCCGCCGGCCGCCGGAGCGCCGACCGTCAGCGAGGACGGAACCCTCTACGACGCACTGGCGGCCATGCTGACCGCCGACTCGGTCGACGTCGTGGTGGTCAAGGACGGGAGTCCGGTCGGCGTCGTGTCGCGGAGCGCGATTTTCGACGTACCGAATCAGGAAGCGCAAGCGACGGTCTGAGAGCGACCGAACCGATGGTCCGGGGCGCCGCGGCGCCCCGGACCGGAGGAGTCAGCTCTTGCCGCGGTAGCCGCCGAGCGTGGCCAAACCGACGATCCAGCCGACGAAAAGGCCGTAGGCGGCACCGTTGCCGGCCGATTGGAACGCGCCGAGAAGCGACGGGTTCTTCAGGAACAGGGTGGTCAGCAGGGCGGCGAAGCCGCCGGCGAAGATGTACGCGCTCCAGCCCGCGAAGAACTGGCTGATCGTGCCGCGGGCCCGCGCCAGTTGCGAGCCGGGCAGCAGGATCAGGAAGACCAGGGTCAGCACGACGAGCAGAATCGCCTTGAGGTCGCCGACCAGGATCGAGCGCAGCGAGTCGTTGGAGTTGAACTCCCAGTGCGGCCAGGCGAGGAGGCGCAGCCACCAGCCACCAGCCGTGTTGGCGTTCGTGTTCTTGCTCGCCCAGTCGGAGTACCAGGGACTGCCGAAGACCAGGACGAGAATGAGTGCGGCCAGCGTGCCCGCACCCGGCGCAGATTTGTAACGGTTACCGAGAGCCATGGCCGGTAATTTCCCAGCTGGACGCCGTTTTCAAACGACGATGATAAATGCCCTTTTTGTTAGTGTTTTTGCAGGTAGTCGATAAACGCGGCCCGCAACAGCGGTTCCTGGTCGCCGTAGCCGTGACCCTCGAGCTCGCGGAAAAGGGCGACCGCCTCGTCGATCGTCGGACCGATCGAGTTGGGCGCGCCGTCCAGCTCGGCCGCCTCGTCCGAATCCGGCAGGTGCTTGAAGACCGACCAGAAGAATCCGATGTCGCGGCGGTGCCGGGCCAGGGCGAAGGCGCGTTCGCGCAGCTCCTCGGTGGGCAGGGCGTCCAGCTCGGCGAAGCTCGGTGACGTCATGACGGCAAGCATAGGACCGCCGCCACGACCGTCAGCGGGAAGATCCCCAGGGCCCGTCATCCCAGCGCTCGCTGCGGGCCGCCGTGGTCGTCGGCGTCCAATTCTCCGGCAGGTCGGGCGTCCAGTTGCTGCCGTTGGTGGTCGGCGCCGAGCTCCAGTCGGCACCCACCCCGCCCGCGAACGGCCGCCCGTAGGTCTCGACCAGCCGGGTGATGATCAGGCCGGCCCCGAACACGCACGCCGCGGTCGCGAACAGCGCGATGTCGTAGTGCTTGCGGTCGGAGTAGTCGAGGAACAGCGTCATCGCGACGACCGCGAACAGGGTGCCGAAGATGCCGCCGCGCCGCCCGTACGCGCTGGTGCCGGCCAGCAGAGCCAGGCCGATGCCGATGCCGGTCCACTCCAGGCCGGTGCCCGGGACGACCGGGCGGGTGGCCTGCGCGGCGACCAGGGTGCCGGCGGCGACCGCGAACACCGAGGAGAGGATCAGCGAGCCGATCACCGGGACGGCGGCGGCACCACTGCGGCGGCGGGCCGGGTCGCCGGCCGAGCGCATGCCTCCGAGCCACCGGCGTACGGGTGTGATCGTGCCCAGCGCGCCGCCGATCACGGCCAGCAGCGCGAAGCCGCCGAAGAGGAAGAACGCCTGCTTCTTCGGGTCGTAGTCGCCCTGGACCGCGACCGGGGCGGTGGGCAGTTGGTCGAAGACGACCACTCCGAGGCCGGCCGCCAGGGTGGCCGCCCAGCCCGGCACGTGCAGCGCGAGGATCAGGATGCCGACCACCAGGCCGCCCGCGGCGGCGATAAGCACGGCCGGAAGCATCGCCTTGACCAGGCCCTGATCGCCCTGCTGGGCGTATTGCAGGGAGGCGGCCAGCGCGATCGGGCCGATCGCGAGGTTGGGCACCGCGGCCCGCAGGGTGAGGCCGCCGCCCATCGCGAGCAGGCCGATCGCGGCCCCGGTGACCAGCAGCGTGTCGAGGGCCGGCCGCTTCAGCGTGCTCGGGTCGAGGCGGTAGAGCAGGAGGGCGAACGCGGCCGCCGCGAGCAGCAGCACGACCTCCCAGCCGAGGTGGATGCCGAGCCGGTCACGGCCGTCGTCCTCGATCTCGGCGACCGGCTCGGGTGCCCCGGCGTCGGCGGTCGTCTCGTCCATCATTTCGGCGGCGCGGCGTCGCTGTTCGGCGGCGGCCAGCGTGTTGGCCCGGTAGGCCGCCGGGTCGGACGGAGTCTCGTCGTCGTACGCCATTTCGTCCGCCTCCCAGGGCACGCCTCGGTGGGGTCGAGAGCGCACGCCGAACTCGGGGCTTGGGTTGCCCGTGCCCAGAGCATACGGATAGAAGCAGTGCTCGGTTCAAGGCCCAGATGTGGGCGATCAACGACGGCCGGACGGCCGATCCGAATCGTTCTCGTCCGTGCGGTCGGGGTCGGGCGGAACCCGGCAGGCCCGCTCCAGCCAGAGCGCGGCGCCGACCAGCAGTACGGCCGCGACCAGGCCGCCGATCGCGGTCGGCCGGTCGTCGCGGGCGGCCTTGGTCGGCTCGAGCACCAGCCAGGCGACCAGGCCGGCCGAGAACCCGGCGGCGAGCGCACCGACCAGCGCCGATGCCTTGGCGAGCGCGACGTAGCGGGCGACGGCCAGCGGGTCGACCCGGGGCGTGCCCGGCTTGCGCTGGATGCGAGCGCTCGTGTTCTGCGCGAGCAGGCCCTCGGCCACCGCGAGCACGGCCAGCACGATCACCGGCGACCACGGCAGCCGAGGCAGAAGCGAATAGGAGAAGCTGAGCAGGAGCCAGCCGATCGCGGCGGCGGCGAGCGCCGCGACGATCAGCACCGAGACGCTGGTCGGACGCATCGACGGGTCCGACTTGGGCGACTCCGGGTTACTGCTCACGTCATCTCCGGTTGGCCGACTTCATCTGCTCACGTCGACTCTAACGGGAGGTCCCCGCGCGGCTGCATCGCGGCGATCTCGTCGGCCAGCGCCGGCGCGTTGAGCAGATCGGTGAGCCAGCCCTGCCCGGGAAGCTGCCCGTAGGGCTGGATGTCGATCCACGGGCGGAGCACGAAAGCGCGCTCGTGCGCACGCGGGTGGGGCAGGATGAGCTCGGGTTCGTTGCGGATCACCGGCTGGTCGTCGGCGTCCCAGACCGCGATCACGTCGACGTCGAGCGTGCGCGGGCCGAACCGGCGTTGCGGGTCGCGCACCCGGCCGGCCGCGGCCTCGCAGGCGTGCGCCCGCTCGAGCCAGTCGCGCGGGGCCGCACCGGGGTCGACCACCAGCAGCACCGCGTTGAGATAGGAGGGCTGGTCGGGGTCGCCCCAGGGCGGTGTCTCGTAGACCCCGCTGGCGACCATCACGCAGTCGCCGAGCAGCTTGACGGCCAGCCGCAGGTTGGCGATGCGGTCGCCGAGATTGCTGCCGATCGAGAGGACGGCCCGGCTCATCGCGACCCCCGCTCGCGGCCTTCGTGGCGGCTCTGGGCTCGGCTTTGGGCTCGGCTTTGGGCTCGGCTTTGGGCGCGGCGCAGGGTGACCGCGACGTCGGCGAAGTCGTGCGGGATCGGTGCCTGCGGCTTGTGGACGGTGACCTCGGCCGCGGCGACCCGCGGATCGGTCAGGCAGACCTCGGCGAGCCGGTCGGCCAGCGTCTCGATCAGGTTGACCGGCTCGCCGGCGATCACCGCGACCAGGCGCTCGGCCAACTCGCCGTAGTGCACGGTGTCGGCCACGTCGTCGGTCGCCGCCGCCTTGCCGAGATCGATCTCGAGGGCGACGTCGACCAGGAAATCCTGGCCCTGCTCCCGCTCGAAGTCGTAGACGCCGTGCCGGCCCCGGGCCCGCAGGCCGGTCAGCACAATCCGGTCGCTCACGGTCAGCCCCTCCATCCGTTCCCACCCACCTTGCCGTACGGGTGGGGCGGTTCGGCACACCTCACCCGTTCCGGTGCCGGGCTCACTCTTCAGCACGCCCGTGGGACCCGGAACGGTTCGATGTCCTGGCGCTGATCCTGGGCGCTCCGCTGGCCCGCCAGACGGCGAGCGCGTCGGCGGTGGCCCGTACGTCGTGAACCCGAACCCCCCAGACGCCGGCGGCGGCCGCCAGGACCGAGGTGGCCAGCGTGGCCGCCTCGCGCTCGTCGACCGGGCGCGGAGTGCCGTCCGGAGCGGCCAGCAGCCGGCCGAGATAGGTCTTGCGGCTGGCCGCGAAGAGCACCGGGAAGCCGAGGTCGATCAGGGCGTCGAGATGCCTCGTGAGGGCCCAGTTGTGCTCGGCGTTCTTGGCGAATCCGAGGCCCGGGTCGAGGATGATCTGTCCCGGATCGACACCGCCGCCGACCGCCTCGTCGACCCGTTGCAGCAGCTCATTGCGTACGTCGTCGACAACGTCCCGATAGACCGCGAGCTCGTTCATGCGGCGCGAGTGTCCACGCCAGTGCATCAGGATCCACGGGCAGCCGGCGTCGGCCGCCACGCCCGCCATCGCCGGGTCGGCGAGTCCGCCCGACACGTCATTGATCACCATGGCGCCCGCGGTGAGGGCCGCGGCGGCCACCGAGGCGCGAGTGGTGTCGATGCTCATGCGTACGCCCGCAGCCGCCAGCCCGGTGATCACCGGGACCACCCGGGCGGCCTCGGAGACCGCGTCCACCCGCTCGGCACCGGGCCGGGTCGACTCCCCGCCGACGTCCACGATGTCCGCCCCGCCCTGTTGCAAAGCTATGCCATGTTCGATGGCAGCATCCACGTCGGCGTATCGGCCGCCGTCGGAAAAAGAGTCAGGCGTGACGTTGAGGATCCCCATCACGACCGGGTGATCTTCGCTGGCTGACTCGGCGCCCATGAGCAGGGCATCCCTCGGCTTGGTCGTCACGGAAGGAGGGTACGGGGACCATGGCGTTCGAACATGTGTACGATCCACCGTGACTCATTTTCACGCACGCCTTTACCTTGCGTAACGAATCAGACGCTTGTAGCTAAGAAGTACGGGCCGTACTCTTCGGAACTGCGGCATCATGAAGGAACCGAAGAGAGCAGATGAGCATGGCAAGCCCGCAACCGCTCACTCGACGCGGTGAGCTGGAAGTAGCACGATATGGGCGACGCCGTGAGGCTTCACAACTGCAGCGTGTCCGGCACCCCCTTACCGGGCACGGGGAGGTTTATCAATGATCGCCACCGAGCTCGCCGCTCACGCCTTCACGGCGCTCCAGCACGGTACGCTCGCAGCAGCGGCGCCGACGGGTATCGACACCACGGGCGTCGTCACTTTCTTCGCCAAGAACATCGCCCCCATTCTTCTGGCCGTCCTCGGTGTGATCTTCATCGGACGCGCCAGCCGGGGCGAGATCTCCAAGGTGCTCACCAGCTCCGCGATCGCCATCGTCGGCCTCGCGTTCATCGCCGGTGCGGCGACTCTGTTCTTCCTCGGCGACTATCTCGTCAAGCTGATCTTCAACTGAGATGCGCCTCCGGACCGACGACGACATCTATCGGGCGCGCCTCGTCTATCTGGGGCCGCCCGGCTACACCCTGCCCATGCACCTGCCGTACGCGCAGTACGGCCTCTTCGTGGTGCTGGTGCCGCTGTTCTGGTTCATCCACTACCTGATCACGTTCCAGTTCGATCCGTTCCCGGCCTGGGAGATCGCGCTGGCCATGGTCACGACGTCGTACATCTTCCGGCATGTGGATCCGGACCGGCCGGCCCGAATGGTCATCCGCACCGCGCTCACCGACTGGCGCCGCACCCGCGAACCAGCGGTCGAGCAGCGCGATCCGAGACTTGTCGCCACTCGCATCCGGGTTCGGGAGGAGTTGGTATGACCAGTTCAGCGGTGCTCTCCTTCGGGGCCGGCGGATGACCGAATCCTTCCCGCACGGGCATCCCCGCGCGGATGCCCTTGACTCCGGCAGGCAGAGTAACGGTATGCGTTCGGATAACTACTCTCCGTCTGATTCCGCCGAGCCGGTCGAAGAATTCGTCGCCGCGCCCGGGCACGGTGCGGTGGGTGTCTTCCAGGCGCCGCAGCCGGTGCGGCCGCGCAACGCGACCGTCGACACGACGTTGGACATCGACTCGCCGTTCCTCGACCTGTTCGGAGGGACGCCGACGCCGGTGTCGTCTCCAGGGTCGGGAGCGGCCGCGGCGGCGCCGCCGGAGTCCGATTCTGATCTCGACTTCGGATTCGAGTTCGGAGAGCCGGGCGGCCAGCCGGCGACGACGCCCGCACCGTCCTTCGACTCGCCGCCGGCGCGTTCCTTCGACGCGCCACCGGCGCCCTCTTTCGACGCACCTGCGCCATCCATTGACGCGCCTGCGCCATCCTTTGACGCGCCAGCGGCATCCTTTGACGCGCCACCTGCGCGCTCTTTCGACGCACCTGCGCCACCCTTTGACGCACCGCCAGCGCGGTCCTTTGACGCACCGCCAGCGCGGTCCTCTGACGCACCGCCAGCGCGGTCCTCTGACGCACCGCCGGCGCGGTCCTCTGACGCACCGTGGTCCTTCGACGCACCGCCGGCGCCGTCCTTTGACGCACCAGCGCGCTCCCTCGATGCGCCTCCGGTTGCGGGGACGTCACGTGCCCTTGAGCCGCCCACTTTTGAGGCGCCGCGCGCTTCGTCCTTTGAGGGGCCGCCCTCGTCTGCGCCGATTTCCGGACTCCCGGCATCGGCTCCGCCGGCCTCGGCGCCTCCATCGACCGCTACCGGCCCGGTTTCGGCGCCGCCCGCGGAGCCGGCGCGGGCTCCCGCCGGGCCGCGGACCGATTACTTCGACGGGCCGGCACCCTCCACTCCGGCGCCTTCCGCGGCCGGCACCGGAGACTGGCCCAACTTCGACGACTGGCCGGCCTCGCCGACCCAGCCGCCGGCCACGAATTCACCCGCGCAGGCGCCACGGTGGCCGGCTGCGGGGCTGCCTTCCGCGCGTACGCAAATGAAGCCGGAAGCGTCAGCGCCCGGAGTGACCACGATGTCGGCGGCCGCGCCCGCGGCCTATGCCCCACCGATGCGCAGCGAGTCCGAGTCGGCGCTGGTCCCGGCGACCGAGACCCGGCCGGCCAAGCGCAAGGAAAAGGCCCCGGCCAGGCGCAAGGAGAAGAAAGCCGAGCCGCGGAACCTGCCGGTGCGCCCGCGCTCGCAGGACGTCAAGCCGCTGCGGCCCAACAAGATCAAGTTCAGCGACCGCGATCCGGCCATGGAGCTGGCGATCAGCGAAATCGCCGGGCACCTGACCTTCACCCAGAGCACGGTCACGGCCTGGTACTACCTGCCGGAGGTCCGTTGGGCCTTCCGGCCCGACGCGGAACGCGAGGCGCTGCTCAGCGCCATCTCCGAGCAGTACGCGGGGCTGGCCGGG